>JAJDAR010000214.1 GCA_029261775.1 Deltaproteobacteria bacterium | reverse complement strand
TGACGGTGGGGCTCAAGCCGCTCTCGCGCATCGCCTCGCGGCGGGTGGAAGCGGAGCGACGCGAGAGGAACGACCGATGACCGACGTGGTGGTGCCGAACCTGGGCGAGTCGGTCACGGAGGCGACCGTGGCGGCCTGGCTGAAGAAGGCCGGTGAGGCCGTCGCGGTGGACGAGCCGCTGGTCGAGCTGGAGACCGACAAGGCCACCGTCGAAGTCGGCGCGCCGCGCGAGGGCGTGCTCGCCGAGATCCTGGTGGCCGAGGGCGAGACGGTCGCCGTGGGGACGGTGCTGGCGAAGCTCGAGGCCGGGACCGGTGCGGCGCCCAAGCCGGAGAGCGGCTCGGCTCCGAAGGAGATCGCCGCCGAGCCGTCCCCCGCAGCGGAGGCTGCGGCGCCCTCTGCGCCTGCCCGGCCCGAGCCAGCGCCCGAGCACGCCGGCGCCCTCGATCCGAGCGCGGTGCCGCGCAGCGGACCGGACGGAAGCATCACCGCCCAGGACCTGCGCGCCTTCCTCGGTGAGGAGCCCGGAGCCACGGGGGGTGAGGAGCCCAGCGTCACAGGCGGCGAGGGCCCGGCCGCGCGCAAGCTGCTGGCCGAGCACGGCCTCGAGGCCTCCGCGGTCGCGGGCACGGGCCCCGGTGGGCGGGTGACGAAGGAGGACGTGCGGCGTCACGTCGAAGGCGGCGGAGCCGCAGCGCCCACGCAAGCGCCGGCCCGGGCCGCCGCGGCAGCGTCCGCCGCCGAGAGCGGCGAGGAGCGCGTGCGCACCCCGCGCATCCGCCAGACCATCGCGCGCCGCCTGAAGGAGGCGCAGGAGACTGCCGCGATCCTGACGACGTTCAACGAGGCGGACATGAGCGCGGTGATGGATCTGCGCCGTCGCTACAAGGAGCGCTTCGAGAAGAAGCACGGTGTGCGGCTGGGCTTCACCTCGTTCTTCGCCAAGGCGGTGGTCGCCGCCGCAGAGGCCGTGCCCGCCGTGAACGGGCGCTTCGAAGAGAAGGAGATGGTCTACAACCGCCACGTGCACATCGGCATGGCCGTCAGTGCGCCCAGCGGTCTGATGGTGCCGGTGCTGCGCCACTGCGAGGCCAAGTCCTTTGCCGAGATCGAGGCCGAGCTGGTCGAGTTGGCGGGCAAGGCGCGCGACGGCAAGCTGCGCGAGGACGACATGGTGGGCGGCACCTTCACCATCAGCAACGGCGGCGTGTTCGGGTCGCTGCTCTCGACGCCCATCCTGAACCGTCCGCAGTCCGGCATCCTGGGCCTGCACAAGATCCAGGACCGGCCGATGGCCGTGGACGGCGAAGTCGTGGTCCGGCCGATGATGTACCTGGCGCTCTCCTACGACCACCGGATGATCGACGGCAAGGAGGCCGTGACCTTCCTGGTCAAGGTCAAGGAGTGCATCGAGGATCCCCAGTCGCTGATGCTCGACATCTAGCGAGGAGCCGGCGTTTCATGACGGAAGTGGACTTCGACCTGGTGGTGATCGGCGGCGGGCCGGGAGGCTACGTCGCATCGCTGCGGGCTGCGCAGCTGGGCATGAGCGTGGCCTGCGTCGACCTGCGCGAGAGCCTGGGCGGCACCTGCCTGAACGTCGGCTGCATCCCCTCGAAGGCGCTGCTGCGCTCGTCCGAGCTGTTTGCCGAGGCACAACACGGGCTGGCAGCCCACGGCGTGAAGGTCGGCGGGGTCGAGCTCGACCTGGCGGCCATGATGGCGCGCAAGGACGACGTGGTCGCCAAGCTCGGTGCGGGCGTGGGCGGGCTGCTGAAGAAGGCGGGCGTGCGGCAGGTCGTCGGGAAGGGTCGGATCGCCGGCGCGGGCCTCGTCGACGTGGAGCGGCCGGACGCGACCTCGGAGAGTCTGCGCGCGAGGCACATCCTGATCGCCACCGGCTCCGAGCCGACCCGCTTGCCGGGTCTTTCGGTGGACGAGAAGCAGATCGTCACCTCGACCGGGGCGCTGGCGCTCGAGCGCGTGCCCGAGCGACTGGTGGTGATCGGCGCCGGTGCGATCGGGCTCGAGCTCGGGTCGGTGTGGAGCCGGCTCGGCGCCGAGGTGACCGTGGTCGAGATCCTCGACCACATCCTGCCGGGCATGGACCGGGAGATCGGCAAGGCCGCGCAGCGCGTGCTGCGCAAGCAGGGGCTGCGCTTCGAGCTCGCGACCAAGGTTGCCTCCGTCGAGGCCGGTCCCGCTGGCGTGACCTTGCAGACCGAGCCCGCGGCGGGCGGCGCGGGCAAGCCGCTCGAGGCCGAGGTCGTGCTGGTCGCCGTCGGCCGGCGGCCGTTCACCGAGGGTCTGGGACTCGAGGAGCTCGGCGTGGCGCGCGACGAGCGCGGCTTCCTGCAGGTCGACGGCGCCTATCAGACCTCGGTGCCCGGCATCTTCGCGGTCGGCGACTGCGTGCCCGGCCCGATGCTCGCGCACAAGGCCGAGGAGGAGGGCGTGGCCTGCGTCGAGACCCTTGCGGGCCAGCGCGGTCACGTCGATCACGACCGCGTGCCCAGCGTGGTCTACACCTGGCCCGAGATCGCGAGTGTCGGCCGCACCCAGGAGCAGCTCGAGGCCGACGGCATCGAGTTCCGCACCGGCAAGTTCCCGTTCACCGCGAACAGCCGGGCGCGCATCAGTGGCGAGACCGACGGCATGGTGAAGATCCTGGCCGACGCGGCGAGCGACCGCGTGCTCGGCGTCCACATCCTGGGTCCCCTGGCCGGCGACCTGATCGCAGAGGCCGTCGTCGCCCTCGAGTTCGGCGCGTCCGCCGAGGACATCGCCCGCAGCTGCCACGCCCATCCCTCGGTGTCGGAGGCGCTCAAGGAGGCCGCGCTCGCGGTGGACGGTCGGGCCCTGCACATCTAGTCCGCGCCGGTGCACGCACTCGACGCCGCCATCGTTCTCGCTTTTGCCGCGGCTGCGCTGACGTCGGGCTACCGCGCGCGGCGCGCGGCCGGCCGCAGCCTGGAAGACTACTTCCTCGCCGGCCGCACGCTCAAGGGCTGGCAGGCCGGGGCCAGCATGGCCGCGACCCAGTTCGCGGCCGACACGCCGCTGCTCGTCACGGGCCTGGTCGCCACCGCCGGGATCTTCTCGCTCTGGCGACTCTGGATCTACGCCGTCGCCTTCCTGCTGATGGGCTTCCTGCTCTCGGCCAGCTGGCGCCGGGCGCGGGTGCTGACCGACGCCGAGCTCACCGAGCTGCGCTACGGCGGCCGGCCCGCGGCGGTGCTGCGTGTGGTGAAGGCGCTCTACTTCGGCACCGTCTTCAACTGCGTCGTGCTCGCGATGGTGCTGTGGGCCGCGAAGGAGGTGGCCGAGCCGTTCCTGCGCTGGCACGACTGGTTGCCGGGCGGGCTCTTCGGTGCGGTCGAGTCGGTCGTGCGCGCGGTCGGCGTGCCCTTCGCCCGCGCGGTCGGCGACGGCGCCGACCTCTGGGCGCGCAGCACCGACAACCTGATCTCGGTCGCGCTGCTCGTCGCCGTCACCCTCGGCTACTCGGCGACGGGTGGCCTGCGCAGCGTCGTGCGCACCGATCTGCTGCAGCTGACGCTCATGCTGGGCGGCACCGCGGTCTACGCCGGCTTCATCCTGGCCGAGGTCGGTGGCCTGTCGGGGCTGCGTGAGGCCCTCGCCGATCC
>JAJDAR010000213.1 GCA_029261775.1 Deltaproteobacteria bacterium | reverse complement strand
CCCGGACCGGAGCTCGTCGCCGTCAACAGCTGCACGGTCTCGATGCTGCTCGCGGCGTTCGCGCCGAAGGTCTCCGTCTCGACCCGGTGGCACAGCGGGTACGGGAAGCCGCAGCCGCCGCCGAGCGAGGTGCGCTCGACCTGCAGACCTGCGCCGTCCAGCGTGTCGCTCGCCACGAGCTGGCCGTCCGATCCGTAGCGGAAGCTGCGCTCGAGGCCGTTGCCGTAGTGGATGCGCTCGAGCCGCCCGTCCACGGCGACGTGCTGGAGGAGGGGAGCGCCGTCGAGCCCCAGCCGATCGGCGCGTCCCGCAGCGTCGTACCCGTGCTCGATCACGAACAGCCGGCTGCTGGCCGGCTCCCAGTAGGTCTCGGCCACCACCCGCGACCGGGCGTCGTAGCGGAGGAAGCGCTGCTCACCGCCTGGATGGTCGAACACCTCGGGACGTCCATGGGCATCGTGGCGGATCGTCTCCGCGCCGCCCCACGCCCCGTCCTCGGTCCGCGTGAGGCGGCCGTTCTCGAAGAGATGGGTGGCCTCGCTCTCGAGCAACCCGTCGCGAAGGATGCGCTGGCCGATCACCCGGCCGACCCGGTCGTAGCTGCGCTCCTGGCGCATGCCGTTCGGGGCCTCGACGGCGGTGGGCCGGCCGAGGGCGTCGCGCTCGAGCCGCGTCGTCCGCATCACGCCTTGACGGCGATCCGCGCGGGCGACGAGCCGCCCGAACGCGTCGTAGCTGAAGACCGCATCCGCGCCGCGGGGCCGGAAGATCGCCAGCCGGCGACCATCGCTGCCGTGGGAGAGAGCCAGGGTGCGCAGTGTGGGGGCCGCCTGGATGCCCTCGGCGACGACCACCGACGCGAGGTTGCGGTCCTCGTCGAAGCCCCGCTCCACGACGCCACCGAGCGCCGGATCCGCCTCGTGACCCGGGTCGGGGCCGCTCAGCTGGTTGCCGACGGCGTCGTAGCGCGGATGGAACGTGCCCGCGGGATGGCTCCACACGGTCGCATGGCCGTGGTCGCCGTAGCCGCTGAAGCTGACGGCGAGCCCGTCGGGCGCCGTCACCCGTTGCACCATCTCGCTGGCGTCGTACGTGAACGAGGTCGTCTCGCCGGCGCCGTTCCGGACCTGCGCAAGCCGGCCGGCGGCATCGTAGGCGCGCTCCTCGATGAGGCCCAGCGCATCCTCGACGCGCAGACGTGGCCGCTCCAGCGGCCGCTCCCGATCGACGGCAGCGGGCGCGTAGGTGATGGAGGTGGCGTGACCGTCGGGCGACCGCAACGTCACGACGTCGTCGGCGGCGTGGCCGCGCTCGAAGCGCCGGCCGTCCGGTGCGATGGTGGCGGTCGATCGCAGGACCGCCCACTCGAAGGTGGTCGTGTCTCCTTCCGCGTCCACCTCGGCCCGCACGCGGCGCCATGCGTCGTAGCGGATGCGCGTCACCGCGCCGAGCGGATCGGTGAGCTCCGTTTCGAAGGGGCCCCCTCGGAGGTAGCGGAAGCGCCAGGTCGGCTGCCCCGGCCCGACGGCGCGCACGGCCGTCACGCGGCCCGCTGCGTCGTGCTCCCACTCGACCCGCTCGCCCTCCGAGCTGGTCATCGCCGCGAGCTGGCCGGCGACGTATTCGTAGCGTCGACCTGCCCAGCCGCGCGCCACGTCGAGCGGGTCGCGGGCCTGGACGAGCTGGCCGGTCGCGTCGTAGGCAAACGCTGCGACGCGGCCGGCGCGGTCGACGAGCCGGCTCACGCGCCCGGCCGCGTCCCTCTCCACGTGAGCGACGAGGGAGCACACGCCGGCCGAAGCGCATTGGTCGATCCGGATCACTGGCGCGCCGGCCCCCGACCGCACCATCTCCAGGCTCGGATGGGCGCTGCTCGCCCAGCGCACCCGCACGAGCTGCCCCTCCGGCGAGAACTCGTGCACCAGTCCTCCCTTCGTACGCACGCTGCGCGGGCCGAGGAAGACCCAGTGGGTCCCGGGCAGGGCGTCGCCGGCCGCGAGACTCGCGACCCGGCGCGATGCGCCGCTTTCGTCGACCAGCCGGTCGCCGTCGAAGTGCAGGTCGAAGCTCCACTGCCAGGTCGCGGTCGCGGAGTTCCAGGTCGCACCGATCTCGCGGGTCCCGAGCCTCGTGTCGATCGACAGATCGACGCGGCGGTGCCGCCCGTTGCCGCCGGCCGCGTTCACCCAGCCGCCCGGCACCGCCAGGTGTGCCGGACGCTGGTAGTCGAAGAGGCCCGCCTCGGGGCCAGGAATCGGATCCGAACAGGCGATGCCGAGGACGAACAGCGAAGCGGCGGCCGCCGCTCCGAACCCAAGAGTGCGGACCATCCCGCGCTCCTCGGGGACCGATGGGGCGAACGGATCGGTTCTTGTGCACGCCCCGTGCCAGGGACGCAGCCCTCCTGGCGGACGCACGGCCCGACCCGAGCGGATCACGTGGCCCTGCCAACTCGGCCTCACCCCGCCGTGGGCGCGATCGGGAGCGGACGGGCCCGGTCGCGCTACGCCAGGATCAGGGCAGCAGCTCCCGGGGCACCGGCATCAGGTTCCAGGTGAAGATCGGCAGCGGGCTCGAGCGCTCGAAGATCGTCTCCCGGACCAGCTTCGTCCCATCCCACACGTAGCGGTTGATCTGCTTGCGGTCGTCGCTCGCCGCGTACAGCTCGTCCCGACCGTCTCCGTCGAGATCCGTCAGGATCGCCGCGTGCTCGAAGCCCTTCGAGTTCCCGTCGACCAGCGTCGCGGCCCACGGCTTGCGCGGGTCGTCTCCCGGGCGCAGCAGCCAGAGCCCCGAATCCTTCGCCGCGACCACCATCTCCTTCACGCCGTCGCCCTCGATGTCGCCTGCCGTCAGGAAGCGCGCCATCGGATCCGGCAACGTCGCGATCGGGAAGCCGCCGTCCGCGGGCGTGCCCGCGTCGTAGCGGCGGATCTCGAGCTCGCCGCCCTCGGCCGCCTCGATCGAGACGTACAGCTCATCGGTGCCGTCGCCATCGACGTCCTCGACCAGGATCTCCTTGGCGTGGCGCTGGCCCAGATCGGCCACGACCACCCGGCCCTCGCCCTTCGCCGGGACGTAGCGCACGACCTCGCCGTGCTGCGGCTTGCCGTCGAGCTTGTTGGGCTCGCTCGGCGTCGCGTACACCTCGAGGACGCCGTCGCCGTCCAGATCCCCGATCTCGATCTCGTGGACGAAGATGTCGGGCTGCGCGTCCAGCTTCTCCACCTCGTGGCCTCCGCCCGCCTTCGGACGCACCACCGCGATGACGCCCTGGTCGTGGGTCGCGACCGCGATGGCCGGTCGCCCGTCGCCGTCGAGATCGCCGATCTCGGCCTCGCGCATGCGGCTGTGCTTGCCTCCGAAGTCCTCCTTCCAGAGGGTCTCGGCCGGCTCCAGCCCCCCGGCGCCCTTGCGCCAGAGCTTGAGCACCGCCGCGGTGCCACCGAGGGTCAGGATGCCCGGCGCCTCGCCGGGCGGCGTGTAGACCATCGCCTTGTGGAAGACGTTGCTCTCCGGATCGTCCACCGGCGTGCCCTTCCACGCGCCGCCCTCGCGAACGAGCAGCATGAGCTCGCTCATCGGCACCGGCTTGCCGTCCTTGCGCTCGAACTTGGAGATGGCGACCAGCAGCCCGAGCGGCAGATCCGCCGGGGTGCCCCCGGCGGCCGCCGGGGCCGAGCCCGCCTCGGGCGCGGGGGCGGCCGCCGGGGGCGCTTCACCGTCGGGGCCCTCACCGCAGGCCAGGAGCAGGCTGGACAGGCCGGCCATGGCCAGGCACGGCAGCAGGCAGGCAAGGGGGCGTAGGTGGCGGATCACGTCGGGTTCTCCTCGCTTCGGGTCTCGATCGGGTCGGCCGGCAGGGCCGCCCGGGGGTCGGGTCCGGGGTGTAGCAAACCCGGAACCCCGCGTTCCCGTGTCGGTTCTCGGCGCCCGGGCCTTGACGGGAGCGCTCCGGACGGCGTTCCTTCCAGGGGGATGGCATCGCCTGCCCAGGGTGGCGGACCCCACCGGCTCGACCCGAGTGACCCCGCCGGCCGACTTTGTTAGGGACTGCCCGTGACGAAGATCCAGACCCAGCCGCCGCGAGGCACCCGGGACTTCTACCCGGAGGAGCTGCGCGTGCGCAGCTGGCTCTTCGACCACTGGCGGACGGTCGCCCGCAGCTTCGGCTTCGAAGAGGTGGACGCGCCGATCGTCGAGCACGCGGAGCTCTACCAGCGCAAGGCGGGCGAGGAGATCGTGGACCAGCTCTACCACTTCGAGCTCCACGATCGGCACCTCGCCCTGCGCAGCGAGTTCACACCCTCGCTCGCCCGCATGGTCATGGCGCGTCAGGGCGGTCTGCGTTGGCCGATCCGCTGGTTCTCGATCCCGCAGTGCTGGCGCTACGAGCGGATGACGCGGGGACGCCGTCGCGAGCACTACCAGTGGAACATGGACGTCTGGGGCGAGGCCGGGGTCGGGGCCGAGGCCGAGCTGATCGCCGCGATCTTCGCGGCGCTCGATGCGCTGGGCCTCGCACCCGCGGACGTGCGGATGCGGATCAACAGCCGGGCCCTGCTCGAGGAGACCTTGCGCGACCGGTTCCTGGCGGATCGCCCGGACGCCTTCGCGCCGCTCTGCGTGATCATCGACAAGCTCGACAAGATCGGCGCCGACGCGGTCGTGGACCAGCTCGCCGACCCGGCGGGGCCCGTCGGCCTGCCGCGTCCCGAAGCCAAGGACGCGGTCGCCCTGCTCTCGGTCTCCGGGCTCGAGGAGGCCGAGCGCAACGCCCCGGCCGGCTCCGCGGCGCTGGCGGGCCTGCGCGAGCTCTTCGACCGGTTGGACGACTACGGGCTCGCCGATCGGGTGGCCTTCGATGCCTCGGTCGTGCGCGGCCTCGCGTACTACACGGGCGTCGTGTTCGAGGCCTTCGACGCGGAGGGCAGCCTGCGCGCCATCTGCGGGGGCGGCCGCTACGACCGTCTGCTCGAGACCCTGGGCGGCAAGCCGGTCCCGGCGGTCGGCTTCGGCTTCGGCGATGCCGTCATCACCGAGCTGCTCGCCGACAAGGGGCTGCTCCCCGAGCTGCCGCGCGATCTCGACGCGGTGGTCTTCCCCTTCGGGGCGGACGAGCGGCGCGCCGGCACCCTGCTGGCCCGGGCCCTGCGCGCACAGGGGCGCTCCGTCGAGCTGGTGCTCGGCGAGGTCAAGCTGAAGCGAGCGCTCGCCGACGCGGACCGCAGCGGCGCCCGCCAGATCTTCCTGATCGGTCCCGATGAGCAGGCGCGAGGTGTCGCCCGCTGCAGGGACCTGACCACCGGAGAGGAGCGGGACGAGCCTCTTCCCTGAGCCTCGACCGCACACGAAGGAGAGACGATGCGCGGATGGACCGCCCGCGACAGCGCGGAGCTCTACGGCGTCGCCCAGTGGGGCCGCGGCTACTTCCGCGTCGACGCCGCCGGGAACCTGCAGGTCTCGCCCATCGGGGCGGACGGGGGCACGATCGACATGCCGGCCCTCGTCGAGGACCTGCGCCATCGCGGGCTGCGCACTCCGCTCCTGATCCGCTTTCCCGACATCCTGGGACACCGCATCGGGCGACTCGTCGATGCCTTCCGGCATGCCTCCAAGGAGTACGGCTACCGCGGGGCCTTCCGCGGCGTCTACCCGATCAAGGTCAATCAGCAGCGTCACGTCGTGGAGGAGATGGTGAGCCTGGGCTCGCCGTTCCGGATCGGGCTCGAGGCCGGCAGCAAGCCCGAGCTGCTGGTGGCCCTGGCGCTGCTCGACACCCCGGACGCCCTGATCGTGTGCAACGGCTACAAGGATCGGGCGTACATCGAGACCGCACTGCTCGCGCAGCGCCTGGGCCGCACCCCGGTCATCGTCATCGACCGCTATCACGAGCTGGACCTGATCCTCAAAGTGTCCGCCGAGCTGGGGATCCGTCCGCATCTGGGCATCCGGGCGAAGCTCACCGCCCGCGGTGCGGGCAAGTGGGTCGAGTCGAGTGGCGACAAGTCGAAGTTCGGCCTCACGGCCTCGGAGATCGTCGCGGCGGTCGACCGCTTGCGCAGCGAGCACTTCGAAGACTGCCTCGAGCTGCTGCATTTCCACATCGGCTCGCAGATCACGACGATTCGCGCCCACAAGGACGCCCTGCGCGAGGCCAGCCGCGTGTTCGTCGGGCTGCACGAGCTCGGCGCACGCCCGCACCTCTTCGACGTCGGGGGCGGACTGGCCGTCGACTACGACGGATCGCGCACCAACTTCCACTCCTCCAAGAACTACACCGTGCAGGAGTACGCCAACGACGTGGTAGCCGCGGTGCAGGAGACCTGCGACGAGGCCGGGATCGCCCACCCGGACATCGTCACCGAGGCCGGACGCTGGATGGTC
>JAJDAR010000212.1 GCA_029261775.1 Deltaproteobacteria bacterium | reverse complement strand
ATCCTCGTGCACCACGACGGCGACGGCGACGACCCGATGGGTCTCGGCCGCAGCGCCGACGAGATCGAGCTCGGCAACGACGAGCTCATCATGTTCTGTGTGCTGCTGCTGGTGGCCGGCAACGAGACGACGAGGAACGGTCTGACCGGTGCGATGTCGCTGCTGATCGAGCACCCCGGAGCTCGCGAGGCCCTGATCCAGGACCCGACGAGGATTCCGGCGGCCGTCGAGGAGCTGCTGCGCCTGACGAGCCCCGTGCTCTCCTTCGTGCGGACGGCCACGTGCGACACCGAGCTGGGGGGAACCGCAATCGGCGAGGGCCAGCGCGTGCTGATGCTCTACCCGTCGGCCAACCGCGACGCGTCGGTCTTCGCGGAGCCGGATCGCCTCGACCTCGACCGGCGTCCCCACCACCTGGCCTTCGGCCTGGGCAACCACTTCTGCCTGGGCGCCAACCTGGCCCGGATGGAGCTGCGGGTCGCGCTCGAGGAGCTGCTCGCCCGCCTTCCCGACATGGCCTACGCCGATGGCGGCCCACGCATGGCGCCCTCTGCGCTGGTCCGCAGCTTCGAGCACATGCAGGTGAGCTTCACTCCCGAGGCCTGACCTCTCGCGGGGGGCCCGGTGCGGAAGCCGGCGTGGATCAGGGCCCGGGCTGGCCGGCCTGGAAGCCGGGCAGGAACAGGTTGAAGTCGCCGATGCCGACGGAGCCGCTGCCGTCCATGTCCGTCCCGATCCCGGAATCGACGGTGGTCTGGAAGTCGGGCAGGAAGAGATTGAAGTCGGCGATCGAGCAGAACCCGTCGTTGTCGAAGTCGCAATCGCAGGCGTTGCCGATCACGTCGCCGTCGGTGTCGGCCTGGCCCGGGTTCGACAGGAGCCGGCAGTTGTCCTCGGCGTCCGGCAGCCCGTCGTTGTCCGCATCGGCGACCTCGCTGGCCGCGTCGAGGTCGGCCGGCGACCAGCCGGCGTGCTCGGCGCTGCCGTCATAGGCCATCGCGAGCACCGATCCGGCCACGCTCACCAGGTCCTCGTCGTCGAACGTGACACCGCCGGCGGATCCGGTTCCGTCGAACGAGACGAGCAGGGTGCCATCCGGCTGGCGGTAGACCGCGTCGAGGTCGAGGCCTGGCGCGATCCCGGCCGCAGCGGCATCGAAGGCCTTGGCCGCGGGCTGATTGGCGCGGATGCGGGCGACGTCCGCGTCCTCGAAGGTCGTCCCATCGAGCAACACCGTGGTGTCGAAGGAGAGCAGCAGGCCGGCGCCGACGTCCCGCGCCACCGCATCCACCCGCGTTCCGGCCGGCAGACCTGCCAGGGCGGACGAGAAGAGCAGGACGTCTCCGGAGGCGTCGGAGAGCACCACGTCGCCGGGGCTCGCGACCAGGCTTCCGATCGCCACGGTCGTATCGGTCGAGAAGAGCTCCCCGCCGCCCGGGAAGCGGTCGAAGCCGTCCAGGTCCGTTCCGGCGGGCAGGACCGCGGTCGGGGCCACGACGGCGACCGAGCCAGCCAGATCGTCCTCGCCGACCTCATCATCGGTGACCACCGTTCCCGACAGGTTGGTGGTGATGTCCGGCGAGACTTCCAGGGCCATCTGGGCGCGTGCCGGTGCGTGGAAGAGAGTCAGGGCCAAGGCGATCAACAGCGGCGGGAGTCGGTGCATGGGAGCCTCCTGGAGCGGCCTCCATCATACGCCAGCGACCGTGCCGAGGGGGCCTCCCGATCGCAGGGGCAGGCGCGGAAGACCCCAGGAGGCCGCCTCCGCGTTCCCGAGGGCTCAGCGGGCCGGGTCGAGGGTGCCGGGGACCGGTCCCGGCGCTTCCGCGCCTTCGTCGGGCGTCGGGCCGGAGAGGCGCCGGGCCGCCAGGAAGGCGCAGGGGATCGGGGCGAGACAGAGGGCCGCGAAGCCCCCCGCCACGGCTTCGAGAGGAAGGCCCCAGAGGTCGGCGAGGCGCGAGAAATCCATCCAGTGTCCCCCACCCTTGGCCGCGCCGTAGCTCGCCCGCTCGGCGGCACTCGTGATCAGCCCGTGCGCGAAGCGAAGGTCGAACAGGACGATGTGCAGGCCGATCCACGCGTAGAGCGGGCGCTCGGCGGCCAGCTGACAGCCCGAACCGGTCAGGGCCCGGAACAGGAACAGCGCGGCAAAGAGCAGCTCAGCCCCATGGCCCATCATCAGGATCAGGGCGGCATCCCCGCCGGTGGACAGCAGCAGCACGTAGGAGGCGCCGGCGCCTGCCAGCGCGAGCCGCGGCCACGGGCGCGCGCGCAGCTGCCAGCCCGCCCAGGCCAGCCCCGCGATCACGCCGCCGACCAGCAGCCACCAACGCGAGCCGTGGCTCGTCACGCCGCCTCCGTACAGGAAGTCGAACGCGGGGAGCGACGGAAATCCGAAGAGCCAACCCGCGGCGGCATGTCCGATCTCGTGGACCAGTACGACGAGGTACTGGATCAGCATCTGCAGCAGCGGCCAGACCTGCGTCAGGATCGCAAGACCCAACCCGAGCGCCGCGGCCCGCAGGCCGGCCGGCTGCAGACGCGACGAGAGGACCGCCCGGGGCTGCGGCTCGTCCCGAGCCGCGGGGCCGGGGCTCGCAGGCTCGACCCGGACCCGCGCGAACACCACCCCGCAGCGCTCGCACTCGGTGGCGCCTGCGAACCGTTGGCGGTGGTGGCACTGCGGGCACTCCACGACCGCCTGTCGGCCGGGCGACTTCGGGGCTTGAACCGGGGCCCAACGTTCAGTCGTGCGCGCCGCGCACCGAAATCACTACCCTGCGCAGGTTCGTCGGGGAGGAATGGCTGGGTGGTGGGCAGGCAGTCGGTGGCCGTGGCTTCGTTTCGCGCGCGGCCGTTGCTCGAGGCCTGCCTGGCGTCGGTGACGCCCGAGGCTCGCTCCCTGGGGGCGGAGGTCGTGGTCGCCCGGGCGGGCGACGCCACCGAGCGCGAGGCGCTCGCGGCCGCTCACCCCGACGTGCGGTTCGTCGAGGCGCCTGCGGATGCCTCCGTCCCGCGCCTTCGGGGCCTGGCCCTGGCCGCTTGCCAGGGCGACGCCATCGCCCTGACCGAGGACCATTGCGTCGCCGGGCCGGGCTGGCTCGCCGCCCTGGCCGACGGTCATGCGACGGGAGCCGAGGTGGTCGGCGGCTCCATGGGCAATGCGCGGACGGCGCGTGCCCTCGATTGCGGCGCCTACTTCGCGGAGTACGGGTTCTTCGGCCCCGATGCGGCGCCACGCGACGCAGCGTTCGCGCCCACGGGCGCGAACGTCTCGTACCGTCAGCCCCTGGCGGCGGAGATCACGGCCTGGTTCCTGGAAGGCCTGTGGGAGAACGTCGCCAACGAGCGGATGGCGGCCCGCCGGACCCGGATCGTGTTCCGCCCGGAGGCGCAGGTGCTCCAGAATCACCGCTACCGGCTCGGGGCCTTCTGCGTCGATCGGTTCGAGCACGGGCGCGACTACGCGCGCAGGCGCCTGCTCGATGAGGGCGGCGCACGGCGCGCGCTCTACCTCGCAGCCACCCCCCTGCTGCCGTGGCTCCTGCTCCGCAGGGTGGCCCGGGCCGCGCGGCGCGGTAGCGAGCACGCCTTCCTTCGCGCGTTGCCCTTCACGCTGCTGTTTCTCTCCGCCTGGTCCGTCGGTGAGGCAGCCGGCTACCTCCTGGGACCGATCCGCAAGGCTGCAGAGGAAACCGCATGACCGAGCCGAGCCCGGCACTCAGCGTGGTGATTCCCTCGGTCAACGGTTGGTCCGACCTCGAAGGTGCGGTCCAGGCATTGATCGATCAGCAGGGGGACGCGGCCATCGAGATCCTGGTGGCGGACCGTCTGGGTCCGGCAGTGCGCGAACCCCTGCGCCAGCGCTTTCCCCAGGTCCGCGTCCTCGAGGCCGAGCCCGACACGACGATTCCCGAGCTGCGCCAGCGCGCCTTCGAGGCAGCGACCGCCGACGTGGTCGGCGTGATCGAGGATCACGTGCGCGTACCGCCCGACTGGGCGCGCTCGATGCTGGCCCTGCAGGCTGCCGGCGAGCAGGTCGTCGGCGGTCGGGTCGACAATGCGGCGACCGGAAAGTTCATCGACCGGGCCGCCTTCCTGTGCGAGTACGCGGCCTGCCTCTCGCCCCCCGAAGGCCCGTCGGAGTGGCTGACCGGCAACAACGTCACGTATCGGCGCGCGCTGCTCGAGCGCTTCGGAGATGTGATCGCCGAGGGACGTTGGGAGAACCGCCTCCACGACGCGATCCGCGAGGCCGGGATCGAGCTCCACTCGCACCCGGAGATCGCGGTGGGTCACAAGAAGCACTACACGTTCTGGGAATACTTCAGCCAGCGCTATCTCTATGCCCGCTCCTACGCGGCCATGCGCTCCGAAGGACAGGGCGCCGGCGCGAGAATCCTCTACGGGGCCGCTGCCCTCGCCCTGCCGCCGGTGCTGCTGCTGCGCACGGCGCGGGCCGTGCTGGCCTCGGGCAGGATGAGGGGAGACCTGATCGCGTCGCTGCCGCTGCAGCTGCTCTTCGTCTCTTCCTGGGCGGTCGGCGAGATGGTCGGAGCCTGGTTCGGGGACGGCGGGGCGCTGGCGCGGGTGTGCTGAGCCGCGGCACGAGGGTCTCGCCGGTCGGGATCCGACGGCGCAGCGGCATCGATCGACCGAAGGGGAAGCGATGAAGACGAAGGTGGCAGTGGTCGGGCTCGGCAACGCGGCGCGGGCGATGCATCTGCCGGCGCTCGCGAGCCTTTCCGAGGTGGAGCTGGTCGGCGGCTGCGATCTGGACGCCGGATGCCGCGCTGCCGCCGAACAGGCCTTCGGTCTGGCGGTCTTCGATGATCTCGCGCGGCTGCTCGACGAGGCGCGCCCGGAGGTGATCGTGGTGGCCACACCGCCGCCGGCCCACGCGCCGGTGTGCATCGCGGCGCTGGAGGCGGGCCTGCACGTGGTGTGCGAGAAGCCCCTCGCGCCCAGCCTGGCCGAGGCCGATCGGATCCTCGCGGCCGCGTCGGCCTCTGCGGGGCGGCTCGCCATGAACCACGAGTTCCGCTGCATGCCGATCTTCGAGGCCCTGGCCGGTCAGGTCGGGGAGGCGGGTGTCGGGGATCTGGTCACCGCGCAGGCGTGGCAGTGCATGGACCTGCCCCCGTGGCGCGAACCCGGCTGGCGGGGAGAGCTGCTCGGTGGCGTGCTGTACGAGGCCGGCCTCCATCTCGTGGACTTCCTGCTCTTCCTGTTCGGAGAGAAGCCGGTGGCGGTCTCCGCGACGACCTCGACCTGCGGGGTTCGCGAGGAAGCGAGCGATGCCGTGGCCTTCCTGACCCTCGAGTTCTCGCGCGGTCGGCTGGCCCAGGTCACCCAGAATCGCCTCTCCCACGTGAACACCCAGTACTTCGAGGTTCGCGCCGACTGCGCGGAGCGAAGCCTGCGCGCTTCCTACGGCGGGCGGGCGCGTCTGTCGGCGGGGCTCTTCCGGTCGACGCGGCCCCACGTCCGGCTCGAGTGGGGCCGGGACGGCATCGCCTGGTCGGAGCGGGGCGACGAGCGCGCGTCGCTGGCTCGCAATCCGGCGAACGCGCCCATGGCCGCGACCCGCGCCGTGCTCGAGCGCAGCCTGCGAGCCTTCCGGGACGGCACGGCGCCGCCGGCCGACGGCCAGGCGGGTCGCGACGTGCTCGAGGTGATCGCTGCCGCCTACCAGTCGGCGCGGAGCGGGCAACGCGTCGATCTGCAGGGGCCGGTCGAGGACCTTCGCGGCCTCGGCTGAGCGCCTCAGTCCCGCTTCCAGGCCTCGGCTGACGCCTCAGTCCCGCTTCCAGGTCGGATCGCGCTTCTCGAGGAAGGCGTCGATCCCCTCGATCGCGTCCGCGTGGAGCAGATCGTGGGCCATCGTGTCCCCGGCCAGGCGGTAGGCCGCATCGAGCGGCTGATGGAGCTGGCGATAGAAGAGGGCCTTGCCGGAGCGCAGCGCCGCTGCCGGCTTCGCGGCGATCTTGGCGGCCAGCGCCCGGACGCTGTCGGCCAGCTCGGCGTCCGGGACCACGCGGTTGACGAGGCCCATCCGCGCCGCCGTCTCCGCGTCGATGAAGTCTCCGGTGAAGAGCAGCTCGAAGGCGTGCTTCGTGGCGACGTTGCGCGAGAGCGCCACCGACGGCGTCGAGCAGAACAGGCCCAGGTTGATGCCCGAGGTGGCGAAGCGCGCCGAGGCGCCTGCGACGGCGAGGTCGCAGCTCGCGACCAGCTGGCAACCCGCAGCCGTCGCCACGCCTTGCACCTCGGCCACGACCGGCTGGGGCAGCGCGACGAGCGCTTCCATCATGCGGCCACAGCGCCCGAACAGATCCGCGTAGTACTCCTCGTCGGCGCGCCCGCGCATCTCGCGCAGGTCATGGCCGGCCGAGAAGGCCCGGCCGGCAGCCGCGATCACGACCACCCGCGTCTGATCGTCCGTGTGGAGCTCGGCCACGGCGGCCGTCAGGGCATCGACGAGCTCGTCGGACAACGCGTTGAACTGATCGGGGCGGTTCAGGACGAGGCGCGCGATCGCGCCTTCGCGCTCGTGGAGCAGGACGGGCTCGGCCATCGTCGGAGGGTACCCCAGGCCTCTCGCCCTCACGCTGGCCGCGAGGTCGCGGCGGCATAGCTCCGCAGGAAGTCGTGCTGCTCGTCGCTCTCGGGGGCCGTCCCGGGCAGACCGGCGCGCAGGGCGGCGATCGCGTCGGGCAGCTCGGCGGCGGTCAGACCGCGATGTCGCACGAGGTGCATCCCGGCCACCAGCCCGGTGCGCCCGCGCCCGCCCCAGCAGTGCACGTAGCCGACGACCGGGCTGCCGACTTGCCCGTCGAGCCAGCGCTCGAGCCGAGCCAGCGCCGCCGGATCCGGGACCCCGTGGTCCTCGATGGGCGTGCGCTCGATCTCGACCCGCAGGCCCCGTGAGACGGCCAGGGCATTCAGCCGATCGGCGTACGGTGGCGCGCCGCGAGGATCCTCCTCCATCAGGTCGAGGATCCGGCCGACTCCGGCGTGGAGCAGCGCCCCCAGCTGTCGGTCCGCCACCTCGGCGAGGGCGTGGCCCGGGTAGGCGCCGGCCAGCAGCTGCCCGGGTTCGATCCAGTAGGCGAGGCCGAGCGGGCGCGTGGGCGACGGCATCGGCGACCGAATAGCGCGCTTCGGCGCCCGGGGCGGCCCTTCAAGCGCGCCGCTCGGGTGGTCGATGCCCGGAGGCATGTCGTGGCGCGCTCCTCTCGCAGTCCTCGCGGTGCTCTGGCTCGGTCTGCTGCCGGCGAGCGCCGAGATCTATCGCTGGGTCGACGAGAGCGGGACCCACCACTACACCGATCGCCCCGAGGAGGTGCCGCCGGAGTTCCTGGCCCAGGCGCTGGGAGAGGGTGCCCTCGAGGGTCTCTCTCTCGAGGGTCTGAACGTGCTGCCGGGCGAGGCGGACGGAACCGATGCCGGCAGCCGCTTCCAGGTCCCCGACTTCGAGGGCGATCCGACCGAGGCCCTGCAGGGCTTCCTGAAGTCGGCCGGCCCCGGTCTCGTGGCCGCCGCGATCTTCATGTCGCTTCTCGTGATTGGGCTCTTCTTCGCCGTCGGGGCTGCGTTTTTGCTACTGGCATGCCGGGTGATCGGGCATCCCAGCCCGGGCTTCAAGAAGGCCTACGGCGTCGTGATCGTCCAGACCCTCGCCGGCGCCCTGGCGGGGCCCGGCTTCATCGTCCTGGCGGGGCCGCCGCCGATGGAGCTGAGCGGAATGCTCACCTACCAGCTCGCCAGCTCTGCGCTGGGGCTGACGGTCAACGCGCTCGTGATCCGCGGAATGATCAGCGACCACTGGGGACGGTCCTTCGTGATCGCGATCGTGTCGCTGCTCCTGCTGTTCGGGGTCGGCATCGCACTCGGCCTGCTCGTGCCCCTGCTGCTGGTGATCGCGGCCGTCTGAGGGCGCGGGCCCCGCGGTCGCTTCAGGGCCGCACCGGGGCCTTGGCACGCCCCGCGCGGGTCGCGAAGGTGAGGGGCCATGGCCAGCGCGCAAGGTCACGGGTGGTGGCCCTACCTCGCCCCGTACGGGCTGTTCCTGGTCGCGGCCGATCTCGGCAGCCGCTTGCCCGACGCCGTGCAGCCGGCGGTCTGGCTGTTCCGCATCCTTGCGCCCGCGGCCCTGCTGGTGGCCTTCGCGTGGCGCGGCGCCTACCCGGAGCTGCGGGGGTACCGGCTCGGGGTCGCAACGCTGGGCGACGTCGCGGTCGGCCTCGCGGTCGCCGGGCTCTGGATGGGACCGTTCCTGCTCTTCCCCGGGCTCGATCGGCCGCCGCAGGACAGCGGCTTCGATCCCGCCACGCTGGGGGAGGGACGCGAGGGCCTGGCGCTCGGTCTTCGCCTGCTCGGCTTCGCGGCGATCACGCCGTTCCTCGAGGAGCTCTTCGTACGCAGCTTCCTGCTGCGCTACGCCGACGTGGTCGACACGGGAGAAGACTTCCGCCGTCAGCCGATCGGCCGCTACCGCGCGCGGAGCTTCCTGGTGACGGTCGTCTGGTTCACCTTCACGCACGCCTCGTGGGAGTGGGTCGTGGCCGCTCCGACCTGTGTGTTGCTGAACCTGTGGCTCTACCGGCGCGGGCACCTCGGTGCGGTGGTCGTGGCGCACGCCGTGGCGAACGGCAGCATCGGGGCGATCGTCCTGCTCGGGCCGCCCGGGCTCTCGATCTTCCTCTGATGCGCCGCTTCCGGGGTCCGGCCGCGGGGTCCGGGTGAGGGGTCCGGGCGTCGGGATCGGACGTCCGGTCAGGCGGAGGCGCGGTGCCCGCGGCGGACGCGCTGGGAGAGCTCGGTCAGATCCCGGACGGCCTTGTGCCGGGCGTCCGGGTTGCCTTCGTCGCAGCTGATGGCGACGTGGCGCGCCATCTCGGCGAGGGCCGGATAGCCGAGTTCGCGCGCAGTGTCGGCGAGCTCGAGGGCCTGGATCCGCAGCCGGGCGGGGTCGTTGGCCGCCTCCGCGTCCTGCAGGAAGTCCACGGTCTCGCCCAGCCCGGCGATGAAGACCTCGAGATGCTCCTCGAGCTCCGGCTCGCCCTCCCGCTCGGAGCGGATCGCTTTCGGCGGTTTCTGGGCGGGCATGCAGGGCGTATCGGACGCCCTGACAGCTCACTGGAGGGGCTCTGCGCGTCGACTCAGGCCCCCAGGCCCCGCCTGGGTCCCGCGGCCACGGTGAACCGCTGGGGCGCCAACCAGAGGCCTCGTTCGACCCCGAGCGGGCCCGTCTGGCCCACGGCGTCGGCCTCCGCCTCTCCCTCGATTCGACCGAGCCCCTCGAGCCGATGCACCAGGACCCGGCGAGCCGAAGGCGTGGCGGCCGGGCAGGGCGGAAGATCCCAGAGGATCGTGCAGGCGTCGGGGGTGGTGACCAGCGCATGGGGGCTGGGTCCGAGACCTCGCCGGAACAGCAGGATGGCCTTGGCCAGGATGCGCCGCGCCTCGCGCTCGTCGACCGGCGGGAGGCGGCTGGTCATTCCGCTCGCCGGCCTCCCTTCGCTCGGGCGTGGCTGGTCGGCCCGGTGCCAGCCGCGGTGGTCGGCGTCTTCGAAGCGCACGTAGCGTCGGGCTCCGCCGGCAAGGCTCCGCTCGAGATGGGCCAGGTCGCGTGCCATCAGCTGCGGAGCTTCCGTGGCGAGCAGGCGCCACCAGGTGCGCGCGCGGTCTCCGGCGAACGAGACCAGGAAGCGCATGCGGTCGGCGCGTGTCGCGCCGCGCATCTCGCGGTCGAGCTTGCCGAGCATGCGTCGGATCTGGCCCTCGCTGAGGCGCTCCAGGACGCGCGCTCGCTCGAAGTCGATCATCAGCAACTCACTCTCGACCCCGCGCCGCAGCAGCACGTTGTTCGGGGCGAAGTCGTCCTGGAACAGACCGCTGTCGACGGCCGACCGGGCCAGCGCGCCGAGGGCCTGGGCGAGCCAACGACGCTCTCGGGGGGAGGGTGGCGGACCCTCCCACCACGCGCGCAGGTCGATGGCGTCCGGGACGAGGGGCATCAGCAGCCAGCAGGTGTCGAGCAGACCGCGGCGGGTGCGCTCCCCAGCGGCGACCGGCACGGGGGTGGCAAGTCCGCGGGCTGCCAATCGCTCCGCGCGCTCCAACTCCAGGCGCGACTTCGACCCCATCAGCCGTCGCCGCAGGCGGTCGGAGCCGCGGTGCAGGTTCTGCTTCAGCAGGTAGTCCGACGGGTCGGGAGCGCCGAGCTGGAGGTCGAAGAGGGCCTTGCGGCGGCCCTTCTTCCGATCGACGAGCCGTCCCTGCGCCAGATCCTCCAGCAGGCGCTCGATCTCCGGGCCGAGCGCCTCGATGCGCTCGCCATCGCGCAGCCACCAACGGGTTCCGCCGAGCGGATACGGGCCGTGCACCGTCTAGCGGGGGCCCATGGCGGCCCAGTCGACCAGATCGAAGGTCCAGCCCCGACCGTCGGGGGCGGTCAGGATGAGCACGCGCTTGTCGCGAGGACCGAACTCGGCCAGGCGGCGGAAGGCGTCGCTGCCCCGCCGCACGGCCTCGAGACGGAGGTTGCCGTCCTTGAAGTCGATCGCCTCGAGCTGCCGCTCTGGCGCGCCGGGCGTCCCGACCCGGAGGCGCCCCGACGCGATCCGGTAGCGGAAGCCGCCTTTGCGTCGGAGCTCTTCCTCGAAGTCGTGCTCGGCCGTATCCGGGCGGTCGCGTCCCTCGAAGACGAGCGTGAGCTTGCCGATCAGGTTGGGCTGCGTCTGCCCTTCCTCGCTGTAGCAAGACGTGTCGGGAGGGGCGTCGACGTCGAAGAAGGTCACGACCCCCATCACCTGGGTGGTGCTGCGCGGCGTCGTTCGGACGCGGATCCTGCGCAACGCCTGGATCGGGCGGCCTTCGATCTCGCAGATCATCGGCGCGCGGTACTCGCCCTGTGCCCAGAGCAGCGCGAGCGTGCCGAGGCCTCCGCGCACGGCGTCGCTCGCCGTCGGGAGCGCTACGAGGGCCACGGCCAGAGCGAGGATCTTCTTCACGGCAGGACCACATGCCGGTTCGCGTCGTCGACCTGGATCCGGCGTTCGATGACGCTGCCGTCGGCCAGGACCGCGCGCAGGCGATGCGTGCCCTCCGCGACCTCCACGTTGCCGAGCGGGGTGACGCCGATCTCCTTGCCGTCGAGATACACCCGGGCCCAGGGTGTGGCGTTGATGTGCACGCCGATCATGCGGGCCACCGGTGTGGCGCGAGGCGGGGCGTCTTTGGGGCTCCAGTGTGTCAGCGCCGGGAGCAGGAAGAACGCGGCGGCCACCAGGCCCGCGGCGCCGATCCAGATCACGGCTCGCCGCCCACGCAGGAAAGGCGGGGATGCGGCGGCCTCGGGGTCGAAGGCCTTGGGCCGGGGAACCGGCCGGGGCGCGGGCGGGACGCCCCCGAGATCCCGGATGCGGGCGTCGGCCAGGCGCTGCAGCTCGGCCGGATTGCCGGCAGCCTCATCATGGAGCGCGCGCGCCGAACGCGCGCCGAAGGCCCGACGGACCGGTTCGGGGGCCGCGGCGGCTCGCAGTCGGGCGTCGAGGTAGGCCTCCGCTTCGTGCGCGTCGAGCGGATCCGTCAACGGGATCCGGCGCACCGGAGGCTTGCAGGCCGCCAGCGCGTGCAGCGGTCGCGTCCCGGCAGCGTCGCTGGCGGCGAACACGAGGCGCAGCGCGCCCTCGCTGGCGACCATCTGGGCGTGGAGCCAGCGCAGCGACGCGTCCGGGATCGCGCCCGCATCGTCGACGAGCAGCAGGAGCGGCCGGTTCGCGCCGTCCCCGGCGCGGGCCGCCTCGAGCAGGCTCCGGACCCCCGCCGGCTCGCCGAGCAGCGACAGGATCCAGCGCTCCAGCTCGGTCGGTTCGAGGGAGCCGTACGCGACACGCAAGGTGCGGAAGCGATCCGCCATGCGTTCCGCGAGCACCCGCAGGATCTGTGTCTTGCCGAGGCCCGGCGGGCCGATCATCGCCAGGGCGTGGCGGTCGTTCTCGAGCTCGTCGGCGAGTCGCGCCAGTGCCTCTTCCGTCGCAGGCCGCGCGACGTAGCCGGCCGAGCTGGCGCTGACCGAGAACGGGTCGAAGTCGCGGGCCAGGCGAAAGCCGCCAGCGGGCTGGACCGCGGGTCCTCCCTCGAGGACCTGTCGGGCGAGATCGACCAGGCGCCCGGGCAGTCCACCTGCCGTGGCGTAGAGGCCCGCGATCGTGGTGGGATCGAAGCGGGCCCGACGGCTGGGCAGCGGCGCCTCGCGCTCCAGCCAGGCTTCGACGAACTCGCGTCCCTCGTCCGGGGTCAGCGTGCGCTCGAACGCGACCTCCACGACGTCGGGGGCGAGCGCGGAGCGCACCCGCGGAGCGCGGGAGTCTGGGGAGAGCGCGAGCACGACGCGAAGCTGGCCGCCGGCGAGCCCCACCCATTCGCCGAGCTGTCGCGCGGTCGAGGTCGGCATGGCGTTGGCTTCGTCGATCGCCAGCACGAGGGGCAGCGTCCCGTCGGAGCCGAGCTCCGCGAGCAGCTGTGCGGCCGGGTCGTCGGACAGCTCGAGGCCGAGCGCGCCGAGCACCCAGATCAACAGCTCGCGAGGTGGCAGGGCCGCCAACGGAACCTGGGCCACGCGGAACCGGCGGCCCAGCTCGTGGGGCAAGTCCCCGAGCAGGCGCGTCTTGCCGATGTCCTCCGGACCGCACAGCGCAATGCAATGCTCGCCCCGGTCGAGGGCCCTTCGGACGGCACTGCGCGCCGCGCGCGCTCCGGCGAACGGATGGAACCACGCCGGATCCGGGCGGCTGGGGGCCGGATCGGGGGTCGGATCGGAGCGGTCGGCGGGCTGGGGCTTCACGGTGGGGCCTTCAATGTCGCCGAAGTCGGGGCCGATGACACGCACGAAGGGTCGGGTGGCTCGCATTCGCTTCCGGAACCCCGGCCGCGGGCGGACCTACGCCGGTTTGACACTCGGACTCCCGCAGCCGAACGTTCGCGCGCGAGGGATCTTCCGGCGCCGCTCCCACGCGCCGCTGCCCCGCGAAAGCCGAGTTCCGAGACCCATGGACGCCTCGATCGAGCTGTTCGGACTGTCGTTGCACCGTATCGGCGCGGCGGACGTGGTCCGCCGGGTGATGCAGGGGCTGCGCGAGGGGCGCGGGGGGTGGGTGCTCACCCCGAACGTCGAACTCGTCCAGCAGGCCTCCGAGGACGACGAGATCCGCGCGCTCTACGGCCGGGCCGATCTGCGGGTCGCCGACGGCGTGCCGCTGCTCTGGCTGGCGCGGCTGGCCGGCCGGCCGTTTCCCGAGCGGGTGGCCGGAAGCGATCTGGTCTGGCTGCTCGCCGAGGCGGCTGCCGCCGAGGGTCGGCGTCTGTTCCTGCTCGGGGGCGAAGAGGGGGTCGCCAGCGCGGCGGCGGCGCTGCTCGAGGGCCGCTACCCCGGTCTCCGGGTGTGCGGCCACCTGGCGCCCGACGTGGCGCTCCCACTGCGCGACGACCAGGTGTCCGGGATCCGGAGGGAGCTCGAGCGGACGCAGCCGGATCTGGTCTTCGTCGCACTCGGGTCGCCGAAGACCGAGTACCTGATCGACGCTCTCCGCAGCTCGTTCCCGGGCGTCTGGTGGCAGGGCTGCGGCATCAGCCTGAGCTTCATGACGGGCCACGTGGCGAGGGCACCTGCCGTCGTGCAACGGCTGGGTTTCGAGTGGCTCCACCGGCTGCTGCAGGAGCCCCGCCGACTGGGCGGCCGCTACCTGGGTCGGAACCTTCCGTTCCTGGTGCGCGGGTTGCGTGCTGCCTGCCGGTCGCGGAGCCGTGGCGGCCCGATCGGCTGAGCCCCTTCGGGGAATCACCCCATCTGGGTCTTTCGGCCCTCGAATTCTCTCGCTTTTCTGACACTTTACGTGGCGCCGCAGCCACTTACCGGGTCGAGGGGCTGAAGTGCTTTCCCCTCGTCCTGGGCGCGGTTCGACGCGCCTTCGTGCGGTGGAATCTCAAGGAGTCATTGATGTCGTTGCTGCGATCCACTGGAGTCCGACGGGCGCTCGTCCTGGCGACCGCGCTGCTCCTGCCGTCCGCCGCGCTGGCGGTTCCGGTCATCCACGAGGCCGGCTGGGCCCTGACCCGCACCGTCACGCTCCAGGACGCCAACGCGGCGCACTACAACCCGATCGACGGGCTCTTGTACGCGACCCGCACCCGCCAGATCGGGGACGGTGGCGGGCTCTATCGCATCAACGCGGATGGCACGTCGACCCTGATCGAGGCGGCGACCCGCCCGGTCGGCGTCGTGGTCGACCCGAATACCGGCAACGTCTTCTACTCCCAGCTCGAGAACGGCCGCATCAACCGCTACCGCCTGTCGAACGGCGCTCTCGACCCCTGGGTGAGCGGGTTCCACTCCGG
>JAJDAR010000211.1 GCA_029261775.1 Deltaproteobacteria bacterium | reverse complement strand
GATCGCGACCCCCCGGCCGGCCGCATGAGCGCTTCGCACGCTCCCCGCCAGCTCCTCGAGGGTGGGCAACGCGGCGTCGTCGAGCAGGATCTTGCGCTCGCCGGGCACCACGCCGCCCACGGCTCGGGCCTCCGACAGCGTCTCGTCTCCCATCACCCGAACTGTCTGGAGCAGGGCGCCGGAGGCACGGGCCCGCACGAGCTGCTCGCACGTCGATCGGTCGTTGTCCGCGCCGGCATCGGTGACGCTGGTGATCCCCAGCGCAGCCAGCTCGCGGCTCAGCTCGGTCAGGTCGGGCGGTCCCTGACTCTCGAGCCGGCGTCGCAACCAGGCGTCGGCCCGGAACAGCCGACCCCGCGCCGGATCGGCGCCGGGGCCCGCCAGCACGTCACGCGCCTCGGCGTCGTCGAGCCCGAGGGCCTCGCGGCCGAGGCTGTTCACCATCCACAGGGCGCCGGTCCGGTGCTGCAGCCGGACGGGGACGTCGGCTCGCAGGGCATCGAGGCCCTCGGAATCGAGCGGCCCCGCCACCGACTCGTCGTAGCCCGTGCCGCGAACCCACCCGTCGCGAACCGGGGCGGCCGCCAGCGCCTCGCCCAGCCCGCGCGCATCACACACCTCGGGCGGACCGCAGTCCACCGAGGCGCGGGCCGCGGCCAACGCGTACAGATGGAGGTGGTGATCGTGCAGGCCGGGCAGCAGCGCCCCCCCGTGGGCAGCGACGACGCGCTCCCCGGGCTGGGCCGCGAGCGACGGCGCCACGGCCGCGACGCGCCCCTCTGCCAGTCGCACGTCGACCCGACGCCCCTCCACCTCGCAGCCGGCGATCAGGAACCGATCGGCCACGGCTCCCGCGCTCACGTGGGAGCGGCCTTCAGCTCTCGGAGGGGTCCGCGGCCGGGACCGCGTCGGCCGCGACCGGCTCGAGCCGCTTGCGATTCCCGAGCACGTGCTCCACGCCGGGGCGGGGACGGCACAGCACCAGGAACTGGAAGCCGAAGAGCGATCCCCAGACGCGGGCCAGCCGGCCGCTCCAGCTCTCGAGCCAGCGGCCCAGGCGACCCGGCAGGACCGCCTCCCAGGGCACGGCCACGCCGCGCAGCCACTCGATCTCGTAGCCGCAATCGTCGAGCATCCGCACCAGCGAGGCCCGGTTCAGCAGCCGCTTGTGGGCGATGTCGAGGATCCCGCGGTCGCCGTAGTTGAAACGACCGAAGAGCAGCGCCAGGCGGTTCGCCACGAACGCCACGTTCGGCGTCGCGACCAGCACCCGCGGCCCCAGGCCCGTCAGGTCGAGCGCCCGGCTCTGGTTGCGCAGGCCGAGCAGGAAGCTCTCGGGATCGGCGAGCTCCTCGAGGACGTCGAGCAGGAGCACGGCGTCGAACGCGAAGGGATCGACCGGCAGGGGCTCCATCAGGTCGGCCTTGAGGAAATGATCCACCCGACCGGCGATCGGCTCCTGGCGATCGATGGCGGTGACCTCCGCGCCCATCGCGCGACAGGCCTCGGCGACCACGCCACCGCCGGAGCCGAGGTCGAGGACGCGCCGCGGGGCCAGCTCGCGCAGCGCGTCGATGGCCGCGCGGTGTGCCGAGTAGAGCGCGCCCTCGGGCTGGGTGCGCCAGGCCGGCTCGTCCAGCTCCCGGTACTTGAGCGAGCAGAGCATGCCCATGCGGTGCATCCGGTAGCGCAAGGTCTCGCGCGTCACGTTCCAGGCGTAGTCGACCCCGTCGACGTGGCAGTCCTCGTCGCCGTAGTGGGTCGGGATGTCGAACTCCTCGATCCGCGCGCCCACGTGCATGCCCTGCAGCAGGATCTCGGTATCGAAGTGGAAGTCGTTCGTGTTGATCTCGAAGGGCACCTTGCGCAGGAAGCCCGACGCGTAGCCCCGGTAGCCCGTGTGGTACTCCGAGAGGTGGCGACCGGTGAGCAGGTTCTGGAAGCGGGTCAGGATCTGGTTGCCGACGAGCTTGTAGAGCGGCATGCCGCCGGCCCGAGCGCTGCCGAGATCCCCCATTCGCGAGCCGAGCACGATGTCGGCGCCGGTGTCCTCCCAGGCGCGGATGAAGCGCGGCAGCAGCTCGGGCGCGTACTGCCCGTCGCCGTGGAGCAGGATCGTGAAGTCGTAGCCGGCGTCGATCGCCTGGCGGTAGCCGAGCTTCTGGTTGCCGCCGTAACCCTGGTTCACCGGGTTGCGGGTGACGCTGACGTTGCCGATGCCCTTGTCGGCCAGCCAGCTCTTGAGCCGATCGGGCCCCTCGTCGCCGGAGGCGTCGTCGATCACCAGGAAGTGGACTCGAGGATCCGCGAACAGCTCCGGCGGGACGCGCTCGAACACCGAGACCAGATGGCGCTCGGCCCGATAGGCGACCACGAAGATCAGGATCCGTCCGCGCGCGCGGCGCTCTTCCGCGCCGGGGCGGGCCGATTCGCGGGAGTCCTGGAGAGGGGGGGTGGAGGATTCGTTCATGTCAGGGGGCCCCCGGCAGGCGCCGGATCCGGGAGGGTACCACTCGGAGACCCCTTTTCGGGAGGCACGGTGGCCACAGGCTTCTCGCAACCCGTGAGAGTGGGTGCCGAGTGCGGCAGCCCCGGGTCACGCGGACTCCTCTGAGAGACGCGCGCGATGCGCAGCCGGGCCGGCGATCTCCGCGAGAATGCGCCCGGTATCGGCCCCGAGGGCCGGGGCCGGCCGTGCGGCCTTCCGTGCGACCGGCTCCGCGAGGTCCGCACCCGGGTCGATCCGCCGCTGTCGTTCGACGGAGCCTCGGCACACCTCGGCACGGACGGTGTCCGAGAGCGAGGCATCGATCAGCTCGCCGCCGCCGGCTCGGAGCGAGGCCAGGATCGCGGCGGCCGCGTACGCGCCGGTGACCGGATCGGCGATCGCATCGCCGACGAACACCCGCGCATCCTCGGGGCCGGCGAGCAGCCCCCCCGAGACGCCGGCGTCGTCGCCGAAAGCGATCCAGCTGCTCTCTTCGGCAGCGTGGGACGAAGGTGGACGGAGAGCGACGGGAGTGCCGCGGCCGTAACCGGTGATCGATCCCCAGATCCTGCCGGGACGGGCGGCGACCCAGCGCTCGGCATCGATGCCGAGCTGCAGGAGGGCGCGGGGCCGCGCGCTCTCGAGCACGACGTCGGCGCACTCGACCAGTGCGCGCAGCGCGCTCCGCCCCTCGGCAGTGCGGAGATCGAGCGCCACGCTCTCCGTGCCTGCGTTCAGCAGGTCGAAGAAGGCGGCCGGCCCGGAGCGCGCCCCGTCGGGCCGGCTGCAGCTCTCGACCTTCGTGACCCGCGCGCCGCAGCGCCGCAGCAGATCGGCGCAGAGCGGCCCGGCCCAGAGCGAGGTCAGGTCCAGGACCCACGGCCGCGCGACCGGCGAGGCGGCCCTGCCGCGCCGGCTGCGGATCACGCCGGCGCGCGGCGGCCGGTCCGGATCCGACCAGCCGATCGCCAGGCCCAGCTCGCGACCGCGCCGCACCCGCGCCGGCAACGGGCCCGCCTCGCGGAGCGCACGGGCGAGCCCTTCCCAGTCGTGCGCCTGGACGGGGCGCTCCAACCAGGCCGGAACCATCCGCCAGTCGTCGTCGCGGGGCAGGTTCGGTGCGACCCACTCGCCCTGCGCCCGCAGCAGGCGCGCGCTGCCGCCGCACGAGCGCGGTCCCCGCGGCGAGAGCCCGGCGAGCGCGGCGCGCTCAGCCAGCAACCGGGCGTCGAGGCCGGCGAGATCGGCTCCCGGACCCAGCAAGCGCAACGCGTCGAGCGCTGCTTCCAGGAACTGCGGCAACGGCGCAGCCGGCAGGACGGGCTGCATGCATGTGCCGGTCAGCCAGAGCGCGCCGCTCCGCGCCCAGGCGGCGCCGGCCTCTTCGACCTGATCCGCCCAGGCGGGTGCAACCCCTTCCGGCACCTCCGCGCCCAGCCCGTGCAAGAGCGCCGCCGCGCGCTCGCCGCGCGTGGCGACGGAGTCGCTCACCGCGCCGGCTCGAGCGCGTCGACGAGCCCCCAGCGAAGCGCTTGCGCGGCGTCGACCCGCTCGCCGGTCAGCGCCATCCACGCGGTGCGCTGCCGGCCGATGCGGCGCGGCAGGCTCACGGTGCCGCCTGCAC
>JAJDAR010000210.1 GCA_029261775.1 Deltaproteobacteria bacterium | reverse complement strand
CAGGTTCCGGAGTCTCGCCAGGAAGGCGTGGGAGTGGCGCACCTGGGGCGCGCCGCGCCGGTCCCAGGTCTCGAAGGCCTCCGCCGGGCTCGCCGGGAAGGGCGTGTCGTCGCGCTCGAGCACGGTCACGTCGTGCCCGCGCCGCGCCAGCAGCAACGCGCTGCCGAGCCCTGCGACGCCCGCACCGATCACCACCACGTGGGCCATCAGAGCGCTCCCTCGCGACGCAACGAGTCGATCAGCGCCTCGGACAGCGCGGCCTGGGTGCCCGGCTCGTAGAGCAGGGGCTGATCCCCCTTCCACTCGGGGTCCGCCTCGGGCTGCCAGGGGAACGCGCCGCCGGGGTCGGGCCAGAAGCACTGCAGCACCCCGAAGTCCTCGCGCTGGTAGTGCCAGGCGGCGTTGCCCAGGAACGGAGTGCGCCATTTCGGGGCGACGTCACGGAAGGTCAGCACGCGCCCCTCGATCAGGCCTTCCTCGTCACGGCCGGCCTCGAACTGGCGCCCGAGCCGCACCGCCTCGCCCAGGTGGTTGAGCAGCGCCGCCAGCACCTGGAGATCGATGCCGAAGACGATCACCTCGGGGTGCTCGAAGGTCTCGAGCAGCCCGAGCGTGTGGGCCCAGCCCGGTCCGGGCTCCTCGGCCGGCACCAGGACGAGATGCCAGCCGTGCTGGTCGATGTCGCGCCGCACCCGCGCATCGATCTGCGCCTGGGCGGCCTCCGGTTCGTCCGTCTTCGTCACGCGGTCCCCTTTTCGCCGGCGGAGCCTACCGGATGCAGTGATGACAGCGCTGCATCCGGATCTTCCGCCTCCGGGGGGATCATCGTCTTCCACTTGCCGCGCTTGAAGCGGAGCACCAGGCCGACGGCCTTGATCACGTAGTCGATCAGCAGGGCGGCGAAGACCCACTCGACGCCGAAGCCGAACCAGACGAACGCGAGGGCGATCGGGATGCGACCCAGGAAGAAGCCCGCGAAGACGATGACCAGGGGGAAGCGCGTGTCTCCGGCACCGCGCAGCGCGCCGCCCAGCGCGAACTCGATGCCCATCAGCGCCTGCACCGAACCGAGCAGCCAGATGAACACGACCGTGAGGCGGACGACCTCGTCGTCGTCGATCAGGAAGCGCGCGAGAGGCTCGGCCGCGGCGATGATGATCGCGCCGAACACCACCATTACGCCAATCGAGAGGAACATCGCCCGCCAGCCGCTGCGCTCGGCCGCGACGGGATCCTCCGCCCCCAGGTTCTGGCCGACCAGCGTGGAGGCGGCGATCGAGAAGCCGAAGCCGACCAGGAAGGAGAACGCGAGGATGTTGACGCCGATGCTGTAGGCCGCGTAGGGAGCCTCGCCGAAGCGCGCGACGATCAGCAGGAACGCGACCAGTCCGGCCTGGAAGACGAACTGCTCGAGCCCCGACGGGTAGCCGATGTGGAGGATCTGGCGGATCCGAGACCGGGCGAAGTCGCCGCCGCGCGGTCCCCAGCCGATCACCAGCCGGCGCGAGAGCCACAGCCCGACCGTCAGGATCGCGCCGAAGACGAAGGCCAGGCCGTTGGCCAACGCCGCGCCGACGACTCCGAGGACCGGCAGTCCCCAGTGCCCGAACACCAGACCGTAGAGCAGCGCGAGGTTCACCACGTTCGTTGCCACGGCGATCAGCAGAGGCGTCTTCGTATCGCCCGCCGCGCGCAGCGCCGTGCCGAGCACGATGTTGACGGCGAAGGCGAGGTTGAACCACGCGAGGGTGCTGATGAAGTCGGCGGCCAGGGCCATGGTCGCGGGCTCCAGGCCCTGGAAGAGGCTCGCGATCGAGCCGGCGAACAGGACGCCCGGCAGCGTCAGGGCGGCCGCGAAGCCGAGACACAGCCAGAGCGAGGCGCGGGTCACGCGCTCGGCCTCGCCGGGCTGCCCCGCACCCCAGGCGCGCGCCACCAGCGCGGTGGTGCCGGCGGTGACGGCCATCAGCACACCCTGCAGGATGAAGAAGATGCGGTGGCCGGTGCTCACCGCCGCCACCGCATCCGCGCCCAGCGTGCCGACGATCTTCACGTCCACGAAGCCGACGACGGAGTGCAGCAGATTGGTGGCGATCGCCGGCCAGGCGAGGGTCCAGATCCGGCGGGTGGTGCCGGTTCCTCGGCTGCGCGTGCGGGTCGGCGGAGCCAGGGCAGGGGCCCCCGGCTTCGCCCCCTCGCTTCGTTCCGGTCGGGGCATGGGTCTACGGGTCGCGGGCGCGCGGGTGGGATCGGCGCAGGCCGGAAGGGCAGGCTCGCGCGACCCCGCACCGTTAGCGGCTCCCCCCGCCGGACGCTAGATCGCGGCCTCTTCGCCGGTCCAGAGGCGCCGGAGGGCGTCCCGGGGAAGCTCCTCGAGCGAGCCCCCTGCTGCGATCCGCCAGGTCGCGCGGCGCGCGACGTCGTAGGGGCCCCAACCGGTCTTGCCTGCGGGGTCGGGGTCGCCGGTCGCCGCGAAGCGGGCCCAGTGCTCCGCCATCCAGGCGGCGACGGCGTCCGCATCCGCGCCCTCACCGGCGAAGGCGCGGACCCCAGCCAGCCCGTGGTTGCCCAGGGTGAAGGGCACGTCGAGGGCGTGGCAGGCACCGAGTCGGCCCTCGCGGAGCGGGGACGTCCAGTCGAAGCGCGCCATCCAGGTGCGCGCCGAGAGAGAGGTACGGGCCGAGTGCGCGGCGGCCAGACGCGTGGCAGGTACCCACAAGCTGGCGTCGGTCTCCACCGCGAAGAAGCGGTCGAGCGGATCGTCGGAGACCTTCGCGTAGGCGTCCACGAGCGCGGCTGCGCGTTGCGCTGCGTCGGGCAGCCCGGCCGGCAGTCGGCTCTGCACGTAGCCCCGCAACGCCTCGTCGGGCAGAGCGGGGAAGCCCTCCATCAGGTGGTACAGCTGCATCTCCTGGGCCGTGGTCGTCACGATCAGGGCGACGTCGTCGGCGCAGCCGTCGGCCACGGCTTGCAGGGGCGGGCGCGGAAGGTCCTCGCCGCCCACGACCGGGGCGAAGAACATGCCGATCCGGCGCGGGCCGGGCTCGGCGCAGGCGGCCTGGGCCTCGATCAGCGGGTCGACCGGAACCTTCCGGAAGTCGTCGAGGGAAGGGTTCGCAAGTGCCAGTTCTCCCGCGAGAATTTCGGAGCGGGCCTGGGCCTCGCTGGGGTCCAGCAGGCCCTCGGGCGCCGCGCTTTGCACGATCGCGCGATGGAACAGTCCGCGGGCCGCGGGCATCGCCAGCAGACAGCACAGGCTGCCGGCACCGGCCGATTCGCCGAACACGGTGACCCGCGCGGGATCGCCGCCAAAGGCGTGGATCTCGTCGCGGATGAAGCGCAGCGCGGCGATCTGATCGAGCAGCCCGCGGTTGGCCGGCGCGCCCTCGAGGGCCAGGAACCCGAGCGCGCCGACGCGATAGTTGAGGGTCACCACGACGACGTCGCCTGCGCGCGCCAGGGCGCGACCGTCGTACACCGGGCCGGACGACGCGCCGGTCAGGAAGGCTCCGCCGTGCAGCCAGACCATCACGGGCCGCGCGTCCCCGTCCGCCAGCGCCGCGGCCGGCGCGTGGACGTTCAAGGTCAAGCAGTCCTCGTCGGTCTCGAGCTCGGGCCCGAGCAGGCCGAGCGTCCGCGACAGGCCATCGACGGGTTGCGGCGGCGCCGGGCCGAAGCGCAGGCCGTCGCGTTCACCGGACCAGGGCGAAGCCGGCTGCGGCGCGGCGAAGCGCAGGGGCCCGACGGGCGGCGCCGCGAACGGGATCGCGCGGTGGACGCGGACCCCCTGGTCTTCGAAGCCGCGGACGGCGCCCAGGCTCGTTTCGACGACCGGCATCGGGCGGAGCGTGGCCCAGCCGCCGAGGCGTGCCAACCCCGCGCCAGCCCCGGCCCTCGCCAGCCGACCCGTCCGAGCGATACGCTCGCACGCCGTGGGTGCACTGCGACTCTACGACTATCTGGAATCGGGCAATGGCTACAAGGTCCGCCTGCTGCTCACGCAGCTGGGTCTGCCCTTCGAGCGCGTCGAGGTGGACATCCTGCAGGGGCAGACGCGGACCCCGGCCTTCCTCGCGCTCAATCCCAATGGCCGCATCCCCGTCCTGCGGCTCGAGGACGGAACGCACCTGGCCGAGAGCAACGCGATCCAGTGGTACCTGGCCGAGGGCACGCGCTATCTGCCCGAGGACCGTCGGGGGCGCGCCGAGGTGCTGCGCTGGATGTTCTTCGAGCAGTACAGCCACGAGCCGTTCATCGCCGTGCTCCGCTTCTGGTCCTTCGCGGGCACGCTGGCGGACCGCCCGCCGGCCGAGATCGAGGCCAAGCGGGCAGCGGGCCACGCAGCGCTCGCCGTGCTCGAGCGGCGTCTCGCCGACGCGCCGTTCCTGGTCGGCGATCGCTACGGGATCGCCGACATCGCGCTGTTCGCGTACACGCACGTGGCGGGCGAGGGCGGCTTCGATCTCGCGCCATACCCCGGCGTGCTGGCGTGGATCGATCGCGTGCGCGCGCAGCCCGACCACGTGGCGATCGACGCGCCGACCGGCGTGGCGGTGGATCTCGACGAGGCCGGGCTCTAGCTCCGCGTCAGCATTCCCGCGAGGATCCCGCACGCGGTCGCCAGACCGAAGAACGACGCGACGATCGCCGTCCAGCCGGCTCGCCGGTGGCGCCGGATTCGCGCCGGGTCGGCCGGCGGGTCGTGCGCCTGGCCCGTCACGCGGCGCGTGCGTGCCAGCCTGCGTCCGAGGACCAGCGCCGTCCCCCCCGCCACCAGCATCAGCGCGACGAAGGACTCGTGGACCCACAGGTTCACCAGCGCGGGGCGGCTCCAGACCGAGAGATCCTCGCCGCCGAGGACGGATCGCTTGAGCAGGTAGGAGCCGAGGAAGAGCGCGACGAGGACGCAGGCGGTCAGCATGGAGCGCCGGTGGGCGGCGATCTCGCCACGGCGGATCTGGCGCACGCCGCGCAGGGCGAGGATCACGATCAGCGCCATGTTCGCGAGGGCGCCGGTCCAGAACACGATCCTCGGGTCCACGGCTCCGCCCACGCGTGCCGGTCCCAAGGCGATCCCGGCTCCAGCCCTTCTGCGCCGCCGATCGCCGACCGGCTGCCGGCACGGTAGCGCGGGCGTGAGGGGACCGGCCGGCGCCCCGCGGGGGGGCGCCGGCCGGGGGGTGGGGGCATCCGTCGGAGCGTCGCGTCCAGGGGCCACTGGGATGGCGGCGACCGACCGGGTGCTCGAAGGGAACGTTTCCCTTCGTTGCCGAGCATCATCCCCCAGAGCCGGCCGTGTGCGCAGTGAAGCGGTTCACAGCGCGGCTCGCGGGGACGTTGAAAGGCGGCCGACCTTGGCCTACCCACCGGCCCGTGCAGTACGAGCGGCTTGTCATCGAACGGATCGTCCAGGAGACGCCGGATGCCCGGTCCTTCGTGCTGCGCGTGCCGCCCGAGCTCGGCGCGCGCTTCGCCTACCGTGCGGGTCAGTTCCTGACCTTTCGCGTGCCCTGGGAGGGTGGCCACCTGGTGCGCTGCTACTCGCTCGCGTCCTGCCCCGAGACGGAGGCCGAGTGGAAGGTCACGGTCAAGCGGGTCGACGAGGGGCGCGTATCGAACTGGTTCCACGATCAGCTGGAGCCCGGCAAGGAGATCGAGGTGCTGCCTCCGGCGGGCCGCTTCGTGCTCCGCGAGAGCGACGCACCGCTGCTCCTGTTCGCCGGGGGCAGCGGCATCACGCCGGTGGTCTCCCTGCTGAAGGCGGCGCTCGCCACCACCTCGCGAACGGCGCGCCTGCTCTATGCGAATCGCGACCGGTCCTCGATCATCTTCCACGACGAGCTCGACGCGCTGGCGGCGCGCCACCCCGGGCGGCTGCAGATCGTCCACCGGCTGGACGACGCCGACGGCTTCCTCGAGGCCGATGCGGCGCGCGATTTCGCCGGGGGCTCCGAGCGCTCCGACGCCTACATCTGCGGGCCCGGCCCGTTCATGGACGTGGTCGAGGTGGCGCTCGCGGGCCTGGGCTTCGATGCGGATCGCATCTTCATCGAGCGTTTCGAGTCGCCCGCGGACGGCGACGTGCCGGCCGTGGCACTCGGCGCCGCAGTGCCGGCGGGCGCCCCGGGCGAGATCACCGTCCGTCTCGCCGGCGAGGAGAGGAGCGTGCCGTACACCGCCGGCCAGCGGATCCTCCACGCCGTGCGGGACGCCGGCCTCGATCCGCCCTTCGCCTGCGAGGAGGGCTACTGCGGCTCGTGCGCCGCGAAGGTCCGGCAGGGGCGCGTGACGATGGTGGCCAACGACGTCTTCTCGGCCGCCGAGGTCGCCCAGGGCTGGGTGCTCACCTGCCAGGCCCGCGCCGAAGAGGGCCCCTGCGAAGTCAGCTACGACGACTGACCCCCCACCCCGAAGCCACCCCGAGCAGGCGAGACGGAAGGAAGGCGGGGACGAACGACGAGACGGAAGACGCAGAGAACGGGACAGAAGGCGGGGACGGAAGACGCGGAGAACGGGGAGAGAACGGGGACGTTTGTTTCATTGTTTAAATGGAACACTGAAACCAACTTCCCCGCTCCGGGCCCCGCACCGGTCCCCCCTCCGGTCCCCGCTCCGG
>JAJDAR010000209.1 GCA_029261775.1 Deltaproteobacteria bacterium | reverse complement strand
TACCTGCAGACCGCGCGCCTCCATCGCGAGGAGGGCGACCCCGAATGGGCCCGCCGCGACGAGACGGTGGCCCGCCACGAGGATGCGATCCTCAGCCGACACTTCGGCCGGACTCTCGAGGCCTCGGGCCGCGCTCTCCCGGCAGAGGCCCGCGAACACCTCGCAAGAGAGGCCCCCTTCCGCGAGAACTACCAGAGCCCCGTCAGCCGGGGCCTCGTGACGGGCCTCACCCCGCGCACCGTCCTCATCGCCTGGCTCGCCGGCCTCGCCCTCCTCCTCCCCCTCACCCTCCTCCCCGTTCGACGAACGAGTCGGCTCCCCCCATCAACTCCCCGAGTTGACTGAGAGGTCGGGTCTCTCGGTCAACTCGCTGAGTTGACTGGGGGAGCGGGCCTCTCGGTCAACTCGCTGAGTTGACTGGGGGAGCGGGCCTCTCGGTCACTCGGTGAGTTGACTGGGGGAGCGGGCCTCTCGGTCAACTCGGTGAGTTGACTGGGGGAGCGGGCCTCTCGGTCAACTCGGCGAGCCGATCGGGCACTCGGATCAAGCTTCCAGGGCGATCGCGTGCGTGTCGCTGCCGAGGCGGAGGACCCAGCCTTCCGCGTGCTCCTCGACGTGGAGCAGGAGCTCCGCGTGGGACGACTGGAGGAAGCGCGCCGGGAGTCCCCCGGGGCGCAGCTCCTGCTTCACGCGACAGACGAGGGCGCCGTCGATCGGTGAGAGTGTGAGGGTCGCGGGGTCGAGTCGCTCCTCGCTTCGATCCGACAGCTGGATGCATCCGCTCGCGGCGTCGAAGACGCGAACGAAGAAGCCGCACTCCTCCACCTCGATCTCACCCCGGAAGTGGCCGAGGGTCACGACGTACTTGCCGTGCTCGCCTTCTTTGGGAAGGAAGCGCACCGAGCGGTCGAAGTGCTCGCGCAAGCGCGTGTGCAGGATCGGCTGGCCCTCGTGGCTCCAGCGGCCGTCGTGATGCAGGACGAGTCCGAAGGGACGCAGCGGCGGCGGCCCCCTGCGGCCGGGCGCGCTCATGAGGCCGGCGAGAGCGCCTCGGGCGCGGGCTCGGGCGAGAGGCGGCCATCGGGATCGAGCCGGAAGACGCCGACCAGGTCATAGCGATGGAAGAGCAGGACGCGATCGAAGCCCGCTCCCTCCGGCTCGCGATAGCGCCAGCGCTCGTTCCAGCGCACGCCACAGGTCTCGCGGGTGCGCGGCTCGTTCGCGCTCCCCTCCTGGTCCGTCGGTGCGCCGTAGCGCTCGACCGCGGCGGCGCGCGCACTCAGCGGTCGCACTCCCCGCCGATCATGTTGACGAAGTCGAAGGTCGGGATCAGGTCCGCGAGCATGGCCCCGCGCACCATCAGCGGGAGGGGCGCCAGGTTGATGAAGCTCGGCGGCCGGCAGCGCACCTTCACGGGCCGCTCGCTGCCGTCGGAGACCAGGTAGAAGCCCAGCTCGCCGTTCGCCGACTCGATGCCCAGATAGGCTTCGCCGGCGGGCACCTTCGGGCCCTCGGTGACCGACTTGAACTGCTGGATCATCTCCTCCATCCGGTTGAAGACGCTCGCCTTGGCGGGCCAGCGCACCCTGGGGTCCTGGACGTCGACGGGGCCAGGGCCCATCGCGTCGAGTCGGACCAGACACTGGTCGACGATGCGCAGGCTCTGCTGCATCTCCTCGACGCAGACCAGGTAGCGGTCGTAGTTGTCCCCCACCGTTCCGATCGGCACGTCGAAGTCGAGCTGGTCGTAGATGAGATAGGGTTCGTCCTTGCGCAGATCGAGGGGTACGCCCGCAGCGCGGAGCACGGGACCCGTCACCGCGTAGCGAAGGCAATCCTCCTTGGAGAGCACGCCCGTGTCGCGGAGCCGGTCGACGAAGATGCGGTTGCGGGTGACGACGCCGTCGAAGTCGGCGAGCAGCTCGCGAACCTTCGTCAGCAGCGGCCGTGCCGCCCGCGAGAAGCCCTCGGGCAGATCGTGCCGGAGGCCTCCGATCCGCACGTAGTTCGAGGTCACCCGGGCTCCGCAGAGCATCTCCTGGAGGTCCCAGACCAGCTCGCGGGCCTCGATCCCGTACAGGAAGGGCGTCATCGCCTGCAGCTCGAGACAGGCCGCGCCGCATCGGGTCAGGTGATCCCCGAGCCGCGAGAGCTCGCCCGCCAGCACGCGGATCCACTGGCAGCGCTCCGGCGTCTCCAGCTCGAGGAGCTTCTCCACGGTCATGCAGAAGCCGAGATTGCAGAGGATCGCGGAGTTGTAGTTGAGGCGGTCCGTGTACGGGATGCACTGGTACCAGGAGCCGCTCTCGCACTCCTTCTCGAAGCCCCGATGCAGGTAGCCGACCTGCACGTCCAGATCGACGATCGTCTCGCCATCGAGCTCGATCAGGAACTTGACGGTCCCGTGGGTCGCCGGGTGGGAGGGACCCATGTTGAGGATCTGGTGCTCAGCATGCAGATCCCGGGTCGCGCCCCCCTCGGCATGCAGATTCCGGCGCGGGTCTCCCTCGGCAGGCTGCGCCATCAGTTGCGCGGCCCGATCAGCGGCTGACGGCCGGTCTTCGGGTAGTCCTTGCGCAGCGGATGTCCCTCGAACTCTTCGTAGAGGAGGATGCGTCGCAGGTCGGGGTGTCCCTCGAAGCGGATGCCATAGAGATCGAAGACCTCCCGCTCCATCCAGTCGGCCGAGGCCCACAGGCCGGTGAGGCTCGCGAGCTCCGGCTGCGCCTCGCCGACCCGTGCCTTGATCCGCAGCCGCTGCCCCTGGGAGAGGGAGTAGAGGTGATAGACCAGCTCGAAGCGGGGCTCGCTGCCGAGATGATCGACCGCGGTGAGGTCCATCAGCATCTCGAAGGCCAGACCGGGCTCGTCGCGCAGGAAGCCCATGACCGGCAGCAGGGCCTCGGGCCGGATGCAGGCCGTCACGTCGCCGAGGCGCTGATGGCTGTCGAGCACGGCTTCGCCATGGGCGTCCCGCAGATGGCCGAGGAGTGCCGTGCCGCGGTCGCTCACGATGCGGCCGTCTCGGCGGGCGCGTCGGCCTCCGCCGTCTCCGGCGCCCGCTCGTACTCGCCGCGCAGGAAGCCCAGTCGCCGCTCCAGCAGCTCGGCGGGCACCAGCAGGTGCTCCTTCTCGTAGATCATCGCCTCCCGGTCGAAGGTCGCGATCTCGACTTCGCGGCTCATCACGATCGCCTCTTCGGGACACGCCTCCTCGCAGAGCCCGCAGAACATGCAGCGGGACATGTCGATCGTGAAGCTCTCGGGGTAGCGCTCGATGCCCTGTGCGGGCAGCTCGCCCGGAACGATCGTAATGCAGTCGGTGGGACAGGCGAAC
>JAJDAR010000208.1 GCA_029261775.1 Deltaproteobacteria bacterium | reverse complement strand
ACGGCGGCCAGGACCCGCCCGACCGCGCGATCCACGTTGGCGACGGCATTCAGGTAGGCCTCGAAGACCTGCTCGCTCGCTTCCGGGCGGATGTCGGAGCGCGCGAGGCGTGCGGTTCCGAGGATGTCGTCCATCCGGTCGTGGTCGTAGGGAAAGTGGGTGTCGACGAGATTCACGTACAGGAACACCGGACGCCCCGGATCCCGGGTCTCGAGGAACGACTCCGTCTCTTCGACCACCGTCTTCCACGAGACCTGTAGGCTGATCGGGCGCTGGGAAGGAGTCGTCCGCTCGTCCAGGCGCGAGCGGGCATCGCGGAAGTGGTGCGCCCGGTCCGTCCCGAGCAGCCGGCGACCGTCGCGCAGCCCATCGTGCTGGCCGGAGAGCCAGGCGACTTCGTAGCCCGCGTTCCGGAAATCGTCGATCAGGGTCGGTGCATCGAGCTGCGGAACCAGGCGCCCCTGCAGGAGCTGGGCGCGCGCCTGCCAGGTCGTCGCAGAGTGGGTGAAGGTCTGTCGGGAGGACGCTCCCTCTCGGGCAAGCCGGTCGAGATGCGGCGTCACGTCCTGACCCCGGAAGCTCTTGCCGAGCAGATCGGCGCGGAAGGTCTCGAGGAAGATCAGCACGAGGGACGGGCCCCCTGGCGTGAGCGCGGGATCCGCTGCGGCGGTCCGGGCCGTCACGGCCGGCAGGACCGGCAGGTCGCCGGCCCAGCCATCCTCGTCGATGCCATTGCCCGGAATCTCGAGGGCGTAGGGATGCCGCGAGGAATCGAAGGGCGCGAAGTCGGGCGGGCGATCGAGCCAACCGACACCGTCGAAGTCGACGTCCGTCACCCGGGCGGCGGTGCCCAGCAACGCCATGCCCGAGGGCTTCCAGTGCAGACCGAAGGCCCATGCGGGAGTCCGCGACGCCACGGTCAGCGCACCGAAGCCCGCGAGCAGGCCGACGAGCGCGGCGGCGCCGAGCCTGCGCTGCGAGGGCAGACCGCCGATCGCGGGCCAGCTGCGCCCGGCGCGCTTCGCGCCCAGGTGAAGCAGCACGACCCCGACCACCGCCGAGGCGACCAGCGCGAGCGCGGAGGATGTGGCCAGGGCTTCCTCGATCGCGCCGACGGCGTCTCCGCCCGCCAGGGCGAACAGCGCGTCGAGCGCGAGCAGGTTGCCGAGGACCTCGTGCACCCGGTTCAAGAGGGCGTTCGCGAGCACCGGAAGGCCGAGAGCCAGTCCGGCGATCAGGCCGACCTCGTGCACCGGATGGGCGCTGACCCGGCGCACCAGAGGACGCAGGCCCCACCACAGCGTCAGCAGGAGGGCGGCGTCGCAGACCGCAGCGAGCCCGAGGAAGCCGGCCACGTCCGCGAACCCGGTCAGGCTCTGGCTGTTGAAGCCGCTGGCCAGAAAGCCTTTCGCACGGGCCAGGAAGAAGAGGTCGATCGCACCCAGCACGGCCACGGAGAGCACGAAGAGGAGCGGGGCCAGCGCGCCCGAGCGGGCAGGCGGCGCAGCGCCTCCTTCCGCCGGGGCGCCGTCGCTCATTCGCTCGAGGCGACGCACGCGCCCCTTACGAAGCGCCACCCGTTCGCGAGCCATGCGACCATGGCCTCCTCGGCGACGTCGCGTCCGCGTCGCGAGATCGGTCCGGAGGCGATCACCGTCGTCAGCGCGGGCGTGCCTCTGCGAAGGACCTCCTGGAACTTTCCCAGCTGGGCGAACATCGGCGACTCGACCGGATCCACGCCGTAGACGTGGAAGTAGCCGAAGAGCTGGTGGGGATTCTTGGTGTAGTCGTCGACCACGTGGATCGGAACGACGGTGCCATCCACGTCGATCGGGACGACCTTGTGGTGCTCGGCATCCACGTTCGGCATCACCAGGCCCACCGGGCGCGCACCCTGGTGCAGGAGGTTGTAGGAGCGCACGACCTGGAAGTCGAAGGGATGATCGGCGCTCAGGGGGTTGGGGAACCTCCCGGCCACACGCAGCAGCCGGTCTCCCTGCCAGTCGGGGCCGCCCCCCGTGGTGGCCGTGCTCTGCGGGATCTCCCCGACGTGCGCGAGCCGGTCCGGGTGGAGACAGGGATCGAGGTGTCGGGGCTGGCGGGCCAGCCAGCCCACGGCGGCTGCCGTGACGAGGAGCAGCAGGGCGATCGGGACCAGATGGCGAGACGAGGGTCGGGCCCCGGTCGGCGCGGGCGGCTTGCCCGCACTGCCGGCACCTCCTTGGGGCCCACCGTTCGCCGGCGCGGGCGCGAAGCCTGCGGCCGGCGGCTCGGCCGCCGTGGCATCCACCGAGGCGGGCCTCGCGGCGCGGGGGTTCGACGGCGCCGTCATGCCATCTCGGTGTGGGTTCGCTCTCGCGAGAGCGCGAACAGGGCGAGGAGCACGATGGCAAAGGCTGCCACTCCGGTGGCCTCGTGCAGCGGCGTGTCGAGGGTCCAGCGGCCTCCGTAGTGCGCGATCAGGATCAGGGCGAGGACGCGCACGATGTTGGCGCCGATCGCGAGG
>JAJDAR010000207.1 GCA_029261775.1 Deltaproteobacteria bacterium | reverse complement strand
CGTCGGGCTCGCAGCGATCGCCATCTTCCTGCTCGTCGCAGGAGCCTTCGGCTCGGTCCGCCTCGGGCTGGTCGCGATGCTGCCGAACCTCGTCCCCGTGGCGATCTACTTCGGGATCCTCGGCCTCGGCGCCGCGCCGCTCTCGCTACCGACCAGCCTGATCGGCAGCGTCGCCCTCGGCATCGCCGTCGACGACACCGTGCACTTCCTCGTGCGCTACGGCAGCGAGCGCCGGCGCGGCTGCTCGCCGGAGGAGGCCGCGGCGATCTGCGGGCGCCGCATCGGCCGCCCGATCGCGATCACCTCGATCATGCTGATGGCCGGCTTCCTCGTCGTCGCCTTCTCGAGCTTCGCCACCCTCCAGCAGTTCGGGATCCTCTCGGCCGCGACGATGGGCATCTGCCTCGTCAACGACCTGATCCTCCTCCCGGCCCTCCTGGTCCGCACCCGAGCCTGAAGGCCAAGGACGGGGACGGGGAACCGGACGGGGACGACGAACCGGGCAGAGACGAAACCGGACGGGGACGAAACCGGCGAAGAACCGGAAGGGGACGTTCCTTTCATTGCATTCGCTGGGGGTTCTCTGCGAATGGAACCGGTCTCGAATGCAATGAAAGGAACGTCCCCTTGGGTCCCCTTGGAACCCCTTGGACGTCCCCTTGGAGTGGCTGCTGCTCGTGGGTCAGTGGGACTCGAGGCGCGAGAGGTCGAAGGTCTTTCGCGGCAGCTTCGGATTCGGCTCCATGTTCTCGATCGTCAGGGTCGTGAAGGTCTCGAGCTGCACGTTCTGCATCGTCAGCTCCATCGGCACCCACACCCCTTCGAGCTCCTCGACCTTGTCCGCCGGAACCGTCAGCCGCTTGACCTCGATCTCCTTCTCGTCCCAGTAGACCGTGAGCAGCGGGACGCAGTGCTCCTTCTCGACGTGGACGACGAACTTCGAGTAGTCCGAGCGGGAGTAGTCCTTCGGAATGACCTCGACGGTGTAGACCGGGGTGCCGTCGATCACCTTGTCCGACAAGCGCTGGTAGTCGCCGTCCTCGATCTCGCGGGGCACCACGTCTTCGAAGGTGAAGTCGGTGCCGAACACCGCCTCGCGGCGCAGGTTGACGCGCCGCACGCGTCGGCTCGAGGCCAGGTACACGAACTGATCGTTCGCACGCCCGTTGTTGTTCTGGATCAGGTAGCCCGAGAAGCGCAGGTCGAAGGGGTCGAGGTACTTGACCAGGGTGCGCGACAGCACCTTCTTCTCGTCCTCCCGGAAGCTGCGCCAGGTCATGCGCAGCTTGGAGAGCTGGGTGGAGCCGCCGCGGTCCCCGGACAGCAGGCTCGAGTCCTGGACGTAGGATTCGAAGCGGTTGTCGAGGACGCACTGGTAGATGTCCCGCCCCGTCTTCGAGTCCTGGGGAGCGGCGGCGTCTTCGGCAGGGGCAATCGTCGGCTCTTCGGAGCTCTGGACGGGAGCCGCGAGGGCGAGGGCTAGCAGGGCGATCGCGGGGATCGCCCTGGGGCTGTGGGCGCGCATGTTGGGGGACTTCTCTCTCCGACCCGAGCCGGCGAGCCTAGCCGATGCCGGGCGAGAGCCGCAGCCCCACCCCTCGGGGAGGCCGGCGGCCTAGCGCGCCGCCTCGGCCGCCTTGCGAAGGCTCTCGATGATGCCGGAGTAGTCGTCTTCGCCGAAGATGGCCGTCCCCGCAACGAAGGCGTTCACGCCGGCTGCCGCCGCCGGCCCGATCGTCTTCATGCTGATCCCACCATCGATCTCGAGCTCGAGAGAGGGATTGCAGTCGTCCGCCAGGCGACGGATCTCGCGCGCCTTGTCGAGCACGGCGTGGATGAAGGATTGGCCGCCGAAGCCCGGGTTCACGCTCATGAGGAGGACCTGGTCGGCCTCCGCCAGCACGGGTCCGATCGCCGCAGCGGGCGTGGACGGGTTGAGGACCACGCACGCCTTGGCACCCAGATCGCGGATCTGCCCCAGCGTGCGGTGGAGGTGCGGGCAGGTCTCGACGTGCACGCCCACGCGGTCCGCTCCCGCCCGCACGTAGTCCGGGATCGAGCGCTCCGGCGCCTCGATCATCAGGTGGACGTCGAGGGGCTTCCCGGTGGCCGCGCGAACGGCCTCGATGACGGGCGGGCCCAACGTCAGGTTCGGCACGAAGTGGCCATCCATGACGTCGACATGGATCCAGTCGGCGCCGGCGCGGTCGACGGCGGCCACCTCGTCGGCGAGGTGGCCGAAGTCGGACGCAAGGATGGACGGCGCAATGCGGATGGGGAGGGCGCTCACGGGGTTCTCTCCAATCGGGTGAGCCGAAGGCTCCGGAGTGTTCGTCGGCTGCGGGTGAGCCGAAGGCTCACGAGCTTCTCTCCAGGCGGACGGCGAAGAAGCCGTCCGTCCCGTGGCGGTGGGGCCAGGTCTGCAGGGAGCCATCCTCGGCGATCACCGGCAGCACGGCCTCGGGCAGGGCCTCGCGCGGGACGCGGGCGAAGTCCTTCGCCTCGTCGAGGAAGGCCTGGACCAGATCGCCGTTCTCCTCGGGCAACAGCGTGCAGGTGCTGTAGACGAGCGTTCCGCCGGGTCGCACCACCGCGGCGGCGCGGCGCAGGATCGCCGCCTGCACTTCGACCAGCCGGACCACCGCGTCGCGATCGAAGCGCCAGCGCGCGTCCGGGTTGCGGCGAAGCGTCCCCAGCCCCGAGCACGGGGCGTCGACGAGCACGCGGTCGTAGGCCTCGCCCTCGGGCAGCGGCTGCGTCGCGTCGAGCTCCTGGGTGTGGACATTGTCGAGGCCGAGCCGGCGCGCGCCCCTTCGCACCAGGGCGAGGCGGCGGCCGTGCCGGTCCGCTGCGTCGACGCGTCCGCCGGGCCCGATCCGCTCCGCGATCGCGCAGGTCTTCGAGCCCGGGGCGGCGCAGGCGTCGAAGATCCGCTCGCCCGGCTGGGGATCGAGCAGCTCGACGACGAGCTGGGAGGCTTCGTCCTGGATGGAGAAGCGGCCTTCGAGGAACGCGGGATCGTGACCCGGGAAGCCGTGATGACCGAGCACGATGCCGAGCGGTGCGAGTCGGCAGAGTGCGGCGTCGGGCAGGCGGGTGCAGAGCTCCTCGAGCAGCGCATCGCGGTTGGTCTTCGTGGCATTCACCCGCGCGACCAGAGGCGGGACCTCGTTCGAGGCCCGCGCCAGCGCTGCCGCCTCCTCGGGGCCGAGCAGCTCGACCCAACGCTCCGCGACCGCGAGCGGCATCGAGAGCGCGTCGATCAGATGCGCGGTCGGATCCTCGTCCAGGGCGGGGAGCTGCAGGTCGGGATGTGCCCGCGCCAGTCGCCGCAGCACGGCATTGACCAGCCCGGCGGCCCGGGAGACCCCGAGGGCCCGCGCACAGCGGACGGTCTGGTCGACGGCGGCCGAGTCGGGGACCGCCCGTTCGAAGACGATCTGATAGGCGCCCACCCGCAGCAGAGTCGTGACGAGGGCCTCCAGGCGCTCGGGCGGCCGGTCGAGCACCGGGCGCAGCAGCGCGTCGAGGTGGCCCCGCCAGCGCAGGGTGCCGTAGACCAGCTCCGTCACGAAGGCGCGCTCGCGGGGGGGCAACCCGCTGCGCCGCAGGGCCGCGCCGAGCGCGAGGTCGGCGTAGGCACCGGCACGCTCGACGCGCTCGAGCACGCGCACCGCGACGATCCTCGCCTGGGTCGGCGTGCCCTGCCGCGGCGGTCCAGCGGTCTTGGGGGCGCGCGCGCGACGTCGGCGGGGTGCGTTGGGAGTCATGCGGCGCACCCCGCACCGCGGCCCAGCCGCAGCCCGTCGGCGAGCGGACGGCCGCGCAGGAAGTCGGCGGTCGCCAGCGCCCGGCCGCCCGAGCGCTGCAGCAAGCGCGGCACGAGCCACCCGCGACCGGTGGCGATGGCGACCTCGTCTCCGTCGCGCCGCACGGTGCCCGGCGCGCGATCGACCGCGCCCGCTTCCACCCGTGCTCCGAGCACGCGCAGGGGCTCGCCGCCCTCGTCGGTGAATGCGCCCGGCTTCGGGGCCATCGCGCGCACCCGACGGACGAGCGCCTCCGCCGGCTCGGACCAGTCGAGCCGGGCATCCGCCCGCTCGATCTTCGGCGCCAGGGTCGCCCGGGCGTGATCCTGCTCGCGCCAGCCCACACACTCGTCGGCGATCGACTCGAGCGCCTCGGCGATCGCGAGCGCCGCGAGCTCGGCCAGGCGCTCCGTCAGCTCGCCGCACGTCTCGTCGTCGCCGATCGCGGTGCGCCGCTCGTGGGCGACGGGCCCCGCATCCATCTCCTTCTCGACGCGCATCACGCAGATGCCGGTCTCGCGGTCGCCGGCCAGGATGGCGTGTGCGATCGGCGCGGCGCCGCGGTGGCGCGGCAGCAGGCTCGCATGGCCGTTGATCAGGTAGCCGAGTCGCGGCAGCTCCCGGATCCGCTTGGGCAGGAACTGACCGAAGGCGACGACGACGCCCAGATCGCAGCGCGTGTCGGTCAGGGCCTCGGCGACGTCGGGTGCACCGACCTTCTCGGGCTGGAAGAGGGGGAGGCCGGCATCCCCCGCCACCTGCGCGACCGGCGAGGGCGAGCTCTGCCGCCCGCGGCCGCGCCGACGGTCCGGCTGTGTGACCACACCGACGACCTCGTGCGGTCCCTCGAGGAGACGCAGGAGCGTCGGCACCGCGAAATCCGGGGTGCCGAAGAAGAGGAGACGCAGCGGCCCGCTCAGAGGGCTCCGCCGCCCTGCGCCTGCTCCTCGTCCTCGAGGCGGAGGGCCTTCTTGCGCTTCTTCACGTAGAGGCTCCGCTTGAGCCGGCTGATCCGGTCGATGAAGAGGACGCCGTCGAGATGGTCGATCTCGTGCTGGAAGCACACCGCTCGCAGCTCCTCGCACTCCTCGACGTGCTCCTTGCCGTCGAGGTCGGTGTAGCGGACGCGGATCTTCGCGGCGCGCTCGACCTCGGCCTGGAAATCGGGGACGGAGAGGCAGCCCTCGGTCCAGCTGACCTCGCCCTCGCGCTCCAGGATCTCCGGGTTGATCACGACGATCGGGTCCTTCTCCACGTCCTCTTCGGTCCACTCCGTGTCCATCACGACCATCCGGATCGCCTCGCCCACCTGCGGCGCAGCGAGGCCGATCCCGGGCTCGTCGTACATCACGTCGATCATGTCGGCGGCGAGCTCGCGGATCTCGTCCGTCACCTCGGCGACGGGCTCGGAAGTGCGCTTCAGGCGCGGGTCGGGGAACTGGAGCACCGGTCGGAGCGCCATAGGCAGCGCAACGTAGCAATCGGCGTCAGAGCATGTCGACCGGATTGAGGTCGATGCTGGCGCGGATCCCCGTCGGTGGACGGGCCAGCGCGGCTGCGACGTGCTCCGCCACGACGCGCAAGCGGGCGGCCTGCCGGTGCTTCAACAGGATCTGGAAGCGGTAGCGTCCGCGCAGGCGCGCGATCGGCGAAGGCGCGGGGCCGAGCACCTCGCAGCCCTCGGCGCTCGCGGCCCCGCGGGCCCGGGTGGCGAGCTCGGCGGCAAAGGCACGGGCGGCCGCCTCGTCCTCGGCGCTGATGCGCACCTGGGCGAGGCTCGCGAAGGGCGGATAGGCGAGGGCGGCGCGGTGGGCCAGCTCCTCCCGGTAGAAGCCCTCGAAGTCGTGGGTCTGGACCGGCGCCACCGCGTAGTGCTCGGGGTTCGCGGTCTGGATCACGACGCGTCCCGGCAGGCCGCCACGACCGGCGCGGCCCGCGACCTGTGTGAGCAGCTGGAAGGTGCGCTCCGCCGCGCGGAAGTCCGGGAAGTGGAGGCCGAGATCCGCCTGGATCACGCCGACCAGCCGTACGCCCGGAAAGTCGTGACCCTTCGCGACCATCTGCGTTCCGATCAGCACGTCGAGCTCGCCCTCGCGCAGGCTGCGGAGCACCTCCTCGGTGGCGCCGCGCCGCGCGGCGACGTCGCGGTCGAGCCGCCCGACCCGCGCGCTCGGCAGCTGGACGGCGACCTCCTCCTCGAGGCGCTCGGTCCCCAGACCGAGCAGCGCGGTGGCGTCGGATCCGCACACCGGGCAGAGATCCGGGGGCGCTTCGCGATGGTCGCAGTAGTGGCAGCGCAGCACGCCTTCGCCAGCGTGGTAGGTGAGCGAGATGTCGCAGTGCTTGCAGCGGCACACGTGCTGACAATCGAAGCAGGCGATCTGGGTCGAGAATCCGCGGCGGTTCAGGAACAGGATCGCCTGGCCGCCTTCCTCCAGGGTCTGGCGCAGGCCTCGCAGCAGGCTGCTGCCGAGGATCAGCTTGCGGCCGCGGGGCAGGGCGGCCCGCTCGCGGCGCAGATCGACCAGCTCGACGGCCGGAAGGGGCTGGCTGCCGATGCGATGCTCGAGGCGGATGCGCCGCACGGCGCCGCGCTCCGCCGCATAGCGCACCTCGAGCGAAGGGGTCGCCGAGCCCAGCACGAGCGGGCAGCCCTCCGCGCGGGCGCGACGCAGGGCGAAGCGGCGGGCGTGGTAGCGGAAGCCCTCCTCGTTCTTGTACGCGGTGTCGTGCTCCTCGTCGATCACGATCAGGCCGACGTCGCGCAGCGGTGCGAACAACGCGGAGCGCGCGCCCACGGCGATCGGCACCTCGCCGCGGCGCAGCCGCTCCCATTGGGCGAGCCGCTCGCCGGCCTTGAGCCCGCTATGCAGGACTGCGAGCTGGTCGCCGAAGCGTGCACGCAGCCGGCCGAGGATCTGGTGGGTGAGCGTGATCTCGGGCACGAGCACCAGCGCCTGACGGCCGGCCTCCAACGCGTCGGCGATCGCGCGCATGTAGACCTCGGTCTTGCCGCTGCCCGTCACGCCGTGCAGCAAGAAGGGCGTCGCCCTGCGCGCCCGCACCGCCTCTCCGATCTCCTCGCAGGCGAGGCGCTGCTCCCCGGTCAGGACCACGCTGCGGTCCGGCTCGTCGGCGGCGACCTGCCCGGGCAGGCGGTCCCGCTCCTCGACCCGCACCACGCCGCGGCGTCCGAGGCTGCGCACCACCTCGGTGGCCCGGGGGAAGAGATCGGCGAGAGCTGCCATCGAGGCCGGGCCCGCCGCCAGGGCGAGAGCCAGCTCGGCCTGCCGCGGCGCGCGCGCGAGCTCGCCGCGGGCGAGCTCCTCGGCATCGAGGCCGGGAGCCAGCCGGACCCAGCGCTCGCGAGGGGTGCGGATGGTCGGGCCGCGGTCGGCCAGGGTGCGGGCCAGCAGACCGTCCTTCTCGAAGTCGTCGAGACGGCTCTCGAGGGCCGGCGCGCGTCGCACCAGCTCGCGCCGGGTTCGAGGCCGCTCCTCGAGCCATCCCATCAGGCTCGCCTCGTCGCCGCGCAGCGCTCCGGCCCGGAGCGCCTCGCGCCCGCGGGCCGTGAGCTCGAGTGCGGTCACGGTGCGCGGGGCGCCGCCGCGGGGCAGGGCAGCCGCCAGCGCGATGCCCGGCGGACAGAGCAGCTCGCGGGCCTCGTCGAGCAGCACCTGGAGCAGTCGCTCGGGGAAGACGGGTGCTGCGTCGAGGACGCCGGTCAGCCTCGTCAGGCGCCGTTCGCCGGGCGCGCGCGGCTCCGGGGGACCGACGGAGACCACCACTCCGGTCAGCATCTGGCTCCCGGCCCGCGCCCGGACCCGACGGCCCGGCTCGACCTCGCTTGCGATCTCGGGCGGAACGACGTAGTCGAAGAGCTGATCGATCGGAAGGGGAAGCGCCACACGGGCGATGCTCTCCGCTTCCGCCGAGGGCTCGTCGGGAAACAGGCTC
>JAJDAR010000206.1 GCA_029261775.1 Deltaproteobacteria bacterium | reverse complement strand
TGGTTCGCGGCGCCGAGCATCGGCATGACGGGGCCGCCCCGGGGGATCGTCTCGCCGTGCAGGACGACGTCCTCGGTGGCGTACTGCAGCTTGGTCCCGTGGATCGGCCCGCGGTGCCTCACGATCTCTTCGACCGCGCTCTCCCACAGGTCGGGCTCCGTGCGCACCCGCTCGAGCTGCGCGGGATGCTCGAGCAACGTACGCACCCCGTTGGTGATCAGGTGCAAGGTCGTCTCGAACCCGGCGATCACGAGCAGGAAGACCATCGCGACCAGCTCGTCCTCGTTGAGCCGGTCGCCCTCCTCCTCGGCCTCGATCAGGGCTGACAAGAGATCGTCCCCAGGCGATTCGCGCTTGCGATCCACCAGCTTCCGGACGTAGTTGGCCGTGCGACGCAGATCCCAGAGCAGGCTGCGGATGATCGACAGGCCATTCAGGCCCTTCGTCAACACGCTCAGGCTGCGGTGGAAGTGCGCGACGTCCTCGCGCGGCACGCCGAGCATCTCGCCGATCACCCGCGTCGGAAGGGGTCGCGCGTAGGCGTCGAGCAGGTCGACCGGGCCCTCGGGGTCGAGCTGGTCGAGAAGCTCGTCCGAGAGCTCCTCGACCCGGTCCGAGAGCCGCTCGACCACGCGATGGGTGAACGCCTGGTTCACGAGGTTCCGCAGCCGCCGGTGCTCGGGATCGTCCTGCACGATCATGCTCGTGCCGATCGCGGCAATCGACTTCGGGAGAGGAAACGGCAGCGGACCCGCGCCCGGCTTGCCCTTGGCCCGCCCGCGGTTTCGCACGAAGCGCTCATCGGTGAGCACGAGCCGACAATCGTCGTAGCGCGAGACCAGCTGGACCTTGAGGAAGCTGACCTTGCCCTGGCAGACCGGCGCCTGCTCGAGCATCCAGCGGTACCAGTCGTACTTGTGATCGGCGAAATCCTGGCTGCCCAGGTCGAGCGGGCGGCGGGAGTCGAACACCGGAGACGTCGCGGCAGCGGCCATGGAGACCTCCTGGGCTGACTGACCGAAATGACCGCTTTAGACTATCTGGTCATTCTGGCCCCCGCCACCCGACGGCCCGCCGCGTCGCGGAGTGGGCCCTCGTGGAGTCCACGAGGTCGAGGAAAAGTGGGTGTCGGTCGAGACCGCAGCAGCGGCACCGCAGGGATCAGGTCAGCTGCTCGGCCACACGTTCGAGCCACGAAGCGCCGTCGAGCCCGAGCTCGCGTTCCAGGACGGCGCGCGCGTCGTTCAAGGCGCGCCTCGCCCCGACGCGATCGCCGGCTGCGAGACGAAGTTCGATCAGCCGAGCCCACAGCGCCTCGTCGGCCGGCCTGTGCTCGAGGAGCCTGGTGGCCAACCCAACCCCTCGGGACGTATCGCCGCCCGCAGCCAACTGGTCGATCAGCGCGAGCGCAGCCGAGCCCACCCGGTCCTCGACGCGCTCGCGGACGGGCTCGGCCCAGGGATCGTAGACCTCCGGAGCGAACGGGCCCCGGTAGAGCGCGAGCAGATCAGTGTCCACCCGGTGGGCGCGCAACCCACGTTCGAGGCGATCGACGTCCCAGCCCGCTCGTAGCTCCGGCGAGACGTCGACCCTTTCGCCCTCGATCCGGATCGCGCCCTCGTCATGTGAAGAAAGGGCGGCGCGCAGCCGCGACAGCGCGACGCGCACGTTGCGATGGGCGCTCGCGGGCTCGTGGTCGGGCCAGAACTCGGTCTCGAGGAGCTCGCGGCGCACACCGCCGGGCCCCGCACACAGGAGACGAAGCAGCAGACGCCGCGTCGTCGCTCCGCGCCAGGCCTTCTCGGGGATCGGGTCGCCCGCATACGCCACCCGGAGGCCGCCGAGGGAGCCGACCGACCAGCCTCCGAGACCTGCGGGATCGGCCCCTCCGAGGGGCCGCCAAGCGATGTCGCAGGTGTCCGCCGCCTGTCCGGCCCAGCGAAGCAAGGCGGGCTCCAGCTCGGGAGGGGCATCGTGCAGGTTCGCAGCGTCCACCAGCGCCGCCGCTCGCCGGAGATGACGCATCCGACCCTGCGGGTCTTCGGCAAGCTCGGCGATGCGAGCGTGCTGCACGTGGGCAGCGAAGTTCGCCAGGGGTACGTCCAGGCGATCGACCAGCCAGGCGAACGCCGCGGCGGCGTGCCGCGCGTGCTCGACTTCTCCGCACTCTGCCAGGACCCGGGCAGGCAGGACGGCCCGGGCGGAAGACATGCCGATGCGCAGCTCCTTGGCGGGGACGTCCGCGTACAGCCCGAGCGAGCGGCGGGCCTCGCGCTTCGCCGCCTCCTCCCGACCTTGTTGCCAGTGCTCGCGAGCGATCAGCGCGGCCATGTGCGCCCTCAGGTCGGAACGACCGATGCTCCCAGCGAGCTCGCTGGCGCGCTCGAACTCGGAGTGAGCCTCATCCCGATGCCCTCTGCGGCTCTCGAGCAGGCCGACGACTTCGCGAGCCATCGCCTCGTTCAGGGTCAGCCCGAATGCGGCGAGGTCGTCGCTCACGCGACGCGCCCGTTCGACAGCGTCCGAGGGATCGGATGCGCGCAAGCCCTCGACATAGGCGCGCTCCAACTCGAAGATGAGAAGGGAGGGCGCGTGCTCGCGGATCTCCTCGTCCGCAATCCCCGCCTCGATGAGTTCGAGAGCCTCGGACCATCTGCCCTGCTGGCGCAGCAAGCCGAGCCGAAGCAGCGAAGCGCTCGCACGCTCCGAAGCGAGCAGTGCGCGGGTCCTGATGCGGCGCAGGATCGAATCCGCCGCCCGGGTGCGGCCCGACAACAGCGCGGCGAACGCGAGCCCCAGCATCGAGAGCGCGCGGACGCGCGGATCAGTCGCAAGGCGGCGCAGGGACATCACCCGCCGGGTGATGGACATCATCAGATCGCGGCGGTTGCGATTGGCGGCGATGATCTGGGCGTCGAACAGCGCGCTCGCCTGCCGCTCCCCCTGCCCCTCCGCGCGGAAGCGGTCCGCGACGCGCATCAAGGCATCGAGGGCGAGATCGACGTCGCGGCGGCGCAGCGTCAACGCCTCCAGGTACTCGAGCTGCGCGTTTCCCCGGCGAAGCGCGTCGGGAAGGAGACCGAGGTGGCGCGTCACGAACTCGTCCCGGCCGAGGTTGAGCCACTCCCTTCCGTGGCGCGAGAGGACGGCGACCAACCCCTCCCACACTTCGCCGCGGGCGAGAATCGCGGTCGCGCGTTTCGGATCGACGGACTCGGTGAGCTTCGCCAGCCGCTCGTGGAGCTCTCGCCATGCGGCCTGGGAGGATCGTTCCCGTAGCCTTCTGAGCAGCAGGACTTCCCACAGGTTGTGGACGAAGACGCGAGCTCCGTCTTCCAGGAGCAGGCCCCGGTCTACTGCCTGCTGGATGGCCGTCGCCGGCACATCGCTCGGGAGGGCGTTCGCAAGCGTCTCCCGCTCGCATGGCCCGAGCACGGCGAGAAGCTCCGCGCTCGCGATGCACGCGGGGCTCTCCCCCGCGAGCAGCTCGCTCGCAATGTACTCGAAGAGATCGTTTTGCTCGGCCAGACCGTCGAGGAAGCGCTTCCGTTGTGTGCCGGGGGCCCGCGCGAGCCCTCGGGCCGCGAGCAGCACGCCCGTGACCCAGCCTCGGGTCTCGGCGAAGAGCTGCGTCACCGTGTCTTCGTCGGGGCTCACCTCGAAGTGCCCGAGCAGCGCGCGGACCTGGCTGGGGCTCATCTGCAGCGCTTCGCGGCCGAACTCGAGGGCCTCGCCCGCAGCGAGCAGACGTGCCGCGGCCTGGGGAGGCGCGCCCCGTGTCGCCACGAAGAAGCGCCCAGGCCAGGCATCGTCGCGCAGCATCGTGCCCACGAGCCGGTCGGTTTCCGAGTCTCGAGCGATCCGATGGTAGTCGTCGAGGAACACCAGAACGGGTGTGCGGAGCCCGGCCAGGTCGGCTCGCAGGTAGCGCCAGAGGGTCTCAGCCGCAGGTCGCTTCAGGTGCGGCAAGGCGCGCAGCAGGTCGGCTCCGAACGGGTCGGTGCCGGCCGGCTCGAGCTGGGTCCTCACCGCCCGGACGAACTCCTCGACGAAGATCACCGGGTCCCGGTGGTCGGCGCCGAGTGCCAGCCAGATCGAGCGGCGCGCCTCCCCTGCCGCGGCCCGCCAGGCCCGAAGAAGGGTCGTCTTGCCACTTCCCCCGGGGGCCGTCACCAGAGTGAGGCGAATGCCCGCCCTGCCAGCCCCCGCCGCGAGCAGGCCGGGGCGGATGCCGAGACCCGGCAGGGCCGGGGCGCGGGGGGAGTCCTTCATCCGCCCACTCTACTCCGGTGGCCGTTTCGCGGAACAGCCGGAAACCGCTGGGAAACGATTGGGAAACGCCGGTGGCGCAGACTCGTGGCCCCGGGGGAGGGATTCGCGCGCAGCGATTCCCAGCCGGCTCTCCTGCGCCACTGAAGGATTCCCGATGCCGTACCTCGTCCGCCGCCCTTCGTTGCCTGACCTGATGTCCCGAGCATCCAGCTTCCGCGGGTGGGTTCGCGCGCTGCGCATCCTCTGTCTCGCTCCAGTCGTCGCCTTCGGATGGTCGAGCACGGCGTCGGCGACCCCGATCGCGAGCCTTCCGAATCTGGATTTCGTGGCCATCTTCGAGTCGACTGGGACGCCGCCGGGCCAACACAACTTCGCGCCGGCTGGCGCGGAGCTCACTACGCAGCTTCCCGATCCGCTCGGTCTCGGGAACTTCGACTTCCGGGGCTCGGCCATCGAGTTCTACGACGTCTTCTACTCGGACGCCGCGGGTACGTTCGACCCGGCCGGAACCCACGTCACCGTGACGGCGTTCTTCGATGCCCCAGGACAGTCCGGCGGGAACGTCTCCGCCGTGGCGTTGCTCTTCAACGACGGCTCCTCCGTGCTCGCCAATGTGGTGACCGCCTTCGTGACGCAGGGTGCGCTCGGGGTGGAGGCCTTTCCGGGGTTGGTGACCAACGCAGTCGACGGCAGCCTGGCGACCACCACGTTCCTCGGGCAGACGCAAGGCACGATGGCGCGCCTCAGCATCACCGTCGGGTTTCCTTCGGTCCCCGAGCCGACCGCGGCCTCGCTGCTGGGCGTCGCCCTCGCCGTGTTCGCAGCGGTCTCGCGTCGACACGCCTGACGAGCGCACGGCGGCAACCAGGGCGACAGCCGCCCAACGGGCAAGGCCGAACATCCTGTCCTTGTCCTCGGGGCTGGCGCTTGTCGCTGCTCCGCACCCCGGCCTCACGACCGAACCGAGAGCCGGCGGGTGCCACTGCCGAGCGATGCACCTCGGACCGACCCCACCCCTGACGCAGCGATAGGAGAAACGCCATAGGAGTCGTCGAGGGAAGGGCTACGGTTGCCGTCTCCGAAGTTCGACCCTCAGGAGCACGGATGTTCCCCGGCCTCTACGTACTCCACGGCGACGACAACTCGTTCTTCACGCGAAAGGTGGAGGCCGTCCTCCGGCACAAGCGGATCCCGCACCGCTCCGTGGCGAGACCGGTGGGGCGAGACACCATTTCGGTGCGGGCGGGCAGTCACGCCATCCCCGCACTGCATACGCCGGAGGACTGGGTGCTGCGCGACTCGACACCGATCGCGCTGCTCCTCGAGCAGCGCTTTCCCGAGCGGCCGCTGCTGCCGAACACGCCCGTGCAGCGCATCGCCTGCAGGCTGTTCGAGGACTGGGTAGACGAGTGGTTCACCCGGGCGGCCATGTACACGCGTTGGGAGATCCCCGGAACCGCCGATTTGATGGCCCAGCGCGCGCTCGCCAAGGGCGTGCTCGGTCGTCCGCTCGACGACCTCGACACGCACGAGCGCGCCGCCGTGACCGCAAGCGCACGTCCGCTGGGCGCGATGCTCGAGAGCTTCATGGGTCGGGGAACCGGCGAGCGAGTTGCCTCGACCCGGGAGACGGGCGCCGACATCCCTGTCTGGTTCGAGGCCTTCCTCGCGAACCTCTCGCGCCACCTCGAAGACCACGACTTCCTGCTCGGCGGCTCGCCTTGCCTCGCCGACTTCGCCTTCACCGGCGGCGCCGTCGCCCACTTCCTGAAGGACCCCTTTCCCCGCGAGCTCATCGAAAGGGTTGCGCCGTCGGTGGCCGACTATGTCGCGCGCTGCTGGGACACGCCCGAGACGTCGGGGGCATGGCTGCCGGAGGACAGGATTCCCGAAACCTGGTCGCCCTTCTGGTCCGAGATGGCGCGTGGCTTCGTGCCGTATCTCGCGGGGAACCGCCAGGCACTTGCTGCGGGCGAGGAGTGGGTGCCCCTCGACCTCGGCCATGGCCCGACCCGCATGATCGCCGTGCCGTACCGCGAACAGAGCCGCATGGATGTGCGGGACGAGATCCTGCGCCTCGACGCCGACGACCAGGAGCAGCTGCGCCGGGCGGTCCCCAGTGAAGTCCTGGACGTCTATCTACTTCCCGGCGTGCTGGACCTGGAGTACGCGTCGGGCACCGGCGTCTTCCCACCCCGCTCCCGCGCCCAGGCGCTCCGCATGCGGCTCACGGCCATGCGCGCGTTCCTGGGTCTGCGCCTGCGACTGCGCGGAAGACCCGCGTCGTCACCCGGTGCGGCCGACTGATGATCGCTGCCGCTCGCCCAGAAACCTGAGGGAGCGGCCTGCAAGTTGTGGCATACTGTATGCCAACACTTACATCGCCCGCGGCGGAGACCTGTCTCTCCGGCCGCCGCGCAAGGAGTCCCCGATGGCCCTCCAGATCCCCGAGCCGGTCCGCGCGTTGATCGACAAGATCCCGGAAGCGGAGTGGATGCCCCGCGCCGTGGCCTCCACGGCGGACATCGACAGCGTCCTTCGCACGCCCGACGACCGCTTCGAAGGGCTGCCCGGCTACCCGTTCGCGCCGAACTATCTCCAGACACCCGAGCGCTACGGCCAATCGCTGCGCATCCACTACGTGGACGAAGGGCCGCGCGACGCGGCGGAGACGCTCCTGTGCATGCACGGCGAGCCGACCTGGAGCTATCTCTACCGGCACATGACCCCGCTCCTTGCAGACGCAGGGATTCGCGTGATCGCGCCCGACCAGGTGGGCTTCGGCCGATCGGACAAGCCGGCCGACCGCAAGGACTACACCTTCGAGCGCCACATCCGCTGGATGAGCGACGTCGTCGAGGGGCTCGACCTGCGCAACGTCACGCTCTTCGGCCAGGATTGGGGCGGGTTGGTGGGCCTCCGCGTGCTCTGCCACCTGCCCGAGCGCTTTGCGCGGGTGGTGATCTCGAACAGTGGCTTGCCGGGTCCGGACTTTCCGGAGGCGAGCCCCGACGAGCCCGGGATGACGACGGACGCCTTCCTGACGTGGCTCCGGGTGCGGCTCATCGTGCCGAGCTGGGCGGGCATGCTGAAGGGCGCGATGCGCACGAAGACGCTCACCGACGCGGAGGCAGCGGCCTACGAGGCACCGTACCCGGACGAGAGCTACAAGGCGGGCTCCCGTGAGTTCCCCGGGCTCGCGCCGCTGTGGCGCGGGTATCCCTCGACGGCCGAGTGCACCACCGCGTGGAACGAGGTGCTGAGCCACTGGGACAAGCCGTTCCTCACCGCATGGGGTGAGGACGACGACGTCTTTCCGCTGCCCGAGGCGCCGCGCCTTCTGATCGATCGGATCCCGGGATGCAAGGGGCAGGCGCACACCACCTTCCCGTCGGGTCACTTCACCCAGGAGGAGCAGGGCCCGCTGCTCGCGACCCTCGTGCGCGACTTCCTCGAGGCCAACCCGCTCCCTGCTCGGTAGTGCCGACGGGGCTTGCGGAGTCAGTCGCCGACGCGCTCGACCCGCGCACGCGCAGCGGCCACGGCCTCCGCAAAGCTCTCGTGCACGTTCTCCGTACCGATGCGCTCGATCGCTCCGCTGCGCTCGAGGGCGACCCGCGGCTGGGCGTGCACACCCGAGAGCAGGAGCGTCACGCCACGTCGCCTGAAGCGCGACGCCACGTCTTCGATGGCCTCGACTCCGGTCGCGTCCATCGCGAGCACGTTTCGCATGCGCAGGATCACGACCTTGGGCGCACCCTGCACGTCCAGCAGTTGGTCGCTGAACTTGCGGGCCGCACCGAAGCAGAACGAGCCGTTGATCTCGAACACCTCGACCTCTGCGGGCAGGGTGCGCAGATCCGCACGGACCGACTCGAGGTCCTCGCTGTCTTCCTCGAGCAGATCACGTGCCGGCGCGATCTCGGAGACCTCGGACATGCGGCGCATGAAGAGCAGTGAGGCGAGCACGACCCCGACCTGAATGGCCACCGTGAGATCGATCGCCACCGTGAGCCCGAACGTGGCGACGAGCACACCGACGTCGCTGCGGGGAGCGCGGAAGAGCCGAAGGAAGGCCCGCCATTCGCTCATGTTGTACGCGACGACGACCAGGATCCCGGAGAGTGTCGCCATCGGGATCAGCGAGGCCCAGCGCACGGCCACGAGCAGGATCACGACCAGAGTGAGCGAATGCACCACGCCAGCCACCGGGGTACGACCGCCGTTGCGGACGTTCGTCGCCGTTCGTGCGATCGCGCCCGTGGCAGGGATGCCGCCGAAGAGGGGTGAGGCGATGTTGGCGATGCCCTGACCGAGCAACTCTGCGTTCGACCTGTGGCGGCCGCCGGTCAGCCCATCGGCGACGACCGCGCTGAGCAGCGATTCGATCGCGGCCAGCAGCGCGATCGAGACGGCGGGTGAGACGAGCGCGGGCAACTGCGCGACATCGACCTGGGGCCACCGGAACGTCGGGAGCGAGGTCGGGATGTCGCCGAACCGGCTGTGGATCGTCTCGACATCGAGCCCGGCGGCGTGGGCCAGCGCCGTTGTGGCGATGAGCGCGACGAGCGGCCCCGGGATGCGCCCGCTGACGCGCGGCCAGAGTTGGATGATCGCAATCGTCGCCAGGAAGATCAGGACGGCCTCGAACTGGGCAGAGGGCCATGCGTGGGCGAATGTGGTGAGCTTCCCGATCACGTCCGCCGGCACCGGGCCGGTGTCGAGGCCCAGCGCATCCCCCACCTGTCCGATGGCGATGATCAGCGCTATGCCCGACGTGAAACCGACCGTGACCGGGTAGGGGATGAAACGGATCACGTCACCGAGCCGGGCCAGCGCCATGAACACGAGGATCACGCCCGCCATGATCGTGGCGATCACGAGCCCTTCGTAGCCGAACTGCGCGATCACCGAGGCGATCAGAACGACGAACGCGCCGGTCGGTCCCCCGATCTGCACGCGGCTGCCGCCGAGCACCGAGATGATGAAGCCGCCTACGATCGCCGTGTAGATGCCTTGTTCGGGCCG
>JAJDAR010000205.1 GCA_029261775.1 Deltaproteobacteria bacterium | reverse complement strand
TTCGAGGACGGAAGCTGGGCCATCCTGGAGTGGCGCGATCCAGCAGGCAGACGTGGCTGTGGGTTCTTCCATGTCTCGGACGGCCTCATCCAGTTCCAGCGTGGGTACTGGGACCGGCTGTCCTTTCAGCAGCCCGATCGGAGCTAGCCTCCCGGTTCGCGAACGGGGCTTGCAGCAGCAAGGTCACTCGGTGCGACAACCCCCTCCACGGAGGATTCCATGGCCGGGCATGAGATCGAGATCCGGAGCGCGACCTCCGACGAAATCGACGAGACGATCGGGTGTGTGGTCGCGGCGTTCCTCACGGACCCCATCTGCCGCTTCGCCTGGCCCGCCCCGCACCAGCACCTGGATGCGATGCCTCTGGGGACCCGCGCCTTCGCGGGGGCGAGCTTCGAGCACGGGGCCGCGCATGTCGCGGCAGACTTCTGCGGTGCCGCGCTCTGGCTGCCCCCCGGCGTGCACCCGGACGTCGCGACGCTCGAGAAGGTCTTCACCGAAACGGCGGAGCCGCGCCACCTGGCCGACCTGCTCGGGACCTTCGAGAAGATGGACAAGTGGCATCCCGAGGAGCGTCACTGGTACCTGCCCCTCATCGGCGTCGAACCGAACGCCCAGGGCCGGGGCCTGGGTGGCGCGCTCATGCGCCACGCAACCGCCCGCTTCGACGAGGAACAGGTGCTGGCGTACCTGGAGTCGTCGAATCCCCGGAACATCTCCCTCTACGAGCGGCACGGCTTCGAGGTGATGGGAGAGATCCAGGTGGGCGCGGGGCCGCTCGTCACGCCGATGCTGAGGAGGCCGCGCTAGGCGTATCGCAGTGCTCGCTGACCGCGGAGACAGCCCCCTCTCGTCGCGGGACCGTCCAGCCGATCCAGGGGCATGATCCTCCACCCTCCGCCCGCGCTCCGACGTTATGCGGTCGGCATGATCGGCTTCTCGGCGGCTGTCGCGTTGGCCGCGGCGTTCGCCTGTGGATGGGGGCTCGTTCATGGTGGAGCCGACCTCGACGGGTTCGGGCGCGCCGGCCTCGGCTTCGGGGTCCTGGCCGCGAGCGTGCTGGCGGTCGGGCTGGGCCTCCTGACCGGGGCGACCTACCGGGGCCCCGATGCTCCGCACGCAGGGCGCCTCGGCGGCGGCCCCGAGGGCGTTCGGGTGGGCTCGCTGCTGCTCACGGGCTCCTTCCTGCTCGGTCTGGCCTGCACGATGATCAGCCAGCACCTGGCCGGCCGTTCCCACGTCCCGGAGGCTGTGATCTGGGCGCTCGCCGGCGCCATCGGCCTGCTGGGTCTCGCGCTCCTGCTCGGCTTCGCGCTCGTGGCGAGCAACCTGTTCCTCCGCGGCCCGACGCGACTCCGGCTGGACACGTCGCCGGTACGACTGGGCGACAGCCTGCGTGGCCGGATCGAGGTGCCGTTCGCCGCAGAGCGGAGGCTCGAACTGCAGGTCGATCTGGAGCTCGGCCGCTCGGTGCCAGGGCCGAACCCGGACGATCCGCGGGACCGATGCATCGTCTTCCGGGCATCGATCACGACCGTCGCGTCCGAGCCGCTGGGCCCGCGCCGCGCGGCCGCACCGATCGAGATCCCCCTCGACCTCGAGACCCCGCCCGACAAGAGCGAGCCGAACGTCACCTACACCTGGCACATGGAGGTGGCGCCGACCCGCAAGGACGTGTGGTGGAACGCGGTGCTCGAGCCTCCGATCGAGATCGAGCGCTAGCTGCAAGCAACACGTGCCCTTTCTTCGGGACCGCGGCACCGTGATAGAATCGTCCCCCGGAAACTGACTGGGCGCGGGCGAGGGACGTGCTGGCGCCCCAGTTCCTCGAGCCCAGCTCGACACGGACGAGGAAGCCCGATGACTCCGGACCTCAACCAGCTGGACCTGGTCGTTCGAGACATGGAAGCGACGCTCGCGTTCTACCGCGCGCTCGGTGTCGAGATCCCCGAGGAGGCCATCTGGCGGACGTCCACGGGTGCGCACCACGTGGACCTGACGATGCCCGGGGGGCTGGTCCTCCACTTCGACAGCGAGGCGTTGGCCAAGGTGTACGACCAGGGTTGGCGAGAGCCCATCGGGACCGGCACGCGGAACGTCCTGACCTTCAAGGTGGCCTCGCGCGAAGAGGTCGATCGCATCCACGACCAGCTGGCGGCCCTGGGCCACCCCAGCTCGCAGCCGCCCTACGACACGTTCTGGGGCTCTCGTTATGCGATCGTCGAGGACCCGGACGGCACCAAGGTCGGCGTCATGAGCGAGCCGGATCCGGCCCGCCGCACGGGCCCGCCCGAGATCTGACCGACGTTCCGAGCCCGGGAGGCTCGCCCCCGGATTCGGCAGTCAGCGCTGCGCCGCTTGTCGCGGTGCCAGCCGCGCGCTGATCCGCCGGTCGTTCCAGTAGAGATCCAGCTCGTCGGCGAGCTCCATGGAGTCCGGCAGGACGACGTAGCCCATCACCACCTCGCCGCCGGCGAGATCGCCGAGGCGGCCCTGGAGAATGCCGAGCTGGCGCGGATCGGTGGAGTCGGGTTGGTAGCTCAGGTGGCCCTGCAGCACGGTGAAGTTGGCGTGGAAGGCCTCGGGGCGCTTGGAGTGGGCGGTGAAGACGAGCACGGGGCCGCTGCCCAGACCGCCGCGAGAGCTCCAGAGCCTGCGCAGGACGGCCTCGAACGAGGCCGAGTGGGCGAAGGCGACCTCGAAGATGCCCTTCCCGTCCGCCGTGCGACGCGCCACGTGGGCCGGTGCGTGCTCCTGCGAGAGCTCGACGATCCGGAACAGATCGCGCAGCTCCTGATCCGACAGGCCGAGATCGAGCGGGCCGACGGGCGCGGTGGCCAGGGGCGCGGTGGCGCCGGCTGCGGGCTCGGTGCCGGGCGGAGTCAGGCCGGGTGCGGGCGGCTTGCCCGCTCCGGGCAGCGCCTGCTGGAACTCGCGCACCTCGCGCGCGGCATCGATCAGGTTGTAGGGGTTGTTCGGGTCCGAGCTGCGGTTCCACACATCCCACGTGTAGGGAGTCGGCCGATACTCGGGGCGCAGCGGCGGCACTTCGTGGGGCTGCACCTGCTTCGAGTCGGGGCACGGCACCTGGGACTCGTGCTGCACGATGTACATGCTGCCGTCGGGGCAGATGCCGGTGACCGCCTGAGCGCTCGCGGGCGCCGCGAGGCCGAGGGCGACCGCCAGCCAGAAACAACCCGGCCTGATCGCTCGCCGGGAGAGCCACTGCATCCGCATCATCCGCATCCACCCCACGGCACCGCGCCGGAGCGCGGCGAGACCCGTGATTCTACCCGAGAAAGCCCTGCCAACTCAACGAGATAGAACCCCTCTCCCCGAAACCGGACGAGGCTGCGGGGCGGCCCGGACGGGTTAGCGGCGGCGCTTGCCGGTGCGTGAAGCGGAGCTGCGCATCTCGCGCCGGCGCAGGCCCCCGGCATGGCTGCGCAGATCCTCGATCTCGTGGGGGGCCAGCCTGCGCGCGGCGCCGGTGGCCAGCTTGCCGAGGTGGAGCGAGCCCATCCGCACGCGCACGAGCCGCTCCACCGGGTGGTCGAGGACGCGGAAGGCGCGGCGGATCTGATGCTTGCGGCCCTCGCGCAGCACGACGTCGAGCTCGCTGCGCTGGCCCCCTTCGTCGGTCTTGCGCAGGCGCACGCGCCAGGGCTGGGTGGGACCGTCGTCCAGGCGCAGTCCGGTGCGCAGCCGCTGGATCGCGTCCGGACCGATCAGCCCGCGGACGCTCACGCGGTACTCGCGCTCGTTGCCGAACGAGGGATGCAGCAGCGCATGGGTGAGCGCGCCGTCGTTCGTCAGCAGCACGAGCCCCTCCGACTCGGCGTCGAGCCGACCGACGGGGAACAAGCGGGCGTGGCGCGCCTCGGGCGGCAGCAGGTCGAGGACGGTCTCCCGCCCCTGGCGACCGGCCCAGGGGTCCGAGGTGGTGGTGAGCACGCCGCGTGGCTTGTGCACGAGCCAGTAGACGGCGCGTTCGCTGCGCACCGCCTCGCCGTCGAGGCGGATGTCGTCGACCTCGTCGTCGGCAGTCGCCCCGAGCTTGGCGACCTCGCCGTTGACCGTGACCCGCCCGGCCCGGATCCAGGCCTCCGCGGCCCGTCGCGAGGCGAGCCCGGCGGCGGCCAGGATCTTCTGGAGCCGGGCCTCGCTCAGTGCAGCTCGCTCGGCGACTCGGGGGCAGCCTCGGCCTCGCCCTCGACCCCGAGGCCGAGCTCCGGGACGTCCTCGTCCGGGCCGTCTTCGGCGGCGTCCGCCAGCAGCGTCAGCGGGGCCTCGTCGTCGTCCCCGCGGTCGCCAGGCATCAGCTCCTCGATGTCGCGCAGGGTGGGCAGATCCTCGAGCCGCACCAGACCGAAGACCTCGAGGAAACGCTTCGTCGTGCCATAGAGCATCGGCCGCCCGGGCACCTCGCGATGCCCCGCGATCCGGACCAGCTTGCGGTCGAGCAGGCTGCGCACGACCGGCCCGGCCTCGACGCCGCGCACCTGCTCGATTTCGGCGCGGGTCACGGGCTGCTTGTAGGCAATCACCGAGAGCGTCTCGAGTGCGGCGCGCGAAAGGCGCAACGGGCGCTCGGCCTGCAGCTGACGCAGGTACCCCGAGTATTCGGCGCGGGTGCGGATCTGGAAACCGCCGGCCACCTCCCACACCTCGAAGGCCCGGTCCTGCTCGTCGTACTCCTTGCCCAGCTCGAGGGCGAGCTTGCGCGCCGCAGCGGGCTTGAGCCGCGGCACGATCTGGGCCAGCTTCACCGCCGATACCGGCTCCGGCGAGGCCAGGATCAAGGCTTCGACGATCTGCTTCTGCTTCTGGCTGTCCATCACTTTCCTCGCTGGGTCGTCCCGTCAGGAAGCCCGGCTACATGATCTCCGCGACGCGGTCGTCCCACGACGTGCCGCCGTCCCCGCGCCGAAGGTGGATCGGACCCTCGGGCACCGTGTTCTCGTCGACGCCCTGGTACACGCGCACGGCCGCGAGCCGCACCAGCTCGAGCAGGGCCAGGAAGCTCGTCACGAGCACCGGCCGCGAGGGCGGGCCGCCGGCACGCAGGAACATCTCCTCGAACTCGATCTGCGGCACGTCGGCCAGCACGTCCATGATCGCGATCATCCGCTCGCGCACGGTGACGGTCTCGGCCTCGACCTCGTGGGTGTGACCCTCGGCGCGCGCCTTGGTGAGGACCTGCCGGAATGCCTCGACGAGGCGGACCAGATCGACCGTGATCTCGCGCTCGTGCTCCGGGGTCGGGTCGAGGTCGGGGGTGCGGGCGGCGTAGACATCCCGGTCGAGCAGCTGCAGCTCGCCGAGCTGGCCCGAGACCTCCTTGAAGCGCTGGTACTCGAGCAGCCGGGCGATCAGTTCGGCGCGCGGGTCGAGACCGTCCTCGTCCTCCTCCTCCTCGTTGGGCGGCAGGATCATGCGGCTCTTGATCCA
>JAJDAR010000204.1 GCA_029261775.1 Deltaproteobacteria bacterium | reverse complement strand
CCGCCCGCGAGCAGCGCACTGCCCAGCCCCAGCCCGACGGCCCCTGCACCGAGGATCCAGGTCGACGGTCGTTCCGAGCCCAGCGGACGCCTCCCGTGGGCTGCCCTCTGGCAGCCGCCCGACCAGTGTAGACGGCCCGCGCCCTCTCGCGTCGCTCCAGTCCTTCGCCCGATCCGCCGATGTCGCGAGCATGGAGAAGCCCACACCCCGGATCCTGGTGGTCGACGACGAGCCGCAGGCCGTCGATCTCCTGAAGCGCTCCCTGCGCAAGGAGGGCGTCGTCTCGACCGCTGGAAGCGGGGAGGAGGCTTGGGAGCTGCTCGATCAACAGGGCTTCGACCTGGTGATCTCCGACCAGCGCATGCCCGGGACCTCGGGCGTCGAGCTGCTGGAACACGTGGCGGAGCTCGACGACAACGTCGGGCGCGTCCTGCTGACCGGCTACAGCGATCTGGAGGCGACGGTGGACGCCATCAATCGGGGTCGCGTGCACGCCTATCTCCACAAGCCGATCGCCACCGAGCAGCTGATCTCGGTGGTGCGCGGCGTTCTCGAACGGGTGGGGCTGGTCCGGGAGAAGCTGCGGCTGCTCGCGGTCGTGTCGCAGCAGCGGGATCGGCTGCGGGAGGCTCTCGATGCGCTCCAGGCCGCGAGCGGCCAGACCGAGCTCGCGAACCGGGCGATGGAGGCACACTCCTCGCTCTCCAAGGATCTGGCGACGCTCGTCGACGAGCTGGACGGCATCCGCGCGCTTGGCGAGCGCATCGCCGAGCAGGCGGCGCCGACCTCCGAGCCCCTCGAAACCCTGGGCCGCCAGGTGGTCGTCCAGGCCGGCCTGCTGAAGCGGGCCCTCACGGATCTCGCCGAGCCCAGCTGAAGGCCGCCGCCCGAGAGGGCGCCGCCTTCCCGTTCGCCCGGTCCCTGCGCGCGTCGGCCGGTTCCCGGGTTTCCACGGCCTGCCGGTTCCGCGATTGCCGGCCCCGCCTCACGGCAGTCCGGGCATCTGGCCACGATCTTGCGCATCCGCGCCCGGAGCCGTGCCGCTCCCGGGCCCCTTGCCGGCGGCTTGCCGGTCGACGGCTCTCCGCGACAACGCGGACCTGCAGGCCCCGTTGCCGGTGGCACGTGGATTGCTCTCTCCTCCGGACGTTGCCATCGAAGGCGCACGGAGCAAAACCCATGAACGATCGAAGTCGGAGCCCGAACCCATGGTCCTCGGCCGAATCCAGCTGAAGAAGATCCTCGATCGTCGCGTGAGCCTGCGCCTCGCCTGTGCGCACCCGGTCCGATTCGACGGGCTGGAAGGGGCGGGTCGAGGAGAGGTCCGCGACTTCTCCGAGGGCGGCCTGTTCGTGCGGTCCGAGACGCCCCCCGCGCTCGGGGCGGCGCTCTGGATCACCCTGCCCGGGGTCTCGCCGAACCGCGTGGCGCTCTCCGCGCGGGTCGTTCGCGTCGAGAAGGACGGCTTCGCCCTTCGTTGGTCCGAGCCGAGGAAAGCGTGGGACGCCTGGCGGCGGGACTACACGCGGAGCGAGCCCGAGTCTTGCGCTCCGTGCCGCCGCCAGGCCACCAGCGCCGAGATGCCGAGCACGAGCCCGCAGCCGAGGACGAATGCGTCGCCGATCCGCGTGTAGAGGCTGGCTCCCGCGCCCTCGGGCACTGTCGCGCGGAGCACCCCGCTCTCGCCCGCACCCAGGCGTGCGACCTCGCGTCCGTCCGGACCGATCACCGCCGAGACGCCGGTGTTCGTCGCGCGGATGACGGGCAGTCTCGTCTCGATGGCGCGAAACCTCACCATGGCGGCGTGCTGGGCCATCCCACCCTGCCCCCGGAACCAGCCGTCGTTGGAGACCACGGCCAGGACGGTCGCGCCGTCGCGCGCGGCCTCGCGGGCGAGGTCGGGGTACAAGGCTTCCATGCAGATCAAGGGAGCGATCTGCTGGCCGGCGATCGGAAAGATCGCACCGGCGCGACCGGCGGTGTAGTCCCCTGCATCGAGGTCGCCGCGAGGGCCGAGCTGCAGCCACCCGCCCAGCGCCCGCGTCTCGTTGAACGGAAGCAGCCTGCGTTTGTCGTAGGTCCCGAGCGCACCCTGGGCGCCGATCCAGTGCACGCTGTTGAAGCTCAGCCGGCCGTCGGAAGCGATCTCGCTGCGCGGGGCGCCGATCAGCAACGGCGAGCGCGCGGCCAGGCGCACGAGAGGCGGGCCGTAGACGGGATCGTCCAGCTGCGTCTGGATGGCGTGCTCGGGCCAGACGATCAGGTCCGGCGCCGGACGGCCGGAGCGAAGGATCTCGTCCCGGGTCAGCCGGCCGTAGCGGCGCAGCACCCGCCCGGCGTGGCTCCTTCGCCAGCGCAGCTTGGGGTCGAGACCTCCCTGGACCAGCGCCACGTCGAGGGCGGTGCCGGTGTGCATCCCACGAACGCGCGTCTCCCCGTAGGTCAGGGCGGCGGCCACGAGGCAGGCGAGGACGGCCACTTGCACGCCGATGCGTCGGACCCCGCGCGAGGTTCGTGACCGGGTCGCGAGGGCATCCCAGGCTTCCGCTGCGACGGCAGCGCTGAACGCCAGCAGGAAGCTCAGCCCGTAGACGCCTGCGAGGTCTGCGATCTGCCGAAGCCGCGCGGCCTCGATCTGCGCGTCGCCCAGACGGGTCCAGGGGGACCGAAGGCCCAGCTCGGTGCGGAGCCATTCGCTCACGACCCAGGCGGCCGCAAAGAGCAGGGGCCAGAGTGACCTCGGCAGGCGGCGCCCGACCCGGCTGGCCACGGCCAGGATCGGAGCGTAGAAGGGGGGCAGGGTCGCCAGGCTGACCCACAGCCAGAAGGCCAGGGCGAAGGGCAGACCCATCTCGAAGTGTCCCGAGACCGTGGGCACCAACCACGGGACGACACAGGCTGCGCCGATCCAGGTGGAGAGGGCGGCCAGGCCCAGCGCCTTGCCGAACGAAGCCCGCCGCAGCGCCCAGGCGAGGGGAGCGAGGGCGATCCACGACAGTGCGGCCACAGCGAGCGGCGGGAAGAGGGCGCCGTAGAGGAGGCCCGAGAGCGACGCGGCGAGCCAGGCGGCCATTCCCGGCCGGATCGGTTTCCCGAAGGCCCGCCTTGAGTTGGAGCCGTGACCTACCGATCCATGAAGGGATGCAGAGGGCTCGCGATCCGATCCTGTGGGTCGGCGCCATCGTGGTGCTGGCCGCGGGGCTGCATGGCCTGATCGCCTCCACCGCGTGGGTCGGTCAGCCCTTTGCCGGCTTCCTGCTCCTCGAGAACCGGGTCGTGCCGTCGGCCGGTCTGGCGCATTGGCCGGCGGTCCAGGGGGGGGAGCTGTTCCAGTCGGAGCTCGTGTCGGTCGACGGTCAGCGGCTCGGCCACGCGAACGAGTTGCCGCCCTTGTTGCGTTCGCAGCCGATCGGGACGGGGTTCTTGTACCGCTTCGAGTCACCCGAAGGCCCGGTCCACCAGGTCATCGAGACCCGCCTCTTCAAACGCAGCGACTGGATCCTGCTGTTCGGTTCCTTCCTGTTCTGTGGCCTCGGGCTCGCCTGTGTCGGGCTGACGATCCGCTACCTCCGACCCAACGATCCAGCAGCCGATGGCGGCGCGCTCTCGCTGTGGATCATCGGTATGTGGGCTCTCACGGCCATGGACCTGTACGGGCCCTATCAGCTGTTCCGAGCCCACGCGTTCTTCGAATGCCTGATCTTTGCGGGCACCTTCCACCTGGCGTTGGTCTTTCCGAGTCCACGCCGTCTGGTGCGCGACTCCCCGTGGCTCCCCTGGGCCCTGTACGGCGTGGCGGCCGCGCTCGGGGTCTGGGGCCAGCTGGGCCTGCACGAGCCGCGCGTCTACGTCCAGATGCACCGGATCGCCATGACGGCCTTCGGCGCCGCCGCCCTGACCCTGATCGCCTGCCAGGTCTGGACCTTCCTGCGTCCGCCGAGCTTCGAGGCGCGGCAGCGGGTCAAGGTGCTGGCGCTCGGCGCGGTGGGGGCCCTGACCCCGCAGGTCGTGCTCTCGCTGTCCTCCGCCGCGTCGGGGGGGCAGGCGCCCGAGAACCTGATGGGCTGGAGCGGGATCTTCTTTCCGATCTCCGTCGCCTACGCCGTGCTGCGCAGCGACATGCTGCAGGTCGACGCCCTGCTGCGCCGCACCCTCAGCTACGCGGTGCTGACCGGGATCGTGGCCGTCAGCTACGCAGCCATCATCGTCGGCATCGAACCGCTGTTCCGCGGCGAAGGCTCGAGATGGATTCCGGCGCTCGCCCTGGCCGGCTTCTCGGCCCTCATCCTGCTTCCCCTGCGCGACCGCATCCAGTCCGCGGTGGATCGGGTGTTCTTCCGCAACTCCTACGACTTCCGGCGCATCGTGGCCGAGTCGAGCGCACGCCTCGCCGCGGTCACCGAGCTTCCGGTGGTGACCCACTATCTGGAGCGCGTCGTGGGGGACACGCTCATGCCCGAGTCCCTCGAGTTCGAGCTGCTGAATCCGGTTCCGCCGGAGTCGAGCCCCGCCCGCGTCGAGCGTCGACGGGTACGCGGCCGCGACGACGGCGGGCTCGACGTCATGTTCGTCGCCGAGCGCCAGATCGTCGCGATGATGCGGCTCGGCCGGCCGCTCTCGGGTCGCTTCTACAGCGGTGACGATCGGCGCTTCCTGGCGACCCTGGCCAACCAGGGCGCCGTCGCGATCCAGAATGCCCTCGCTCTCCGCGACCTCGCGGAGCTCAACCAGACCCTGGAAGAGAAGGTCGAGGAGCGCACTTCGGAGCTGCTGCGCGCGCTCCACGAGCTCAAGGAGACCCAGCGGCAGATGGTGCACCAGGAGAAGATGGCGTCGGTGGGCCAGCTGGTCGCCGGCGTCGCCCACGAGATCAACAACCCGTTGAACTTCATCGAGGGAAACCTCTTCCACCTTCACGAGTACACGGATGCCCTGCGCAAGGTGATCGAGGGCTACGAGGCTGCCACCGTCGAGGCGCGCTCGGAGGTCCGCGAGCGCATGGCCGCGATCCGTGAGGATGCCGAGCTCTCCTACATCCTCGAGGATCTCGACGGTGTGATCGGGGGTTGCGAGGAGGGAGTGCGGCGCACCACCACCATCGTCCGGGATCTGCGCACCTTCTCCCGGATGGACAGCGGGGAGGTCGTGGGCGTGGACATCCCGGCGGCGCTCGACGCCACCCTGAACCTGCTGCGCGGTCGGCTCACCGGCATCGAGGTGCAGCGCGACTATCAACCGTTGCCGCCGGTCGAGTGCCTCGAGGGCCAGATCAACCAGGTCTTCATGAACCTCATCGCGAACGCGGCCGACGCCATGGGCGATCGCGGCACGTTGCGCGTGCGGGTCGGCCAGCAGGACCCCGACCACGTGGACGTGGAGGTCGAGGACGAGGGCTGTGGCATCGGCGCCCAGGATCTGGAGCGCATCTTCGAGCCCTTCTTCACGACCAAGGCGGTCGGCCGTGGCACGGGCCTGGGCTTGGCGATCTCCTACGGCGTCATCGCACGGCACGGGGGTCGCATCGATGTGGACAGCGTGCCCGGAGAGGGAACGCGCTTTCGCGTCCGACTGCCGTTGACCTTCACCAAGCAGGAGACGGGGGACCGATCATGACACGGCGACAAGGAACATCGCCGACCCTTCCCAGGCTGCTGGTCGTCGACGACGAAGAGCGAGCCGTCGAGCTGCTCGTGCGCACGCTGCGCAAGAAGGCCCAGGTGGTCACGGCAGCTTCGGGCGAAGAGGCCTGGGATCGCTTCCAGGAGGGGGAGTTCGCGATGATCCTCTCGGACCAGCGGATGCCGGGTCTGACCGGGGTCGATCTCCTCAGCCGGGTCGCCGAAGTGGACGAGACCGTCGGTCGGATCCTCCTCACGGGCTACTCGGATCTCGAGGCCACCGTCGAAGCCATCAACCGCGGGCGTGTGCACGCCTATCTCCACAAGCCGTGCTCGCCGCCGGACCTGATCGCGACCTTCCAGGGGGTGCTCGATCGGGTCACCCTCGCCCGGGACAACGCGCGGCTGCTCGCCTGCCTGCAGGATGCCGAGGCCGAGGTCCATGCCTCCGAGCGGCTGGCTGCCATCGGCAAGATGACCGCGATGGTCACCCACGATCTGCGCTCGCCGATGACGTCGCTGCGCGGCGCGCAGCATCGACTCGAGGAGCTCGCCGCCGAGAGCGGTCTCGAAGGCCTGGCCGAGGTCCGGGACGTGATCGCCGCGGAGACCGACTTCATGGAGCGGATGTGCAACGAGCTGCTCGAGGTCGCCCGACTGAGCGAGCCGAGTCGCCCGCGCCGGCCCGCGCCGCTCGACGAGATCGTCTCCCTCGCGATCGGCCCGCTGCTCGAGCCCGCGTCGCACCAGGGGGTCGACGTCGAGCTCCACCTCGAGGCCGACGTCGAGCTCGAGCTGGATGAAGACGCGCTGCGGCGCGCGTTGGCGAACCTCGTGCAGAATGCCCTGGAGGCGATGCCGGAGGGCGGCTCCCTGCGCGTCGAGACGGCCCGCGACGAGCTGGCCGCCTGGCTGCGCATCTCCGACAACGGCGCCGGGATTCCGGACGAGATCGCCGGCAGGCTCTTCGAGCCCTTCGTGACCTCGGGCAAGCCGGGTGGAACCGGGCTCGGGCTCGCGATCGTGCACAAGGTGATCCTCGACCACGGCGGCAGCATCGAGGTCGCGAAGCCCGAAGGGGGCGGCTCCGCCTTCACCCTGCGGCTCCCGCTGGAGGCCGCGCCTTGAGTGAGCCCAAGGCGACCTCGCGGTTGGCGGTGTGGGCGCGCTCGACCCGCGCCCGCTCGACCTGGCTGCGCCGGCTGGGGCGTCGCATGCCCGTGGTCGCCCCCGATCCCGGCCACGCCCTGGACCCCGCCGTGCTCGTCGACGTCCAGGCCGCGTTCTTCGTCCTCGGCCCCGAAGACGCGGGGGCGGGCCTCGAGGCGCCGCTCGAGCTGGCCTCGCACCTGGCGGGGGCCTCGGTCTTCCTGGTCTTCGAGGGGTTCCCGGAAGAGGAGCTGGCGGTCGCCCTCAGCTCCTTCGGTCCCGCGCAGGTGCTGCAGGCCCCGGTGGCGGAGCCCGTGCTCGAATGGGCGCTCGCGCGCCACGCCGGCGACGGACGCGGCCGCGGAGCGCGGGATCAGCATCGCCCGGCGCGCGTGCTGCTCGGCGTGAGCGCGGCCATCCGTCGCGTGATCGACGAGATCGGGCGGGTCGCGGCGGCGCGCATCTCCGTCCTGATCCTCGGCGAGACCGGGACCGGCAAGGAGCTCGTCGCCCGCGCGATCCACGATCGCAGCCCGCGTCGCCACGCCTCCTTCGTCGCCGTCAACTGCGGCGCCCTGCCCGACACCCTGCTCGAGAGCGAGCTCTTCGGCCACCGGCGCGGTGCCTTCACCGGTGCGACCCGCGATCGGGAGGGGCTCTTCGAATCCGCGGATGGCGGCACCCTCTTCCTCGACGAGGTGGCCGAGATGAGCCCCCACCTCCAGGTGAAGCTGCTGCGCGCGCTCGAGGTCGGCGAGGTGCGGCGGATCGGCGACAACACGGATCGGCTGGTCGACGTGCGCGTCGTCTCCGCCACCCATCGCGATCTCAGCAGCGCGATCGAGGAGGGGAGCTTCCGCGAGGACCTCTTCTACCGCCTGAACGGCGCGCAGGTGAGCATGCCGCCGCTGCGTCGACGACGGGTGGACATCCCCTTCCTCGCACAGCACTTCGCCGAGGAGTTCGGCGCAGAGAACGCCCGCCACATCACCCTCGGCGAAGATTTCCTCGACGGCCTGTCCCAACGCGACTTTCCCGGCAACGTGCGCGAGCTGCGCAACGCCGTGGAGCGCGCGATCACCCTGGCGGAGCCGGGGCAGACGCTCGGCGTCGAGGACCTGCCCCCGGACCAGTACGGGAGGCCGGCCTTCTACGCGATGGGCACGCTCGCGGACCGCATCGCCCAGCTCGAGACCCAGGCGATCCAGGAGGCCCTGGAGCGCTACGAAGGCAACAAGACCCACGCCGCCGAAGCCCTCGGCATCTCGCGGCTCGGGCTGCGCAAGAAGATGAAGCGGCTGGGTCTGGAGTAGGACGGCGGGGGAGCCACGCTCCGCCGACAGGTTCCCGCTCAGCCCGATCCGGGCTGCCGCCCCTCGCGTTGCTCCAGGAGCCTGGCGTAGGCACCGGGCTTCGAGCTGATGAAGATCCCTTCGGACTCGGCGCACAGCACGTCGCCGGCGTGGAGCGTGCCCGCCACGAAGATCTTCCGGCCCTCGATGCGCTCGATCTTCGCGCGGAACGTGACGTCGGTGTGGAGCGGCGTGGGCGTGCGGTAGCGGACCGTCAGGGTCCCGGTCATGCCGGGGTTCCCGGAGAAGGTCTCGGCGCAGCCCAGCACCTCGTCGAAGGCCGCCGCGATGTAGCCCCCGTGCACGCAGCCCGGCGGGCCCTCGTAGGCCGAGCCGAAGCGGACCCGACCGAAGACGGTGCCGTCCTCGTCCGAGTGCATCTCGATGGGCGGGGCCAGGGGGTTCGAGCGCCCGATCAGCGGGCTGAAGTCGAAGTGCCCGCTGCCATCGGGGAGCACGCCTTCCTCCAGGTCCGCGATCGCCGCCTCGGCGAAACCCAGGTAGCGCTCGCGCTGCGGATGGGTCGAGAGCCGATCCGCGTACTCGTCCAGCCGGTCGGCCGCCAGCGAGAGCTCGGTCTCGGGCGCGTCGCTCGTGATCAGCCGTTCGATCACTCGCCGCATCGCGTCGCCGAGCCGTCTGCGCGCCGCCCAGACGCCGCTCACCGGTCGCAGGGTCGCGTCCCAACGCAGACGGAAGAGCTTCTTGCGCGCCTCTTCGCTCGGGGGAGCCTCGCCCTCGCTCAACGCGCGCTCCCGAACACGTCGAGGATGGTCTGCGCGTTCTCGAGGACCCGCTCCGGTCGAACGCCGATCGACGGGGGGTAGAAGAGCGGCTCGTCGGTGAGGTCCTTCCACTCGGCCAGCCGGTCCCGCGCTTCGTCGGGGGTGCAGGCGATGCCGATCTCGTCCACGAGATCGTCGGGGATCGCCTCGGCCATGGCCTTCGTGTCGAACTTGCGTAGGGCTGCGCTGCACGCCTCGCCGATGTGACGCAGCCCATGCAGGTCGAGGATGGAGTGGTACAGCTTCGTGGTGTAGTAGAAGCCGATCTGTCCCTTGGCCTCGCGCAAGGCCTGCTCCCGGGTCTCGGCGATGACACAGACCAGGTAGGGGGCGAGCACGCAGGCCCCCTCGGTACGAACGGCCTGGGCTTCACCCGCGCGGATGCCGGGCAGCGTGACCTCGCGATGCCAGCGCCGCGTCGCGATCGGATGGCCCACCAGTCCGTCGGCCACCAGCCCCGCCGTGCGGATCATCCCGCGGTTCACGGCGGCGATCCAGATCGGGATCTGCCCGCGAGCGGCCCCGGGCCGGGAGTAGATCGGCACCTTCAGGTTCCAGAAGCGCCCCTCGAAGCGCAGCCCGCCGCCCTTCTGGGCGGCGAACGCTTCGCGCAGCAACGTCACCAGCTCTTCCATGCGCGCCGCGGGGGCCGAGAAGGGCACGCCGTACCAGTCCTCGTTCATGCGCTTCGTGGCGGAGCCGAGCCCCAGCACCATGCGTCCCTGGGAAAGCTCGTCGAGGTCCATCGCTGCACTGGCGTGCAGGAGCGGCGTGCGGATGAAGGCGTTGGCGATACCCGTGCCGATCCGGATGCGCGACGTCGCCTGGGCGATCGCCGCCAGGGGCACGAAGCCGTGGCGGTTGAAGAACTCGATGCTGAAGACCGAGTCGAAGCCCGCCGCCTCGGCGCGCTGGGCCAGCTCGACATCGCCGCGCACGCTGCCCGACATGAGGATGAGTCCGTGCTGCATGGTCGTGACTCCGGTGCGAGCTAGGGAGTGTCGCCCAGGGGTCGCGCGGCGATGCACTCGATCTCGACCTCGGCGCCCAGGGCCAGGCCCGCGACCTCGAGGGTGATGCGGGCCGGCGGGTCGCTGGGAAAGAACTCGGCGTAGACCTCGTTCATGGCCGCGAAATCCGCCATGTCGGTGACGTACACGCTCACCTTCACGACGTCCTCGAGGCCGGCGCCCGCTGCGCCCAGGATCGTGCGGATGTTCTCGAGCGTCTGGCGCGTCTCGGCCCCGACTCCGCCCGGGACGAGCGAGATGCCCGCGCCCTTGGTGCCGAGGGTGCCCGAGACGAAGATCAGGTCACCGACCACGCTCGCGTGGGAGAACACCGGCAGCCGCCCGACGGAATCAACGACGATGCGCTTCGCGCGCCTTCCAGCCATGGCGGCACGCTAGCACGCCGCCCGCGCGGTCCGGAACAGGAAGCGCGAACGGGTGCCGGCCACGCTAGGCGCGCCGGAATGCGTTGGTCATCGTCTTCTCCGGGAACTCGTCCTCGCGGAGGGGGACGCTGACCTCTTCGGGCCGCGGCCCGATCTTCTCCACGATGGGCGCGAGCTTCTCGAAGTCGAAGGCGTAGAGCTCCGCGGCATTGCCGCCGAGCATCGCGCGGACCTCTTCCTCGGGCTTGTCGTGGAAGGAGTGGCGCAGCGCGAGGCGGGTGTGGGGGTAGGTGCCTTCGTAGTGGGGGTAGTCGGTGCCCCAGCAGATGCGCTCGACACCGACCTCGTGGCGCCCCTCGAGCTCGGGCGGGGAGGCGGAGCTGGCGCCGTACCAGCAGTTGCGCTTCGCGTAGAAGCTCGGCGGCTCCGAAGGCATCGACTCGGCCGCGAACTCGAACTCGCCCACGGCGCCCGAGCGGATCCTGGACCAGAAGTAGTCGAGCATCTTCAGGCGCTCGGGCACCCAGCTGCAGCCGGCCTCGGTCAGGATGTAGCGGAGCTTCGGAAAGCGCTCGAACACTCCGGACAGCAAGAGGTGGGCGTAGCTGCGGGTCGAGAAGAAGGCGGTCTCGATCAGGCGGATCGGCAGCGAGACGGGCCAGGTGCCGTAGTCCGGGGAGCCCGTGCCGCCGTGCTGGTTCACGACGAGGTCGAGGTCCTGGCAGAGCGCCCAGAAGCGGTCGTACTCGGGCGCATAGAGCGGGAGGATGTGCGTGCAGTCGTCGGGCACGTGGGGGAGCAGGATCCCGCCCCGCAGGCCTTGCTCGGCGATCCACTTCGCGTCCTCCATCGCGGCGTCGATGTCGTTCAGGTAGACGAGGCCGATCCCCGCCCTCCGCTCCGGAGCCTCGGCGCAGAAATCCACCAACCAGCGGTTGTGGGCGCGGATGCCCTCCAGGCGGAGGGCGTACTCCTCGGCGGGCGGGTTCCCGCAGATCAGCACACTGCTCCGGAAGAAGGGAGGGACGGTGTTCGGGAAGATGACCTCGCCGGCCACGCCCTCCGCGTCCATGTCGCCGAGGCGCTCCGTGGCGTCCCAGTTCTTGTGCTTCTTCGAGCCGATGTGCTTCTT
>JAJDAR010000203.1 GCA_029261775.1 Deltaproteobacteria bacterium | reverse complement strand
AGCCGCCGCCGCCTCCGTTCCAACCCCGAACCCGGCACGCGACCCCGCCCCAACGCGAGCCTCCAACCGAGTGGCGAAGCCACCCGCAGGCGGCCGCCCCCCGCAGCCCATCCCACCTCCACCCCCGCGGCGAGCCGCGCGCAGTGAGCGGAAGGCACGCCCGCCCCATCCACCCCCGAACCCGTCTGCCGAACGCGAACGAAGCCAAAAAGAGAAGGGACCGACGGCAGGAGGGGTCGCCGTCGGTCCCGGTGTGCCGCCCCGAAGGGCGACTCTCTGACACTTGTCTGGTCGAGGCCTGGTGGCACTCGGCGGGGGTCGTGCAGGGGATTAGTCGCCACAGGGGTTGCACGGGTTCACGGGCCCGCACGGATTTCCCCCTCGGGGAGAGCTCGTCGCATGGAAGCTCTTCTGAAGCTTGCCGACGTACGCGGTCAGGGCCGCCAGCTCCTCGGAGCGCCACGGAAGCGGCTCGTTGGCCATCGGCGTGATCATGCAGAACTGGACCATCTCCGCCGCGTTGACCTGGGCCACACCCGCCGCCTGCTGCGGCATGGCGACCGGATGAGGGTAGGGCTCTGCGAAGCTCGCATTCATCTGGGCCGTGCCGCCGACGTGGCAGGTCGCACAGGACAGCGCCCCGCTTCCCGACAGCAAGGGATCGTTCCAGAGCGCCTCGCCGCGCGCGAGCAGCGCGGCCTCGGAGCCCCCGGCCAGGTCGACGCCCTTCGGCTGCACGAAGCGACTGGCATCCGTACTCCCGCCGCCGCAGGGATTGCAGGGGTTCGCGCCGCACGGGTTCGTGCCCGCACACGGGTTCGCCGCACAGGGGTTCTTGCTCGCACACGGGTTCGCCGCACAGGGGTTCTTGCTCGCACACGGGTTGGCCGCGCAGGGATTCGTTCCCGCAGCACACGGGTTCGCCGCGCAGGGATTCTTGCCCGCACAAGGGTTCGCTGCGCAGGGGTTCTTTTCGGCGCATGGATTCGTCGCGCAGGGGTTGGCGGCTTGGGCATGCGCCGGGGTCGGCGGGGGTCCACTGGCCACGAAGGCCAGGGCAACGAGAGGTGCGAGCGTCCATCGCAGGACGCGTCCAGATCGGTTCGTTCGCTCGGTCATCGATTCCCTCCTGATGAGAAAGCGGCGCGGCCGGGAGCTCCGGTCGCCGTTCCCTAGCGTGTGACTTGCAGGTCGCGGGGGCGGATCCCGGGGTCGCCAGGCTCCTTGGTGTCCAATCCGACCCGGAAGACGCTGGTCTCTGGATGGAAGGCCGCCCAGGCGAACCAGAAGCTCTCGACCACCTCGACGTCGGCAGGTGCTTCCACGTCGAAGACCTGGGCCCGATCGTCGTAGACGATGCGGACCGACCGTCCCTCGAAGCGCTCCTCGGCGAATCCACCCGCGTTCACCAGCTCCACGGCGGGGTACGCGCGAGCGGCGCCGTCGACCAGGCGGAGGCCGACGGTCGGCATCTTCGGGTGGTATCGGGCGTCGACCTCCAACGGAAACATCAGCTTCGGCGACGTCGCGTAGCCCCGATACGGGGACCGCTCGTAGTCGCGATCGTGGCCGGTGGCGCGCGCGAGCACGGTCGTCGAGGGATGGCGCTGGCGCCACGCCGCGAGACTCTCGATGCGCGAGCGCAGCAGCACCAGACGCTGGCCCCGGCTCGGCCCACTGATGGCCTGGGAGGAGATCTGGGACCAGAGGCTGCCGGTCTCGCGGTCGTACATCAGCACGTCGGACCGGAACAACAGGCCCGACACTCCAAAGTGTCGATCGGAACCGGAGGAGACCTTCCGGTCGAAGACCATGCCGCTGCCGCAAAGGGGACACCACGAGATCAGCACGGGGCGGCCGCCGACCGTGTCATTGACCAGCTCGTGCCAGTCGAGCAGGGGGACGGGGTAGGCGCGTGCCTCGCCGCTTGCGGCGAAACCCAGCACGAGCGTCTCGGGAGGCCAGTCGGCCTCGGCCGCGGAAAGTACCGGAGGAGCCTCCAGGGCCGGGATGCCGTCGCGGGGCGGGCCTCCCGGGAGGATCTCTTCGACCGGGACGCTCGCACCGGCGAGGTCGAAGCCGTTGCGGACCGGCTCGGCTCGACCGCTCCCCGGGGCCAGGCACGCGACGAGCAGCCCGAGGGCCACCGCGGCAGCTGCCCTCGACCGCTTCTCTCGGTGGGGTCTCGCGGCCGCCATGAATCGCCTCCGGCCGCAGTACGCCCGCTCCGATGCGGGAGTTACGAGAGGCTCCGGGCTGCGGAGCAGGTCCCGGCGAAGCCCCCAGGGGGCGACACGTATCGGGTCTTTTTGGACACATCCATGAGGTAGGACGGTCTCATGCCCCGACGCGCCCCCGTGCTCCTGCTCCTGACCGGGCTCCTGCTGGGCCTGGGGGCGAGCCCTGCGAGCCGTGCCGACGACCTCCCGCCGGTCGACGCCATTCCTCCCGCCCTGCTCACCCCCGATCGGCTGGGGGACACCACCCTGGCCCTGCTCTGGACCGAGAGCGTCGAGGCCGAGCTGGAGGGACGGACCCTGGAATCGGCAGCCCTCCGCCGGGAGATCCTGAGCCGGCGACCCGACGACGTCCACACCGGCTGGCGGCTCGCGCGCGACCTCGTGGCCCTTGGCGAGGCGCTCCCCGAGGACGCCCGCGCCCGCCGCCTGGAACTGTTCCACGAGGCGCGCAGCGTGGCCTCCGGGGCCCGGCGCGCCGATCCGCACTGCAGCGAGTGCTGCTTCTACGAGTTCGCGTCGACCGCTCGGATCGCCACCACCCGGGGCGCCTTCCGCAGCCTGAACCTGGTGCGCCGCAGCGGTGACCTGCTCGCCGCTTGCCTCGCGATGCCACCTCCGGTCTGGACAGATACCGCCTGGAACCACGAGCGGGCCAACCTCTACTACGGGGCGGCGGTGTACTTCCGCATGCTGCCGGACACCTGGTGGACCGAGCGACTGCTCGGGGTGCGCGGAGACCGGCGCAAGGCCGCGAGCTTCGCGAGGCGCGCCTTCGACGTCGCGCCCGACCGGGTCGACTACCGGGTCGAGCTCGGCGTCGCCCTCGTCTGCCTGGAGCAGAGAGATGGTGACGACGCAGCGGGCCGCGAAGGCCGCGCGCGACTCCGCGATCTCGACGCGCTCCCCGACCGGCTGCGCTCCGACCCCCAGGACCGCGAGCGAGCGCGCCTGGTGCTCGCGCACCCGGAACAGGCCTGCGAGAACGCACGAGCCCTCAAGCTCGAGTAACCTCCCGGTGTGCTGCGCCTCGCGGGATCGATCCTGTTCTGGACCTTCCTGACCCTCTCGTCGGTGCTTCTCTTTCCCGTGGCCGTGCTGATCTGGGCGGCGACGGTCCTGTTCGACCGACGCCTGGTGCTGCTCCACCGCTTCACCTGCTTCTGGGCCTCGCTCTACACCTGGCTGAACCCGGTCTGGCCCGTACGTGTGGAGGGCCGCGAGCGCATCCGGCCGGACGAGACCTACGTGATGATCTCGAACCACCTGTCCCTGCTCGACATCCTCGTGATGTTCCGACTCTTCGCCCACTTCAAGTGGGTCTCGAAGATCGAGAACTTCCGGATTCCCTGCATCGGCTGGAACATGCGGCTCAACCGCTACATCGAGCTCCTGCGCGGTGATCGCGAGAGCGTGATGCGGATGTTCGAGGCCTGTGAGCGGACTCTCGCCGCGGGAAGCTCGGTGATGATGTTTCCGGAAGGCACCCGCTCGGCCGATGGGCTGCTGCGCCCATTCAAACCGGGGGCTTTCGAGCTGGCGATCAAGACGCAGAGCCCTCTGCTCCTGATCACGATCGACGGCACC
>JAJDAR010000202.1 GCA_029261775.1 Deltaproteobacteria bacterium | reverse complement strand
CAGGGCTTCGGGCGGGTCGCAGGCCTCGACCTGGAGAAGGTCGTCCCCGACCCGGAGCGCAGCCTGAAGGACGGGGCCATCGCACCTTTCCAGACCCCGAGCGGCAAGGGCTGCCAACGGGATCTGATGCGAGCCTGCCGGGACGCGGGGCTGGATCCGAAGCGACCCTTCGGACGGCTCTCGGCCGCCGACCGGACCTGGGTGATCGAGGGCGACGAGGACTGGTACGGCGTGCGCGGCTACTTCGCCTACCTCGAGCGGCGCCGTTACAAGGTGCAGGCGCGCATCGCGATCGCACGCTACCGCCGCTTCGATCCGTGCCCCGTCTGTGCGGGGGCGCGCCTGCGCCCGGACGCGCTCGAGGTGTTCGTGGGGGATCGACAGATCGCCGAGGTCTCGGCCCTCACGATCGAAGAGCTCGGCGCCTGGCTCGGATCGCTCACGCTCGAAGGCGAAGCTCAGGAGCGCGGGGCCCGGCTCCTCGACCTGCTCCAGACCCGCGTGCGCACCGCGCTCGAGGTGGGGCTCGGTTATCTCGCACTCGCCCGCCAGGTGCGAACGCTCTCGGGCGGCGAGGCCCAGCGCATCCAGCTGGCCACCGCGCTGGGCGGGGCGTTGACCTCCGCACTCTACGTGCTCGACGAGCCGTCGGTGGGTCTGCATCCGCGTGACGTCGGCCGCCTGCTCGGGGTACTGCGCTCGATCCGGGATCAGGGCAATACGCTCGTCGTGGTGGAGCACGCGCCCGAGATCGTCGCCGCGGCGGATCACCTGATCGATCTCGGGCCGGGCAGCGGCCTGCAGGGCGGACAGGTCGTCGCCGAGGGCCCGCCCGCGGAGGTGGCGCGCACCGCCTCCCCCACCGGCCGCCTGCTGGCCGGCAGCCTCTCGGTGGCGCGGGTGGGGCGCGAGCGGAGCGGCGCCCTGCGCATCGAGGGCGCCAGCGCCCAGAACCTGCAGGACGTGAGCGTCGAGATCCCGCTCGGCCAGCTGGTGGTGGTCACGGGCGTCTCGGGAGCGGGCAAGTCGACGCTGATCCGCTCCGTGCTGGTCGGGCAGCTCCGGCGCGACCCCGAGCGAGGCGCGTGCAAGCGCATCGTCGGGGCCGACCGCATCTCCGAAGTGGTCGTGGTCGAGCCCACGCCCCCGGGCCGCACCGGAAGGTCGAATCCCGCCACCGTCTCGAAGGCTTTCGACGGCATCCGCAAGCGTTTCGCGGAGACCGCGGCCGCGACCCGGCGCGGGCTCAAGCCCGGCTGGTTCTCCTTCAACGTGCCCGGCGGCCGCTGCGAAGCCTGCGAGGGCTCCGGCGAGACGCTGGTCGACATGCAGTTCCTGGAGGACGTGCGGATCCCCTGCGAGCACTGTGACGGCACCCGCTACAAGCCCGAGGTCCGGGAGGTCCACGTGAACGGCCTGTCGATCGTGGACGTGCTCGCACTGCCGGTGCGTGAGGCCGCCGAGCGGTTCGCCGACGACCGCGCGATCGGTCCGCGCCTCGAGCCGCTGGTCCGCGTCGGGCTCGGCTACCTGACCCTCGCCCAGCCGCTGTCGACGCTGTCCGGCGGTGAGCTGCAGCGCCTTCGCGTCGCCCAGGCGCTGGCAGGCGGCACGCCCGGGGCCCTCTACGTGCTCGACGAGCCCACGACCGGTCTGCACGTCGCCGAGATCCAGGTGCTCGTCGACTGCCTCGATGAGCTGCTCGAGGCGGGCTCGAGCGTGGTGGTGGTCGAGCACAACCTGGACGTGATCCGTAGTGCCGATTGGCTGATCGATCTGGGTCCCGAGGGCGGCCCCGGCGGCGGTCAGGTGGTCGCAGAGGGCACTCCTGCCGACGTCGCGCGGGTTGCCGCGTCCCATACGGGTGCGGCGCTGCGCGGCGAGGCGCCCCGCACCTGAGCGGTGCGGCGCTGCGAGGCGAAGCGCCCCGCACCTGAGGGGTGCGGCGCTGCGGGGCGAGGCGCCCCGCACCTGAGCGGTGCGGCCCTGCGGGGCGAAGCGCCCCGCACCTGAGGCGAAGCGTCCTAGACTCAAGCCCGATGCCGGAACGCGCCGTCCCGCCGCAGGACATCGATCCCGAAGCCTTCTTCACCGAGTGGGTACCGGCCATGGTGGCGGCCGACGAGACCCGCCGACGGCGCCTGGCCGACACGGAGGCGGTGCTCGAGTTCACGTTGGTCGGCGAGGGCGCCGACCACGGCATCTACTGCGTGCATCTGCGCGCGGGCGCGGTGAGCGGCAGCGTCGGTGCGCACGGTGCGGCCGACCTGCAGATCCAGCTCGACGTGGAGACCTGGCAACGGCTGAACAAAGGCGAGCTCTCGGCGCCCGACGCGTTCCTGCGCCGAAAGGTGAAGCTGCAGGGCAATCTCGCGCTGGCGGTGAAGCTGCACCTTATCCTGGGCTAGCGAGAGGCCCGCCCGGCGATCACTCCTCGGCCTTCGCCAGGGCGTCGAGGATGTGCTCCTCCACGTGGGAGGCTTCGACCTCCCAGGCCCCCGCGGCGAGCTCTGCGACCCGCGATGCGTCCTTCTCGGGGTCGACCTCGTCGAGCTGACCGGCCAGGGCGACCGCGTCCTCCGGGGCCTCGGCGGCGTGGTGCTCGCGGATCGAGCTCGTGATCGTCTCCGGCAGACCCCACTTCTCGCACATCCACGCGCCCGCCTCCGCGTGATCCCAGCCGAAAGTCTCGCGCTCGAGCTTGGCCAACGGCCCCTCGCCGGCGCGGTAGCGCGCCAACACCTCGCCGTACGCCTTGCCCCCGCGCTCGGCGAGCAGGGGCACGGCCATGTCGGAGAGGAGGGCGGCGGTGTAGTGGAGGCTCGCGTGGGTCGGACGGATCAGGCTCGCGACGCGCTTGGCCACGGCCCCTCGTCGGGCTGCGAGGGCCCAGAAGCGGGCCGAGTCCAGGCCCGGCGCGTGGCTCGGTAGCGCGTCCTGGACGGCGAGGGAGATGACCAGGCTTTCGAGGGCCGTCAGGCCGACGAGCTGGCAGGCGTGGGCGAGATCCTCGACCTGACCTCGCAGTCCGAAGCCCGGCGCGTTGACCATGCGCAGGACCCGCACGGACAGGCCCGGGTCCTCGCCCACGGCCTCGGCGGCGGCCGCGGCGTCGGTTCCGTCCTTCCGGAGGACGTCGAGCGTGCGCATCGTCGTCTCGGGGAAGTTCGGGAGGTCGAAGCCGTCGACGTCCTCCCAGGGCTTGCCCTTCTTTCGCGAAAACAAGGCCATGTCCTACTCCGCGCGTCGCGCCATCTTGCTGGCGAAGATGCTGATCAGCCCGCCGAGGGTCAGGTATCCGATGACCACCTCTGCGATCACGAGGACCTGGGCGGTCGGGGAGGCAGGCAGGATGTCCCCGTAGCCGAGCGTGGTCAGGGTGACGACGCTGAAGTAGAAGGAGGAAAGAAAGCCGGGGTCGTGATGGCCGTAGTCCATGTCGACGAGCAGGAAGAGTCCGGCAAAGAGCACGATCAGCCCGACGGTGCAGATCCCCCAGCGGCCCAGGCTGCGGCCGCAGTCCGAGGTGAGCCGCCAGAACTGGTAGATCCACTCCGACGCCCTGGAGGACTGGCGGAACTCGTGGAGGAAGTTCTCGTCCAGGATCAGTCGCCGGGCCGTGAGCGAGCCCCGGAAGTCGGCGTCCCGTACGTCGACACCGATCCAGTCCGCGCTGTCGAAGCCACGGATCCCGGTGAAGCGCGCTCCGCGCAGGTCCGCCTCACGGAAGCTCGCGGCGTGGACGGACGCGGAGGAGAGGTCGGCATCGCCGAGCCGGGCGCTGACGAGCTGCGCCTCGCGCAAGTCGGCCTCCCGGAAGCGGGCGCCCTCGAGCGACGCCACGCACAGGTCCGCGCCGGCGAGCTTCGCCTGGCTGAAGGTCGCCTGGTTCAGCGTCGCCCCGCGCATTCGGGCCCCTTCCAGGTTCGCACCCCCGAAGCCCGCCGACTCGGCTCGACAGTTGTCGAGGTTGGCTTCTCGCAGGTCGGCCATCAGCAGCTCGGCACCGTCCAGCCGGGCACCGATCAGGTTGGCGCCGCCGAGCTTGGCCTGGCGAAGGACCGTACGGCTGAGATCCGCTTCCGACAGATCCGCCCCGCTCAGGTCGAGCCCGGTCAGGTCGAGATCGGAGAGATCCTCGCCGCTGAGCCGGGCTGCGCGCAGGTCGAGCTTGGCCGCGCACTCCTTGCCCTCGCGCAGCTGCGCGGCGAGCCGCTCGGACGCGGCGTCCTGCGGCCGTTCCCCGCTGTCCCCCATCTTGCCCCCCGGGTTCCTGACTCCCCTGGGACCATCGACGCGGGTCCGTCGGCACTGAAGGTGCGCGCACGCGACTCGCCGTCGCCGAGCCGAGGTTCGAGGCCGCGGCCGGCTCCGGTCGGGCGATCCCCGGAGCCCGGCGGTGCAAAGACCCCGCCGGACTCGGGGTTCTCCAGGATCGGCGCCCAAAGTCGCCGCCGATCGGTGCTGCTAGTTGCTCTCCGTCGTGGGCTCGTCGCGACGATGGGCACGCGCATCGCGACGTCGCGCGAAGATGCGCTTGTCGTGTTGTCGTCGCAGCTGGTGGGCGAGCTTGTCGAGCACCTGGGCCACGGTCGGCGCCGGCTGGTCTCCGGTCGCATGGGTGGCGGCCTCGGTGGCCTTGCCCGTCGCGTGGGCGCTGGCGGCCAGGCCCGCGCCGTCTCCTGTCAGCGTGACCTCGACGTGGTTCAGCTCCGGGAACTGATCGGCGACGGATCGACAGCGTTCCTCGAGCTTTCCCCGGACCTCCTCGGACAGCTCCGCATCCCGAACGTGAAGTGTGACGACTGCGTTGGCCATGGAACCTCCCTGCTCTGCATGCTTCGAGCATACCAAGGCCGCACGGGTTCCAACGGCTGGCGAAGCCGTATCGCGGCGGAGCGCAGAACGCCGGCAGATCGGGACCACCAGGACGTGGGGCGTCGATGGCGCTGGTGTGGCGGAAGCGGACGGGAATCGAACCCGCCGAAACCGTGTCGCCACGATTCCCACCGGATTTGAAGTCCGGGCGAGGCACCAGCGCTCGAAACGCTTCCAGGCAGGAGATCATAGGTCAGGTTCGTGGCCGGAAGGTGGTTACGTGTCGCCTCCGGGAGGGTAGAATCCACGTCGGGGGTGGACGTGTATTCGCGCGCAGATACCGCACGGATCTTGCGGGTGTCTTCGTCGCGGCTGCGGTACTGGGAGCGCACCGAACTGGTGTCCCCGTCCACGCAGCGCGAGGGGCGCCCCGTCTTCGACTTCGACGACCTGATCGAGATGCGGCGTCTGGTCTCACTGGTCCAGGACGGCGTCTCCGTCAGGAGGATCCGCAGCGGGCTGCACGCGCTGCGGGAGCGGCATCCCGATCTCGACTGGCCGTTGCGGGAGCTGAGGCTCTCGTCGGCCGGCACCGGGCGGCTGGCCGTGCGCGTGGGCAGCACCCTGATGGAGCCGGATGGCCAGCTCGCGCTCGACTTCGAGGCGGGCGGAGAGCCGGCCGCGCCCACTCCCCTCGGTGCCGAGGCCGACGAGGAGGGCGGCCCGCTCAGCTGGTTCGAGCGAGGCTGCGAGCTCGACGCCCGCCCAGGCCGGCTGGCGGAGGCCATCGAGGCCTACCGCAAGGCCGTGACCCTGGATCCGGGCTTCGCGGACGCGCTTTGCAACCTCGGCACCGCCTATTTCAACCAGGGAGATCGCGAGGCGGCGCGCAAGTGGTACGAGGAGACCCTGGAAAGGGACCCGGAGCATCTCGAGGCGCACTTCAATCTCGCCAATCTGTTCGAGGAGTCGGGGCGACGCGAGTCCGCGGTCCACCACTACAAGGCGGCCCTGCGCACCGATCCCTTCTTCGCGGACGCCCACCTCAACCTGGCCCTGCTCTACGAGAAGCTCGATCTGCATCGCACGGCCCGGCGCCACTGGCGCCTCTACCTCCAGCAGGTCCCCGACGGCAACTGGTCCGAGATCGCTCGGCAGCGCCTGGAGCAGGCTGAGGAGTAGAGGGCGGCTAGGGCGGCGCCGCCGCCCGCGTCCCGCTACTTCGTCGCAGGCTCGGCCGGCTGGCTCGCGGCGTCGGCGGGCTCCATCCGGAACGTGCGACGATCGACCGGGTGATCGTCCAGGCGGGCCTCGACCCTCCAGATGCCGTGGCGCGAGGCCAGGTCGGGGCTGAGAGCGAGCTTGGCCCCGGCGGTCGGCCGCCGGAGCGCTTCGGCCTTGTCCTCGTGCACGAGCTGGCCGGAGGGGTCGAACCAGCGCACGAGGATCTCGTTGCGGCGATGGGCGTAGCGCGGCCCGATCCAGCCCCACCACATGGCCTGGTCATCGCCGTCGCCGAACCGCTCGCGCGAACGGCCGGCGGGCGTGTCGGCACCGGTCGCGCCGTCGCCGTCGCCCAGGCCCCCACGGATCACGACGGGAAAGACGAGTCGCGCGAGGGCCTCGTCCGTGCGGCGCCGCAGCGTCCCGGTCCGCTCGAAGCGGCGGGCCGCCTGCTCCAGGTGGAAGGTCGCCTGGATGTTGTCGCCCAGCTCCATGTGGACCAGACCGAGCCGGTAGTAGTTCAAGGCCACGTCCGGATCCAGAGCCAGGGCGCAGCTGAAGGCCGCCGCTGCGTCGTGCAGCCGACCCGCCTTCTCGAGCAGCTCTCCGCGCCGGAAGCACGGGCGCGGGTCGCTCGGAAACTCCTGGATGGCCGCCTCCAGGCGATCGAGGGCGCGCTCCGGCTCTCCCTGCTGGACCCACTTCTCGGCCTCGGCCAGCGCGGGCTCGGCGCGCGGCTCGGGCTGCCCGCGGGAGAGCCGCACCGAGGTGCGGCGAGCCTGGGTCAGGATGCCCAGCCTCAGCTGCGCAATGCGGAACGCCCGCGCGAGGCGGGGCGGCACCGTGCCCGTGACGGTCACGTCCTCGGCGCGGCGCCGGGCGGTGGCGATCCGGCTCTCGACGGCGGGGTGGCTGTACAGATACGGCGGGATCTCGATGCCCGGCGCCTCGCGCTCGGCCAGGACGCGCTCGAAGAAGGGAACGACCGCGTCCGGTCGGTAGCCGGCCCGTGCCATGAAGGCGGTCGCCAACGTGTCGGCCTCGGCCTCGTACTCGCGGGTGTAGGCCAGCTGCAGGGCGACGTTGACGCCCTGGGCGACGATCAGGGGCTCGGCCTTGCCGGTGGCGGCGGTGGCGGCGATCCCGCCGAGCTGGGCCAGCAGGCTCGGGATGGCGGCCGCCTCGACCATGCGCGCGTAGTGCCGGCCCTTCACGTGCGCGATCTCGTGGGCCATCACACCGGCGAGCTCGCCCAGGCTCGCCGCGCTCAGGATCGTGCCCGAGTTGAAGTAGATGGCGCCGCCCGGCAGGGCGAAGGCGTTGAGCTGACGGTCGGCGATGACCCGGAAGCGATAGGTGAAGGGCTGGTCGCCGAGCGTCGCGACCATCGACTGGCCGAGCTCGTGGATGAAGGAGAGTACGAGCGGGTCCTCGATCAGCCGGTCGATCTTGCGCAGGCTGGCCTGGATCTCGATGTCCGCCTGGTAGCCGACCTGACGCTCGTCCTCGACGCCCACCTCCACGACACTGCGCAGCGGGTTGCGGCTCCCGTCGTTCTGCACGCACGCCGGCAGCACCACGAGCAGTGCCGCGAGGGCGGCGGACAGTGCCCGGGGCGCCACCTTGCGCGTCGGACCTAGACGTCCTCGGGTTGCCATCGCAGCACCGGTTTGCGCGCCGCGCGGGTCTCGTCGAGGCGGGCCAGACGGGTCCGGTTCGGCGCGGAGCGCACCTTCTCGGGCTCCTCATGGGCCTCGCGCACGATGTCGAGCAGCGTCTCGACGAAGCGGTCGAGCCCCTCGCGGCTCTCGCTCTCCGTGGGCTCGATCATCAGGGCGCCGGCCACGACGAGAGGAAAGTAGATCGTCGGCGGGTGGTAGCCGTGGTCGATCAGCCGCTTCGCGACGTCGAGCGTGGTCACCCCCGTAGCGGCGAGCTCGCGATCCGAGAGCACGCACTCGTGCATCACGGCTCCGTCGTAGGGGACGTGGAAGGCGCCGCGCAGCCGCGCGAGCAGGTAGTTGGCGTTCAGGACCGCCATGTCGGCACAGCGGCGCAGCCCTTCCGGCCCGAGCGACAGGATGTAGGCGTGGGCGCGGACGAGCATGCCGACGTTGCCGTGGTTGCCGTGCAGCCGGCCGATCGTGAGCGGGCGATCTTCGTCCCACTCGAGGCTGCCGTCCTCGGCCTGCGCGACGACGGGTACCGGGAGGAAGGGCTCGAGGATCGACTTCACGCCGACCGGGCCCGAGCCCGGGCCACCGCCGCCGTGCGGCGTCGAGAAGGTCTTGTGGAGGTTGAAGTGCATCACGTCGATGCCCAGGTCGCCGGGCCGCCCGCGACCGAGCAGGGCGTTCAGGTTGGCGCCGTCGCCGTAGACCAGTCCGCCCCCCGAGTGCACGATCTCGCAGATGCGCCCGATGTGGGTCTCGAAGAGCCCCAGGGTGTTCGGATTGGTGATCATCAAGGCGGCCACGTCGTCGGCCATGACCTCCTCGACCGCCTCGGGATGCAGGAGCCCGTCCGAGCCCGAGGGCACCGAGACCACGTCGTAGCCGTTCAGGGCGGCGCTGGCCGGGTTCGTGCCATGGGCCGAGTCGGGGATCAGCACCTTGTGGCGCCGCTCACCGCGGTGCTCGTGATAGGCGCGGATCATCATGATCCCGGCCAGCTCGCCTTGCGCCCCGGCGGCGGGCTGGAGCGACACCCGGTCCATGCCGCTGATCTCGGCCAGGGAGCGCTCGAGCTCGTGGCAGAGCTGCAGGAGACCCTGCACGCGCTCGGCGGGTGAGTGGGGATGGGCCCAGGCGAAGCCCGGCAGCCGCGCGACCCGCTCGTTGATCTTCGGGTTGTACTTCATCGTGCAGGAGCCGAGCGGATAGAGCCCGAGATCGACGGCGGCGTTCCAGGTGGAGAGCCGCGTGAAGTGGCGCACGACGTCCACCTCCGAGAGCTGAGGCAGGTCGGCAGGCTCGGCGCGAAAGGCCTCGCCGAGCAGCTGCTTCGCATCGACGTCGGGGACGTCGAGTGCCGGCAGGTCGACCCCGCGTCGGCCCGGGCGGCTCAGCTCGAAGAGCAGCGCCTCCTCGTAGGCGAAGCCCTGGGTGGCGTTGCTCATCGGGCGGCTCCGGCCAGCGCCGAGACCAGCCGGTCGATCTCGCTGCGCTGGGCGAGCTCGGTGACGCACACGAGCAACGCCGGCCCGAGGCCACCGTGGGCAGCGGCCAGATCGAGGCCGCCGACCAGGCCCTCCTCGCGAGCGCGCGCCAGGGCCTGGGGCGCATCGTCCGGCACACGAACCGCGAACTCGTTGAAGGTCGGCCCCGGAAAGACGAGCTCGACGCCGGGCGTCTCGCGGATGCGCTGCTTCGCGTACTCGGCCTTCGCCAGGTTCTGATGGGCGACCTCCCGGAGGCCCTCGCGGCCCATCAACGCGAGGTAGATGGTCGCCATCGTCAGGCACAGGCCCTGGTTCGTGCAGATGTTCGAGGTCGCGCGCTCTCGCCGGATGTGCTGCTCGCGGGTCGAGAGCGTCAGGACGAAGCCGCGCTTGCCCCGCGCGTCCAGGGTCTCGCCGACCAGCCGCCCCGGCATCTGGCGGACGTGCTTCATGCGGCCCGTCAGGAAGCCCAGGTGCGGCCCGCCGAAGCCCATCGGAACGCCGAAGCTCTGGGCCTCGCCGCACACGATGTCGGCCCCCCAGTCGCCCGGTGCGCGCAGCAAGGGAAGCGAGAGGGCTTCTCCCACCTTGACGACGAGCAGGCCCCCCGCGGCGTGCACGTCCTCGGCAAAGCCGCCCAGGTCTTCGACGTTGCCGAGGAAGGAGGGCTGTTGGACGATCACGCAGGCCACGTCGTCGGCGACCGCGGCGCGCGCCGTGCGACCGGTGGGGTCGAGGGGCAGCGTGTCGACGGTGATGTCGAGGCCATCGAGGTACGTGGCCAGCACCTGGCGCGTGTGCGGATGCAACCCGTCGCTGACCAGCACGCGCTGGCGTCGGGTGATGCGCAGGGCCATCAGGGCGGCCTCGGCCGTGGCCGAGGCGCCGTCGTACATCGAGGCATTGGCCACCTCGAGCCCGGTCAGGGCGCAGAGCATGGTCTGCCACTCGAAGACCGTCTGGAGGGTGCCCTGGCTGATCTCCGCCTGGTAGGGCGTGTAGGACGTGGTGAGCTCGGCCCGTGAGACCAGGGCGTCCACAGCGCTGGGGACGAAGTGGGCATAGGTCCCGGCGCCCAGGAACCAGCCCCCCTGGCTGGCGTTCTCGTTCCGCGCGGCGAGGGCCGTCAGCGTGCGCTCGACCTCGAGCTCGCTCTGGGCGGCCTGCACGTCGAGCGGGCCGCTCCAGCGCAGCTTCTCGGGGATGGTCTCGAAGAGGTCGGCGACGTCGTCCCGGCCGACGACCGCGAGCATCTCCCGGATGTCGTCCTCGGTGTGGGGGATGTATCGCAGGGGAGGCCTCGGGCGGCGGCGAGCGCCTTGGGGGCCGGGTCGGCGGAGGCCTGCCGGTCCCGGGGTGCGCGCCTAGTGGTCCTGGTCGGCTCGTTCCTTGATGTGCTGCTTGTAGGCCTCGACGTCGAGCAGCGCCTCGACCTCGGAGGCGTCCGAGGTGGCGATCACGATCATCCACCCGTCGCCGTAGCAGTCCTCGTTGACGGCCTCGGGCGTCTCCGCCAGCACGTCGTTCACCTCGACGACCTCGCCCGAGACAGGCGCGTACAGATCGGCGACGGTCTTGACCGACTCGATCACGCCGAACGGCTCACCGGCATCGACCGTCCTGCCGACCTCGGGCAGCTCGACGAACACCACGTCGCCGAGTTGCTGCTGGGCGTAGTCGCTGACGCCGACCGTCACGCGGTCGCCTTCGGCTCGGACCCACTCGTCTTCGCGCGAGTAGCGGAGTTCTGCTCGGATATCGTATTCGGCCACGGCCCAGCGGCCCTCCTGCAAGCGCTTCGCGCGTCCACTCGTGGAGCGGAGCTAGACAAACGGCGTTTCGACGACCTGCGCCTCGATCGGGCGATCGCGCACCATCACGTCGAACCTCGATCCCAGCCCCGCCAGCGACGGCGGAACGTAGCCGAGGCCGATCGATTTTCCGAGGGTGGGCGAGGGCGCACCCGACGTCACGACGCCGACCGGTCGACCCTCGAGAGCAATCGGGTAGTCCGCCCGGGCGATCCCCCGACCGACCATCTCGAATCCGACCAGCTGGCGGGTGGGCCCCTTGGCCGCGCGCTCCCGGATCGCCTCGGCGCCCAGGAACCCGCCCTCGTCCAGCTTGACGAAGCGGGCGAGCCCCGCCTCGAGGGGCGAGGTCGTATCGTCCAGCTCGTGGCCGTAGAGGGGCAGGGCGGCTTCCAGCCGGAGCGTGTCCCGCGCCCCCAGGCCGCAGGGCACCGCGCCCCGGTCGCACAGCATCTTCCAGAGCTCGACCGCCCCGGCCCCCGCCAGGTAGAGCTCGAAGCCGTCCGAGCCCGTGTAGCCGGTGCGCGACACCGTGACCGGAAGGCCTCCCAGCTCGCTCTCCGCAAAGCGGAAGCGGCGCAGGGCGCCGACGTCGAGATCGGTCAGCGCCGCCACCAGCGCCTCGCTGCCCGGGCCCTGGAGGGCGAGGAGGGCGGTCTCGGCGCTGTGGTTGCGGACCTCGGTGTCGTCTCCACAGTGACGGACGCACCAGCGGTAGTCCTTCTCGACGTTGGACGCGTTGACGCACAGGAAGAGCGCATCGTCCGCCGTGCGATAGACGGTGACGTCGTCGACGACCCCTCCCTCCTCGTTGCAGAGCAGCCCGTAGCGCACGCGGCCGACGCGCAGGCTCGTCACCCGGCAGCTGACGAGCCGCTCGACGGCGGCGACGGCGCCGGGGCCCGAGAAGTGGAGCTGGCCCATGTGGGAGACGTCGAAGAGCCCGACCCCCTCACGGACCGCCGCGTGCTCCTGCTTGATCGAGCGGTACTGGACCGGCATGTCGAAGCCGGCGAAGGGCACCATGCGGGCGCCGAGCTCGAGGTGGACTCCGTGGAGCGGCGTGCGCTGCAGCGAACTCACGCGCCGGTCCGGGCGCGATGGGCCAGGAGCGTGTTGTGGAGCAGCATGGTGATGGTCATGGGTCCGACGCCGCGTCGATGGGGGGTCACGAGTGCGGCGATCCCCTGCACCCCCTCGAAGTCCACGTCGCCGACCAGCTCGCCGTCCACCTCGCTCACGCCGACGTCGATCACGGCGGCGCCCGAACGAACCCAGTCCGCCTTCACCATGCGCGGCGATCCGACCGCCGCCACCAGGATGTCGGCGCTGCGACACAGGGCCGGCAGGTCGCGGGTGCGCGAGTGGCACATCGTGACCGTGGCGTTGCGTCTCTGCAGCAGCAGCGAGATCGGCTTGCCGACGATCATGCTGCGCCCGATGACCACGGCATGCGCTCCCTCGACCGGGATCTGGTGATGATCCAGCACCTCGAGGATGCCGAGGGGCGTGCAGGCAAAGAGGCCCTCCTCGCCCATCACGAGCCGCCCGGCATTCATCGGCCCCACGCCGTCGACGTCCTTGGCCGGGTCGATCGCCTCGGCCACCGCGTTCGGCCGGATCTGCGGCGGCACGGGCAGCTGCACCAGGATGCCGTCGATGCCGTCGTCAGCGTTCAGCTCCGCGATCAGGGCGAGCAGCTCCGCTTCCGTCGTCGCCTCGGGCAGGGGGTGCTCCACGGAGGCCATGCCGATCCGCGTCGCCGCGCGCCGCTTGCCCTTGATGTAGGACTCGCTGGCCGGGTCGTCGCCGACGCGCACGACGGCGAGGCACGGCGCGCGCCCACCGCCGGCGACGAGCTTCTCGATCTCCTCGGCCATCTCGGCGCGCAGCTTCTGGGCAAGAGCCAGTCCGTCGAGCACCACGGTGTCGACGGAGCCGGCGCGGGGGGCGGAATCAGTCACCCGGCCTCTCCTCGAGTGGATCCGCGCGGAGTATAACGACCGGGCTGCAAGCCTCTCGCGGGTAGGACGACCGGGCTCTCGTGACGACGCCCGGGTCGAGGAGGGCTCGGCTCAGGCCGCCGCCTGGCCGCTCTTCTTCTTGCTCTTGCCCTCGGCCTTCGGCGCGGCCTTCTTCTCGGGCGCCTTCTCCTTGGCGTCCTTGGAGGCGCCGCCCTCGCTCTTGCTGCTCTCGGCGCCAGCGTCTCCGCTGGTGTCGGCGGCGGGCTTGTCCTTGGCGCCGCTGCTGGAGTAGAGGTCGTTGTACCAGCCGCTGCCCTTCAGCACGAAGTTGGTGCGCGAGATCAGCCGCTTGGCCTTCATGGCGCCACAGGACGGGCACTTCTTCACGGGATTCTCGGTGATCCGCTGATCCTTCGAGAACTCGTGTCCGCAGCCTTTGCACTCGTAGTCATAGTTCGGCATCGTCGTGCGTCCTCCAGCGGGCCTGGGGGTAGCCAATTCAACGGGTTGCAGCCAGTTCGCAGAAACGGCGTTCGAGTC
>JAJDAR010000201.1 GCA_029261775.1 Deltaproteobacteria bacterium | reverse complement strand
CGAGCCGGGCGGGCGCGTCTTCGTCTACGGCGCGAACGACGAGGGCATCCGCTCGGTCGGACGCCTGCTGGAGAGCCACCTCGAACGGGTCGAGACCCTCGAGGCGAAGCGCCATGCGCGCGTGTGGGTCGGCGAGCTCCCCCTGGATCCGGCTCCGCTCCGCGGCGAGCTCGCGGAGTGGGAGGAGTCCCTGGTGCTCGAAGCGCCGGGCGGACCGCTGGCGCTGGTGTCGATCCCTGGCCTGTTCGCCCACGGGCGTCTCGACTCCGGAACGAGCCTGCTCCTCGAAGTCCTGCAGGAGCTTCCGCTCCCGAAACCCGGTGCGCGTGTGCTCGACTTCGGCTGCGGTGCCGGAACGGTGACCCTGGCGCTCGCGCGGCGGCGCCGAGAGCTGGAGCTGCACGGGGTGGATCGCGACGCGCTCGCGCTGCACGCGGCTCGCAAGAACCTGCCCGCGGCGCAGTGGCACCTGGGCGACGGCTGGAAGGCGGTACCGCCCGACCTCTCCTTCGAACTCGTCGTCAGCAATCCTCCCCTGCACCTCGGCAAGGAGCAGGACCTGCGGCCGATCCAGGCCTTCGTCGAAGGGGCGCCCGCGCGTCTCGGCCGGCGCGGACGGCTGCTGCTCGTCACCCAGCGTCCGCTTCCACTCGGCCCGATGCTCGACGAGCGCTTCGAGGAGGTGGACGTCGTGCGCGAGTCCCGCAGCTACCGGGTGTGGTCGGCGCGGCGCGCCACCCGGGCCCGCGCCGCAAGACGGGGCGGGGTCCGACGCCGCGACTGGGAGCCACCCGAGGGCGGCAGCACGACCCGAAGGGTCAGGCCGCGCGCTTCAAGAGCAGTCGCTTGGGGCCGCGCACCAGGAACGAGGCGATGTGCTCGACGCCCTCCTGGCCGAGGCCGAGACTCGGGATCTCGGGTGCCAGCGCCTCGAAGGCCGCACAGGCTTCGAGCCTGGCGAGCGATGCGCCGAGGCAGAAGTGCTTGCCGAAGCCGAAGCCCGGGAAGCCCTGCGGATTGCGCTCCACATCGAGCCGGTCGGGCTCCGGGAAGCGTCGCTCGTCGCGATTGGCCGAACCCAGGAAGGCCGCGACGAAGCGACCCTTGGCGATCGGGACTCCGCGGATCTCGGTGTCCTCCGTCGCCGTGCGGAAGACCACCTGTACCGGCGTGTCGTAGCGGAGGCCCTCTTCGACGAGCGCCGGGATCAGCGACGGATTGGCCGCCACCTTCTCCGCCTGCTCAGGGTGCTCGAGCAAGGCCTTCACGACGTTGCCGATCAGGTTCGTCGTGGTCTCGTTGCCGGCGACCAGCAGCAGCAGCACGAACTGGACCACCTCGCGATCGGTGAGCCCCACATCGCCCACCTGCCCGGCGACGATGGTGCTGATCAGGTCGTCCTGGGGCGAGGCGCGGCGGTCGCGGGCGAGCGCCCGGAAATAGGTCAGAAGCTCGACGAACGCGTCTGCGTAGCGCTTGGCGAAGCGATCCTCGCGGCCCGGCCCGGTCGCCATCTCGATCACCAGATCCGACCAGCGCTTGAAGTCCGCGTGGCGCTCGGCCGGAATCCCGATCATCTCGGCGATGATCGTGACCGGCAGGGGGACGGCGAGATCGTGCACCAGGTCGAAGGGGCGGCCCTCGCGGAGTGGCGCGACGCACTCGGCCACGATCTCCCGCGCGCGGGGCTCCCAGGCCTGGATTCGCCTCGGGGTGAAACCGCGGTTCACGATCGCGCGCATCTGCGAGTGGCGATCGCCGTCCTCGGCAATCAGGTTGCGGGCGGTGTGGAACTCGAAGGGGTTGAGCCGCGTCTTGACGAACATCTTCGCCAGGAAGCTGACCATTCCCCACGAGAGCGGGGGAAGCTTCTCGCTGCCCCCCGCCATCAGCATCGTGAACATGGCCCGCGACGAGAACAGCTCCGGGTTCTTCAGCACCTGCATCACGTCGTCGTAGCGCGTGACGGAGAAGACTTCGCGCTCGGGCGACCAATGCACGGGAGCGTGGTCACGGAGCTCACGATAGGTGGGATAGGGATCCGACGGGCCGGGTGCGAAGGGATCGAATCGGACGGCCATTCTCGGTGAGCTCCCAGCGCGCCATCCGAAGATAGCAGGTTCGCCACGGTGCTCCGCGTCAGGCCGATCGCGCCCGGGACAAGAGTGCGCGGGCCGCCTCCCCCGCCATGCGTCCGACCGCGACCGGGTCCTGCGCGGCGAGCAGGTCCGAGTAGACCTCGACGCCCATCGGCGCCCTCGAGCCGATGGCGTCGAGTGCGCGGACCAGGTCGACGAGGTCGATCGCGCCCTCGCCGGGCAGCAGTCTCGCCGTCAGGGCCTCGAGCGGTGCCGGCATCGAGGGCTCGGCCGGCGCGTCGCAGAGCTGCGTGCCGACCACACACGGACCGGGGAGCGCACGCAGCGCAGCCATCTCGCCCGGACCGCGGAACACGTGCCAGGCATCCACCATCAAGCCCAGGTTCGGTTGCGCGCAGGCCTCGACGACCGCCAGCCCCGTGGCGGGATCGGGGATGTCGGTCCACGGCAGGAACTCGAGGGACACCTGGAGGCCGACCTTCGCGGCCCCCTCGCAGACCGGCACGAGCGCCTCGGCCGCCGCAGCGACGGACAGCCCCGAGGGCATGGCCTGCGCGACGTTCAGGGAGCGGCCGCCGACGGCCTCGGCGATGCGGAAGAAATCGTCGGCGCTCCGGCGCAGGAGCGCACTTCCCAGGTCGTTGCCGCCGTCGGGCAGGCCGGTCCCCGGCAGCCAGCTCAGCAGGGCATCGTGCTCGGCGATCTCGAGACCGTGATCGGAAAGCATGTGCCGGATGTCGGCATCGGAGAGACCCTCGGCGCGGGCGCCATCGTAGAGCTGCGGCCAGAGCGAGATCGCCTGGAAGCCGCCGGCACTCGCCGCAGCGACGAGACCGCGCAGGTCCGCCTTCGCCACCGTTCCACAGCAGAGCACCAGATCCTTCGGGCCGAGCATGCCGGGAGCGTACCGCGGGGTGGCAACGCGAGGGGGCTGCTAGCGAACAGGAACGAAGCGCTCGCCCGCGGTCGCCCGCAGGCGTTCGAGATCCTCCCGCCGGGAGCGCGAGAGCGGCACCGTCGAGGCGAGCTCCTCGAGGATCAGCGGGGTGTGCAGGTCCGTCTGGTCGTGGAGCGCACGGTACAGGCCGCTGATGACGGCCTGCTCGATCTCGGCTCCGGAGAACCCCTCGCTGGCGTCGACCAGCCGCGCCAGCTCGAAGCGGGCGGGGTCCTGCTTCCGCTGGCGCAGATGGATCGCGAAGATCGACTCGCGCTCGTCGGGCGCCGGCAGGTCGACGAAGAAGATCTCGTCGAAGCGACCCTTGCGAAGCAGCTCCGGGGGAAGACGGAAGACGTCGTTCGCCGTGGCGATCAGGAAGACCGGCTTCTTCTTCTCCTGCAGCCAGGTCAGCAGGGTCGCGAAGATGCGCTGGCTCACCCCGGCATCCTGCTCACCCGCCTGGGCGAAGCCCTTCTCGATCTCGTCGATCCACAGCACGCACGGCGACATCGACTCGGCCAGCTCGATGGCGCGACGAAGGTTCTTCTCCGACTCGCCGATGTACTTGTCGTAGAGACGACCGGCGTCGAGCTTGAGCAGTGGCATCGTCCACTCGCGGGCGATGCACTTGGCGGCGAGCGATTTGCCACAGCCCTGGACGCCGACCAGCAGGATCCCCCGCGGCGGGTCGAGATTCAGCTCGCGCGCCTGCTCGCTGAAACCCAGCCGCGCGCGCACCAGCCACTCGCGGAGCCGCTCGAAGCCACCGAGCTCGTAGGGGCTGTCCTCGGCCGGGAAGTACTCGAGCAGTCCGTCGCGGCTGATCTCCGCGGCCTTGCGCTCCTGGAGCGCGGTCACGTCGTCGGCGGTGAGCCGTCCGTCCTCGATCACGACGCTGGCAACGGCCTGGCGAGCCTGGTTGCCGGTCATGCCCGCCAGCGCGTCGAGCAGCCGGTCGAAGTCGGCCGGGGAGAGATCGATCAGCGGTCGGGCCCGCTCGCGCAGCGAGCTCAGCACGGACGAGACCACCTTGCGCAGCTCCTCCTTGGACGGGAGTGCCACCTCGTAGTGCACGACGTGGTGGTCCGCGTCTCTCGGGAACTCGTGACCTGCACCGGTCACCACCAGCGCGGAGTGGGTGTTTGCGAACTGCTGCGAGAGATCGCGGAAGGCCCGACACACGGACGGATCCTCGAGATGCCTGGCGAAGTCCTTCAGCACGAAGATCGCCTCGACGCGCAGCGTGCGGATGTGGGCGAGCACCTCGAGGGCGCCAGCGGTCGCGCGATTGGGTTGGCCGTCCGGCAGGCGGGTCAGCCCCTGGGTCACCGTCCACTCCCAGAGCGGCAGGCCGAGCTCGGTCGCCACGGCGCCGATCAGCTTGTCGACCCGCTCCTCCTCCACCGTGTCGATGGCGATCGCCGGATGGAAGCTCAGGATGAGGGTCTTGATGTCGTGGATCGAAGTCTGGAGCGGCACGTCGCGTACATCGAACGGCCGGCGGGGGGGCTTGAATGGAGCCCGCCCGGCCCCGATGCTCGGCCCGTGGAGCGCGCGATCACGGGCTTTCGGAAGGACGGCGAGGGCCATTGGGTGGCGATCCTCGCCTGCGGCCACGGCCAGCACGTCCGGCACGATCCCCCGTTCCAGGAACGGGCGTGGGTGCTGACCCCCGCGGGCCGGGCCGAGGCGCTGGGCCGGCCTCTTTCCTGCACGCGATGCGACCGGCGCGAGCTGCCCGAGGGCCATCAGGCCTCACGTCGCACTCCGAGCTTCACCGAGAGCACGATCCCGAAGGGGCTGCTTGCCGACCACGCGACCCGGCCCGGCGTCTGGGGCCTGATCCACGTGGAGAGCGGCGAGCTCGAGTACCGCATCGATGCGCCGCCGGGCGACGTCCAGATCCTGCGCGCCGGGCAGGTGGGCGTCGTGGTCCCCGAGGTGCGCCACCACGTGGCGCCACGGGGTGCGGTCCGCTTCCACGTCGAGTTCTGGCACCCCGCCCCACCCGCCGAAGAGGACGGCCCCATCCGATAGAGTCCCGGCTCGCCAGGAAAGACGGAGACGCCGAGCATGACCGAGACCTACCGGGACCCGAACGCCGCGATCGAGGCGCGCGTCGCCGACCTGCTGGCGCGCATGACCCTCGAAGAGAAGGTCGCGCAGCTCGGCGCGGTCTGGGTGACGTCGCTCGTGCGCGACGAGCAGTTCGATCCCGATCACGCGGCGGACCGGCTGGCGAACGGCATCGGGCAGGTGACGCGAATCGGTGCCAGCACGGGGTTGCTGGCCGACCAGTCCGCGATGCTCGGCAACGCCATCCAGGAGGTGCTCGTCGAGCGCACGCGACTGGGGATCCCGTGCGTGATCCACGAGGAGGGTGTCGCCGGGTTCCTGCATCGGGGCGCCACGACCTTCCCCCAGGCGCTGGGCCTGGCCGCGACCTGGAACCCCGAGCTGTTGGGTGAGGTGGCCGCAGTCATCCGCACCCAGATGCTCGCCGTCGGCGCGCGCCACAATCTCTCGCCCGTGCTCGACGTGGCGCGCGACCCGCGCTGGGGTCGGGTGGAGGAGACCTATGGCGAGTCTCCGGAGCTGTGCGCCCGGATGGGCGTCGCCTACGTCAAGGGTCTCCAGACCGACGACCTGCGGCGCGGCGTCGTGTGCACGGGCAAGCACTTCCTCGGCTACGCGCTCTCCCAGGGCGGACGCAACCAGGCACCGGTGCAGCTCGGCGGCCGCGAGCTGCGCGAGGTGTACGCGGAGCCCTTTGCCGCTGCGATCCGCGAGGCGGGCCTGGCGTCGATCATGAACAGCTACTCGTCGATCGACGGCGTGCCGGTCGCGGCGAGCCGCGCGCTGCTCACCGATCTGCTGCGCGGCGAGCTCGGCTTCGAAGGGACGGTGGTCGCCGACTACTTCGCCGTCGTGCAGCTGCTGCGGAACCACGGGACGGCGGCAGACGAAACGGACGCCGGCATCCAGGCGCTGTCCGCGGGCCTCGACGTCGAGCTGCCCTCGCTCGACTGCTACCGGCACCTTCCTGCGGCGGTGGCTGACGGCCGCATCGACGAGGCGATCATCGACGAATCGTGTGCGCGCGTGCTCCGCCAGAAGCTCGAGCTCGGTCTGTTCGAGAATCCCTACGTCGAACCCGAGGCCGCCCTCGCCGTGTTCGACACGCTGGAGCAGCGCGGCCTCGCCCGGCGCGCCGCCACCGAGGGCGTCGTGCTGCTGAAGAACGACGGTGTTCTGCCCCTCGACCCGGGGCTCTGCAACGTGGCGGTGATCGGCCCCCACGCCGACGACCGACGCCTGCTGCAGGGCGACTATCACTATCCGGCGCACCTCGAGATCATCTACCACCGGGTCGGCGCCGAGCCGACGGGGGACGGGACCGGGGAGGACCAGCTCCCCGAGTCGGGTGGCGGCTTCGAGCCGGGGCCGCACTACACCCCGCACGTGACGCCGCTGGCCGGCCTCCAGAGCGCACTCCCCGACGCGACGATCACCCACACCCCCGGCTGCGAGGCCGACGGAACGGCGACCGGCGGGATCGCGGCAGCAGTCGCCGCCGCCGCCTCGGCCGACGTGGCGATCCTCTTCGTCGGGGCGAAGTCCGGTCTGGTCCCCGAGTGCACGGTGGGCGAGGCGCGCGACGCCACGGATCTCGATCTTCCCGGCGTGCAACGCCAGCTCGTCGCCGAGGTGGCGGCCACCGGTACGCCCACCATCGTGGTCGTGATCAGCGGGCGCGTCCACACCCTCGGTGCGGAGGCAGCGGCCGCGAACGCGCTGCTTTGGTCGATCCTGCCCGGCGAGGAGGGTGGGCACGCGATCGCCGACATCCTCACGGGCGCGGTCAATCCGGCCGGTCGCCTGCCCGTGACGCTGCCGAAGCACGTGGGACAGATCCCCCTGCACCACGACATGCGGCGCCGGGGAGACCGCTCGGAGTTCTACGGCAGCTACGTCGACCGGGACGTCGAAGCCGAGTACGCATTCGGCCACGGCCTGTCCTACACGAGCTTCGAGTACGGGGAGCTGGCGGTCCGGGCCGGATCCACCTCCGAGCCGACGATCCTGTCGGTGGACGTCACGAACACCGGAGACCGGAACGGGGACGAGGTCGTTCAGCTCTACGTCACCGACGAGGTCGCATCGGTCGCCCGCCCGATCCGCGAGCTGCTCGGCTTCGCCCGGGTCCATGTCCCGGTCGGCGAGACGCGCACCGTGACCTTCTGCGTCGATCCGAGCCGGCTCGCCTTCCACGGACCCGACATGAGACTCGTGACCGAGCCCGGCCGCTTCACCTTCCGGATCGCCCGCTCCTCGAACGATCCGAAACCCCGCGACGCTGCCGTCGAGCTCGGCGGCCCCACCGTCGAAGCCCAACGCCGCGCCATCATCCCCACCACCGCCACAAGTTGACAAAGGGGTCGGGTCTCTCGGTCAACATCGTGACAACGGGGTCGGGTCTCTCGGTCAACATCGGGCGTGACTCGGCCCTTCGGTCCGACCCGAGGCGATGAAGGCGAGACGAGTTGACTGAGAGACCCGACCCCTTTGTCAACACCGGGGTCAGTCTTCGATGCGGGCGTCGGCGATGCGGGCGAGGCGGGCGGGGTCGCGGCGGAGCTGGAGGGTGCGGCCGCGATGGACGTAGACGAGGCCGGGCTTGGCGCCCTTGGGCTTCGAGATGTCTTTGATCTCGGCGACGTGCACCGGCGCGCGGGTCGCATTCTTCTGCTTGGAGAACTGCACGGCGAGCTCGGCGGCCTCGAGCACGGCCTCCTCGGGCGGATCGCCCTTCTCCACGCGCAGCACGACGTGGCTGCCGGGTGAGCCTTCGAGGTGGAAGAAGAGGTCCCGGCCGCGGGCGAGCCGGGTCGTCAGCATGTCGTTGCCCTCGTCGTTCTTGCCGACCCAGATCTCGAGGCCGCCACTCGCGCGGTAGCGCTTCGGGACGAGGCGCGTCGGAAGCTCGCGCTTGCCGAGCTTCCAGACCTTCTTCGGCTTCGTCTCGCGCGCGGCGGGTCCCTTGGGCCGCGGCGCGTAGCGGTCGAGCAGCCGCACCACGTCGGCGCGCTCTGCGAAGGCGAGCAGCGCCTCCTCGTCCTCGGCCTCGATCGCTTCGAGATCGGCCTTCAGTGCATCGAGCGCGTCGAGCCGGCCGCGCATGGCCTCGAGGTCCCCGGCCGCGCGGATGCCCTTCTTCATGGCCTTGCGTGCGCGCTTGAAGAGAAGGTCCAGGTTGGCCGGGCCGGAGAGGGTCGGGTCCAGGGGGATGGTGACCGGCTCGCCGGTCTCGAAATCCCGGACCACGATCTCACTGGCACGGCTCTGGACCTGCTTCAGGTGGCCCTTCAGGAGCTCGCCCATCCGCTCGAGACGCGGCGCCTCTTCGGTCGCGGCCGCGTCGCGTTCCAGCGTGCGCGCCTTCCGCTCGAGGGCCGCGCGCTGCTTCTTCAGGGCCTGGGCCAGCTGGTGGCGCAGCCGGTCCTCGATCTCGCGATCCTCGCGCGGCGCGTACTCGCTCTCGATGGCGGCAAGCAGCTCCGCGTCCGGCACCGCGGCGAAGCGATCCTCGGGCTCCTTCGTCGGCCCGCCCTCGGGATCCCAGAAGGGCCGGCCGATCTCGAGATCCCGGCGGGTGTCGGACAGCGGCCGGGCGGAGCGGAGCACGACATCGTCCTTGTCCAGCACGTAGAGGTTGCTGCGCGGCCCCATCAGCGAGAGCAGGATCTGCGTGCGGCCGGCCTCCCTCGCCTCCAGGACCAGGGCGAGCTGGCGGTCGCCGCCGCGCAGGCTCGCCTCGCGAAGCCTGGCCTTCTCGATGCGCGGCTTCAGGAACTGCGCCAGGGCGAGGACGTTCGACGGCGCCTTCTGGGGGCGCGCACGCAGGGAGGCCCGTCCGAACTTCGGCCGCCAGCTGAGCAGCAGACACAGCCGGTCGTCCGGGTCCCGCGTCTCGCCACCCGAGAGGTGCAACTCGAGCTCCAGCTCGCTCGGTTGCACGAGCCGGTCGAGGCGGGCGCCCCGCCATTGGTCGGCGAGCACCCGCGCGACCCGCGACAGCTCGAGAAGGCTCAGCATCTCGTCACCCGTCTCCTCACTTCTGACAGCGGGGACAATAGTGGGAGCTGCGCTGCCCGATCACCTTGCGGCGGATCGGCGTGCCGCACACGGTGCAGGGCTCGCCGGTGCGCGCGTACACCCGGCGCTCGTCCTGGTACGCGCCGTCGCTGCCGTCGGGAGCGATGTAGTCGCTGATGCTCGAGCCCCCGGTCTCGATCGAGCGCTGCATGACCCGATGGAACCCGCAGGCCATGCGCTCGGTCTCGGCGCGGGTCACCCGGCCGGCCGCGCGGCCGGGCCTCACGCCCGACAGGAAGAGCACCTCGTCCGCGTAGATGTTCCCGCTGCCGGCTACGACCGCCTGGTCGAGCAGCAGGCTCTTGATCGCCACCTTGCGCTTGCGGCTCGCCCGGAAGATCTGCTCGCCACGGATCTCGAGCGCGTCCGTGCCGAGCTTGTCGAGGCGCTCCGAGCGCTCGCCAGCAGCGAGCAGCTGCACCTTGCCGAACTTCCGCACGTCGCGGAACAGCACGTCGGGGCCCTCGTCGGCGAAGCAGAGCTGCAGGTGGGTGTGCGGATCCGGCTCGAAGGCAACCTGCTCTTCGGGCGCCAGCGAGGCGCGCGCCGTGGCCGAGAGCAGACGCAGGCTCGACACCCCAGCCGCGAAGAGCTGCCCGGTCATGCCGAGATGCAGCAGCAGCCGCGCGCCGGATCCGACCTCGGCGATCAGGTACTTGCCCGCGCGCACGAGCCCTTCGACTTTCGCGCCGCGCAGCTCGCGAGCGAGCACGTCCGGCTGCGTGAGGAAGAAGTAGCTCGGCGCCGTGGTGCGCACCTCGCGAAGCGTGCGCCCGACCATGACCGGCGCGATGCGCCGGCGGGTGACCTCGACTTCGGGCAGCTCGGGCACGCCCGCGCCTCAGGGATCGAAGCGCGCCCGCAGCTCGGGCGAGCCGACCGGGCATGCGTCGACGGGCTGGGACCAGATCTTCTTGCGAACAGCGGCCACCAGGTCGTAGCCCGCATCGCGCAGCGGACGAGGAAGCCAGCGCAGCAGCCGGGCCCAGAACCGGGAGCCCCCGCCGAGGCGCTCGAGGAGGAAGATCGCGGCATCGCTCCGCAGGTGGAGGGTGTCGTCGACGTCGAGGATGACCACGCTGTCGGGCAGGTCGCGCCGCCGGGCCTCGGGGATCCTGCGCTCGAAGGTCTCCGAGCCGAGCGCGGCGAAGCGGAAGGCCCTGCCCTCCGGATCCCGGGCGATCACGAACCGCACCGTGCGATGGCAGAGCCCGCACTCTCCGTCGTAGAAGACGACGGGGAGCGCCGCAGCCGGCTCCCGCACGACCCCCGCGGCACTCATCGCGGCAGGGCTCCGGGGCAAGAAACGCCCGTCTGGAGGTTCTCGACCATGGTCCGAGGGTAGCGGTCTCCGGGAGCGGGGTGGATTGGACGAACCGGTCGCCGCAAGGGATGCTCCGATCTCCCTTTCCTCCGCTGCAAGGAGCCCCGATGTCGAATCCCCTTCCCCTCGCCCTCCTCCTGGGCCTGCTCGTGGCCATCGCCACGCTCGCCTCCGCCCAGGTGCCGCGCCAGCCCGCACCCGAGGGCGCCCGCGTCTACTTCATCACGCCGGCCGACGGCGCCACGGTCAAGAGCCCGCTGACCGTCCGCTTCGGCCTCACCGGCATGGGCGTCGCCCCGGCCGGCATCGAGAAGGAGAAGACCGGCCACCACCACCTGATCATCGACGCCCCCACCCCCGACGGCGGCCTGCCCCTCCCCGCGGACGAGCACCACGTCCACTTCGGCGGCGGCCAGACCGAAACCACCATCGAGCTCCCCCCCGGCGAGCACACCCTCCAACTCATCGTCGGCGACCACCTCCACGTCCCCCACGACCCCCCGATCACCTCCCCCATCATCACCATCACCGTGGAGTAGCCGCCCCCCCGGAATCGACCTCAAGCGTCCCGGGCGCGGGCGGCCGCGCGGCGGAATCAAGCGCAGCCAGTGCCGCCCTGGGGCTCACGAGCCGGGAGTCCCAGCCTCCCCTCGAACCCCGCAGAGCGTGAGGCGGGCGAGCCATCCGCCGCGCGGCCGCCCGTGCCCGGGACGCGCCTCCATCGATCCGAAGCGGACCTCTCCGCGGGCCCCCGCTACGCTTCGCCGCCCATGTCCGACCCCGGTCCCCACCCCTATCCCGACGTCCCCGCCCAGCCCCGCTTCCCCGAGATCGAGGAGCGCGTGCTCGCCCGTTGGCGCAAGGGCCGGGTCTTCCAGCGGTCGGTCGAGCAGCGCCCGGCCGGCGAGAAGGGCGCGAACGAGTACGTCTTCTACGACGGCCCGCCCTTCGCGAACGGCATGCCGCACTTCGGGCACCTGCTGACCAGCTACGTGAAGGACATCGTGCCGCGCTACCAGACCCTGCGCGGCCGTCGGGTCGAGCGGCGCTTCGGCTGGGACTGCCACGGGCTGCCCGCCGAGATGGAGGCCCAGAAGGAGCTGCACGTCTCGAGCCGCGCCGAGATCCTGGCCTACGGCGTGGACCGCTTCAACGACTACTGCCGGAGCTCGGTGCTCCGCTACACCGAGCAGTGGCAGGAGATCATCCACCGTGCCGCGCGCTGGGTGGACTTCAAGAACGACTATAAGACGATGGACCTCTCGTACATGGAGAGCGTCCTGTGGGCCTTCAAGCAGCTGCACGAGAAGGGGCTGCTCTACGAGGGCTTCCGTGTCCTTCCCTATTCCTGGGCGGCCGAGACCCCGCTCTCGAACTTCGAGACGCGGCTCGACGACGCCACCCGCGAGCGGCAGGACCCGGCCATCACCGTGCGCTTCGAGCTGCTGCCCGAGGGCGACGACCGGCCCACGGACGTCCTCGCCTGGACGACGACGCCCTGGACCCTGCCCTCGAACCTGGCCCTCGCCGTCGGCCCGGACATCACGTACGCCGTGCTCGAGCAGGCTGGCCGGCGCACGATCCTGG
>JAJDAR010000200.1 GCA_029261775.1 Deltaproteobacteria bacterium | reverse complement strand
CGACCCCACCGAGCGCCGCGAGCAGGCTGCCTACGAGCCGCCGAGCTTCGAGGTCATCTCGCTCTCCTGCGAGATCACCGCGTACGCTCCCGACGACGAGCCGCTCTTCTAGCTCTCCCGGCCCACCCCGGTGCGCTCGGGTCGACGCCGGCTTCCGGCGCCCGGCGTCGTGCGTCTACGCCACGATCTCGTGCTCTTCGGCGAGCCAGATCGGGGAGCGCTCGAGATCGATGAAGCGCCGCTCGTCCTCGAGCAGCTCGGCTCCCGCCCGCCGACCCGCTTCGGTCGCCAGGGCCGCGTCGAGGGTCTCGAGGCTCGCCCACCAGAGCTCCGCCACGCCGTCGAAGCCCATCGGTCCACCCCGGCCGGTCGCAAGGAGTGCCTGGTGCGGATCCTCGGCGGGCAGCGAATGGGTCTGGACGTAGCGGACGAGGCCGAGCGCCTCGGCGTGGCTGCGGACCAGCGGCGCATGCTGCTCGCGCCAGTAGGTCTGGAAGGCCTCCCGAGTCAGCTCGGGTCGGCGGCTCAGACAGAAGACCAGCTTGACCACGGTGGCTCCCCCGGCCCCGGGGATCGCTGGAGGACCCGCGGTCCCGCCGCAGCCCTCCCAGCCTCCTGCCCAGGGACCCTCACGGCGCCGGGCGCCGACACCGATACATTCTAGCGATGCTCTCCCGCCTCTGGTCCAGCTTCGTGAAGGTGCTGCGTCGCTATTTCGCGGCCGGCGTGCTGACCTTCGCACCGATCGGCATCACGGTCTGGGCGATCTCGTGGATCGTGCAGCGGCTCGACAACCTGCTGCTCCCGCGCGTGCTGAAGCTCGCCTTCCCCGGGGTCCAGGATCCGCCGTCCATCCCGTTCCTCGGTGCGGTCTTCACGCTCGTCGTCATCCTGCTGTTCGGCGTGGTGGCCCGCCATCTGTTCGGCTGGGAGCTGGTGCGGCTCTGGGAGCGCCTGCTCTCGCGGGTTCCCGTGGCGCGCAACATCTACGCGGCGGTCAAGCAGCTCTTCGAGGCCATCTTTCGCGAGGACTCGGGAGCCAGCTTCAGCCGCGTGGCCGTGATCGAGTATCCGCGGAAGGGCCTCTTCGCCCTCGCCTTCGTGACCGGCCCGGTGCGCGGCCTCCGGGCCGAGGGACTGCCGGGGAACCTGATCAACATCTTCGTTCCGACCACACCGAACCCGACGTCGGGCTTCTATCTGCTGGTGCCCGAAGCCGACCTGATCCCGATCGAGATGACGGTCGAGGAGGCGTTCAAGCTGGTGATGTCGGCCGGGCTCGTGATGCCCGGCAGCCGCGAGGCACGCGTCGTGCCGGCGAGCCCCGATACACCCGCAGCCCCGCCGACGGAACTGCCCGCCCCGGAACGCGCGACCTGACACCGCGCGGCGCTCGAAGCCGCACTCGGATCGATCGCGCTCAGTCGTCCTTCGAGCCGCGCTCCCGCCGCCACGCGCGGTAGCCCAGCACGCCGCCCACCAGCGCCAGCACCGCCGCACCCCATTGGTTGAAGGCGAGATAGCGGCTGAGCGAGGCATCGGGGTCCAGGCGCTCCGGGTTCAGGAACCCGTCGTATGCGAACCAGAGCGACATCCCGAGCAGCAGGACCGGCACGAAGTAGGGCCCGTCGAAGGGCGTGGGTGCGTACTCAGGGGTCGGATCGCCGGGCGGCTCGGAGGGCGGTTGCTGGGCCATGACCGGATCTAGCGGGAGATCGAGGGCTCCACCAACCCCCCTGGGGCGGGCGCGCCGCAGTCCCCCCGCTGCAGTGTCGTCGGTTGACTGCAGCAAATAGCTGGCACCCCGGCTCTAAGTGGTTGAAATTGGGGAAGTCACGTCTCGGCACGGGCCTTGCTCTGTCTCGGGGCATGAGACGGGACATCCAAGGCCGACGTTTCCCCGAGTCCCAGCTGGGAGGCCCCCCCATGGCCCACCGCCGTTCGGATCGCAGCGCCTACCGCGACGAGCGGAGACGCTTGCGAGACGAGGCGAGACTCCGCCGGCAGCAGCGCATGGCCGGCACGGATCCGGGCGCGCTCATGCAGGCCGACACCGAGCAGGCGGAGCATACCGATCTCTCGCCCCGCGAGCGGGCGTACCGCGAGGCCAAGCTGGCCGCGAACCGGCGCATCGGCTTCCTCTCGCACTTCATCCCCTACGTCGTCGTCAACAGCTTCCTGCTGCTCGTCGCGGGGCCACGCGCGGCCTTCTGGACGGCCGTGCCCTGGGGCGTCGGCCTCGCCCTGCACTACTTCTTCGCCATCATCGCCCCGGACCTGCGCAAGCGCTGGATCGACCAGGAGGTCGACCAGCGCGTCGGCGCCGACGTGTCCCGGGAGAAGGTGGTCCTCGAGGGCCAGCACTCGAAGCGTGTGGAGGAGCTCTCGGCCTCGATCGCCCACGAGATCCGCAACCCGATCACCGCGGCCAAGAGCCTGGTCCAGCAGATGGGCGAGGACCCTGCGGCGCGAGACAACGTGGAGTACGCCAACGTCGCTCTCGAAGAGCTCGAGCGGGTCGAGCGCAGCATCTCCCATCTGCTGCGATTCGCTCGCGACGAGGACGTCGAGCTCTCCGAGGTGCGCATGTCCGACGTGGTCGCCTCCGCGCTCGAGACCTTCCGCGACCGCCTGCATGCGCTGGGTGTGACCGTGCACCAGGACGTGCAGGCCGCTGGCCTGATGCGGGGCGACCCCGAGAAGCTGCGGCGGGTGATCATCAACCTGGTCGGCAATGCGCTCGAGGCCTTCACCGAGTCCGAAACGATCGAGCCGACCCTGCAAGTGCAGGCGGGCGAGAACCTGGCCGGCACCGAGGTCTGGGTGCGGCTCCGCGACAACGGTCCCGGCATGGAGCCCGAGCGTCTGACGAAGATCTTCAGCCCCTTCTACACCTCGAAGCAGACCGGCACGGGCCTCGGCCTCGCCATCACCAAGAAGGTCGTGGACGCCCACGGCGGCTCGATCGAGGCGCACTCCAACCCGGGATCGGGCACCGAGTTCGTGCTCACCTTCCCGAAGCAGGCGCCGTCCCAGGAGGTGCCGACGTGAGCGCCCGGGCCGC
>JAJDAR010000199.1 GCA_029261775.1 Deltaproteobacteria bacterium | reverse complement strand
CTCTCTCACCGATCGCTGGAGAGCCGGCCGCGGCGGGCCAGGCCGGAGGGCGGAAGCGGAGCAAGGGTCGAGGCAAGGGCCGTGAACGAGCGGAGTCCGCGAAGCGAGGGCGCGGACCTGTGTCCGAAGATCCCGTCGCGGAGCCCGGCCGAAGGCCGCCAGGCACGGAGGGTCGGCGGGTGTCGGGATGAGATGAGCCTTGCCAAGCCGTATCTGGCTGTCAGGTGCGCCCCAACACCCCGCCGCTGAGTGCCACGTGCGGAGTGCCGGGCGCGCCTCGCTTGAATCCCCCCGACGGGGTCCGAGTAGCCTGAAATCCCCCGGGGAATTGTCCGAGCGGTGAGATGGCCGCGACCACCCGTCCAAGTCGTGATGGGGCCCTGATCCCGGACGGCAGGGCCGCCGCCATCCCCGAGGTAGGGCGAGAAGGGTAGACATGAGGCCCGAGAAGGAGTAGAAAGGTCCCTATGAATCCTTGTTCTCGATGAAGGGAGGGACCGATGGAAACCAACGTCATCGCGATGACGGATTCGTGCCCGACGTGCGGGTCTTCGATCAGCCACGCCAAGCTCGGCGAGATCCGGGAACGCCTGGAAGGCGAGCAGCGCCGGATGCGAGAGGCCATGCGCGCGAATCTCGCGCGCGAGCACAAGGAAGCGCTCGAGCAGCGCGAATCGGAGCTGCGGCGCGAGCTCAGCGCCGAAGCCGCTCTGGAGCGAGATGCGGCGCTCGGCCGCCAGCGCAAGCTGCTCGAGGGCGAGCGCGACTCCGCCAAGACCGAGCTCGCGAACGTTCGCAGCGAACTCGATAGCGTGCGCTCGAAGTTCGAGGAGGACCTGGCCGGGGCCAACGCTCGCGCGGTGAAGCTCGAGCAGGAACGCGCCGACTGGTCCAAGCAGGAGACTAAGCGGCTCGAATCGCTCGCCAAGGCCGCGGCCGCCGAGGAGCGGGCGTCGCTCGTCCGCGAGCGCGACGAGGCGAAGACGCAACAAGCACAGATGAAGACGGAGGCCGAGACGCGGGAGGCCGACTACCAGAAGGAACTCCGCCGCCAGCGCGAGGTCCTCGAGAAGGACAAGGAGCGGGCACTCGCGGTCAAGGACTCGGAGACGACGACCGAGCGCGAGGCGCTCAAGCGCCAAGTCGCCGACCTGAACCGGAAGCTCGAGCGGAAGACGGCGAACGAGCTGGGTGATGGGGGAGAGGTCGACCTCTACGAGGAGCTGCGGGCGGCGTTCCCGGAGGACCGGGTCACCCGCATCCAGAAGGGCCTGCCGGGTGCCGACATCCGGCACCAGGTCCTGCACGGCGGTGAGGCGTGCGGGACGATTCTCTATGACTCGAAGAACCACAAGGTGTGGCGGACCAGCTTCGCGGAGAAGCTGAAGGCCGATCAGACCGAAGAGGGCGCCGACCACGCGATCCTCTCGACGCTGCGGTTCCCGCAAGGGGAGCATCACATCACGACGGTCAGCGACGTCGTCGTGTCGGGTCCCCGGCACGTCGTGCACATCGCCCAGTTGATGCGCCGCTCGATCGTCTCCCTGCACATCCAGGGGTTGAGTCTCGAGGACCGTGCCGGGAAGCAGCAGGACCTATACAAGCACATCAGTTCCAGCTCGTTCCGCCAGCAGATGGAAGAGCTCGAGCGGTTGAACGATCAGATCGCCGAGATCGACGTCGAGGAGGAAAGCCGGCACCGACGAACGTGGAAGGCGCGGGGGAAGCTCATCACGCGCCAGAAGCGCGCACTCATGGACGTCGTGGTCGGAATCGACGGCATCATCGAGGGAGCGTCATTCGATGAACACGCTTGAGCATCCGACGGACGCGTTCTCCTATCAGGAGCGGCGCCTCGGGCGGACTGTCCTTCGAACGTACCGGACGACAGTCGACCTCGACGATGTGGTTCCCAACGATCAGCAGCCGCGGCTCGGTCCGAAGGAGGATGTCGAGCTGCAGCGCCAGATCGAGGCCAACGAGGGCGTCTTTGAGCCGCTCCTCCTCGAGCCGCACCCCGAGCTGCAGGGGAAGTTCCGGATCATCGACGGCGACCGCCGGTGGTCGAACACAAGAATGCTCGTCGACGAGGGTAAGGAAGCGCTCCGATCACTTCCGGCCGAGATCACCGACCGCGTCCTCACGGAAGACGAGCGCCTCCGCGTCTGGATCTACATCCATCGCCAACGCAAGGAATGGGACGCCAAGGAAAAAGAGATGGTCGCGTACCGGCTCGTCGACCTGGTCGGCCGCGCGAGCGCTGCGAACATTCTCGGCCTTACCGTGCGCGCACTCGACAAGCTGGTCGAGATCTACGAGCTGTCCGAGCGACTGAGGGGAGTCAAAGACCCCGGTGCTTCGATCACCTGGGCGCGCGAGATCCGAAATCTGAATCGGAAGCTGCTCACGCCGACGGTCCTAGACACGATCATCCGAAAGATCAATCAGCAGGAGATCACGAACTCGAAGGACGTCCGCAAGCTGCGGCAGGTCCTGCGGGACCCGCTCGCGAAGGACGAGTTGTTGTCCGGCAGCGGCACACTGGAGTCTGCAATTGCCAAGGTCGCGCCGCCAGAGCCGGAACGGCCGAAGGGCCTCGCTGGCGATGTCCAAGCCCTGCTCGAATCGATAAAGGCGCGCCCCTGGAGCGAGCTCGAGGAGTCGCGGGGAGACCCGGACCTCCTGAAGCAGATCGCAGAGGCGGAGAAGACCCTCTCTGCGCTCAGACGGCAGCTGGATGATCCCGGCAAGCCGAAAGGAGGCCAGTGATGGCGAAGCGAACGAGTGGACGGGGCGGGAACAAGGAAGTCACAGGCAAGCGCGCGGCGTCGGCGGCATCGAAGGTCCTGCGCAATCCGAGATCCAGCAAGGCGGCGAAGACGGCTGCTGGCTCGGCCTTGACGCAGCGGCCGAACCGCCGCAAGAAGAAGTAATCGGGAACCAAGGTGGGAATCATGACGTACGACATTGGCGAGAAGCGCGGCAAGGGCACCTACCGGTCCGGATGAGAGACGCCGGATCCCCTTTACCCGAGGCGATTCGAGGTCAGGCCCTGAGGCCAGCGCTACGCGACACGGTGTCGCACCGCCGGCCAGGAGTTTAGAGGCTCGCGAGGACAGATACGTGGCGACCACCGTGAACCAGGCATTTGCCGAGTTCTTCTCGAACACCGTCAACTTGGACCCCGGCGTCACCACGACTGCGCGAGCGAGCCGCGACTGGTTGCGCGGACAGCTCCACCTGCTGCCCGAGAAGCACTCCGATTTCCCGTACTGCTACGAGGAACGGGACATCGATTTTGGCTCGTTCTCCCGCCGTACCAAGATCCGCCCGCTCGACGACATCGACCTGATCTCCTGCATGCATGCGCAGGGGGCGATCTATAGCTACGGCGTCGGTGAGGGCATCTTCATAACCGTCCGCTCGGACTCGCGCTTCGTCGACATGTGCGAAAACGGGACGTACCAGCTCAATTCCAAGAAGGTCATCAACCGACTTGTTAAACACCTCGCCGGTATTCCCCAGTACAGGCGCGCTGATATCGGCAGAAACGGCGAGGCGGCCGTCCTCGACATGGGATCCTACGACTGGAGCTTCGACATCGTCCCCGGCTTCTTCACGAGTCCGGAGGCGGATGGGCGCACCTACTACCTCATCCCGGACGGGAACGGCCGCTGGAAGAAGACGGACCCGCGGATCGACGAGGAGCGGATCACGCGGATCAACACGAGGCACTCGGGGTGGGTGCTCAACCCGCTCCGGCTCACCAAGTTCTGGAACCGTCGCGGCAACATGCCCAGGATGGCGCCGTATCTCCTGGAGACGATGATCCTCGCGCACTACGACGGGCTCGTAGCGACGTGCTGCGCGTACCCCGACCTTGAGTTTCGGAACATCTTGGGAGCGCTCAACTCGACGGTGATGAACCCGGTATACGACCCGAAGGGCATCCAGGGCGACCTTAACTCGCTGTCGTTCGACGAAAGATTCGCGATCATGGCGCGAACTAAGGAGGACGCGGTCGTGTCCGATGCCGCGTTCGCCGCCGAGAAGGCCGGCGAGCAACGGAGGGCGATCAACCTCTGGCGGAGGATCTTCGGCTCCGACTTCCCGAGCTACTGCTGAGGACGCGTGAAAGTCAGGAGGGGAGCGGGCGCGTGAACGATACCCAGGAAGTCCACAACCTCTTTCGCGGGACGGCGGAGGTGGCGAAGTGGATTAGGCAGGCCGCGCTCATATTTGAGATCGCCGCGGCGGCTATTGCCGTCCAAGGGGTCGCACAGGCCGTTGGGGTGTCGGCGTGGCGCCCGATCCTCGCGTTCATGTTCGTGGCGGCGTCGGTGGGGATTCGCGAGTACGCGACCAAGATCGACAGGTTCGGCGAAGAGTGCCGGCTGGCAAGCGCCTTCGCGTTTGCGTGCGGCAAGGCGATCCCGCCCGGCCGGGCCTCATCTCTGCGGGGCCTCGCTCCGATATTCGCCGCGCGGCTCGCGGCGAGATTGCCGGCCGCAGACCTCGACGCATACTACGACGGACCGTCGAGCGATCCGGGCGAGGGGCGGCTGCGCGAGATGTACGCGAACAGCTCGTTCCACACGTGGCGCCTGATGCGGGCTGCCGCATGGCTCTACGGCTCGGTCTCGTTTCTGATCCTGCTCCTCACGCTGGTCGTGATGTTCGACCTCGCCTCGGTGGACGCTGCGAGCGTACCTCGCGACCAGGTCCTGGACGCGCTCTTCACGCTCGTGCTCGCTGTCCTTGCCCTCCGCGTGGTGGCGCAGACTGTCGCATTGGCTTTCGGCGCGTCCGGCAGCCGAGCAGTTGCCGACGCGTTGGTCAAAGCTCCCCTGCCCGCCGGCTCAGACCTCTTGGAGCTGACGGACCGCTACAACTTCGAGCGGATTGGATCGCCCGCTCCACCGAGCTGGCTCTACCGGATCATGCGCGCCGCCTTGGCCGAGGAATGGGCCAAGCGAAGGCGCTCGCTGTCCCCCGAAGGAGGCGCGTAACCCCGGTGTTCGGCCGCGCGCGGCGGCGCGGCTGGACCACCACCACCGCGAGGGTCCGGGCTCGGGAGCAGCGAGCGCGTGAGATCCTCGCGGAGCATAGGAAGTTCAGGCTGGATTCTGGCTCGATGCCCGGGTAGGGGGCCCCTCGAACACCGCTCATTCCGTTTTATCGCTCCTATCTGTGCATGCGCTGACGCGAAAGGCATCCAAGTAGAACCGGCGGGGGGGCGACCCCCCCCCCCCCCGCCGGGAAACCCACCCCAGCCCGCCCCCGGCGTGGAGGACGCCCCCGCGGCCCCCACACCAGACAA
>JAJDAR010000198.1 GCA_029261775.1 Deltaproteobacteria bacterium | reverse complement strand
GGAGCCGAGGACCAGGGCGCCGGTCTGGCGGGCGACCTCCGGGGTGTCGAGCGCATGGTCGTAGTGGGAGTGGACGGGAAGGACGGCGGCGAGCCGCTCCACCCGGGCACGCCGCAGGGCTGCTGCCACGATCTCCGGATCCGGAGCGATCGGGCGATCGAGCAGCACCGTGAAGAGGCCCGGCCGGGTGAAGAAGCCGTCGGTCATCAGGGCGGTCTCGCCGTCGTCGAAGAGCAGCGTGGTGCAGCCGAGGAAGCTGACGGCGACCTCGTCCGTCCCGGTCGCACGGCCGTAGCGATCCTCGAGGAGGCGGAGGTCCGGCCCCGCGCAACCCAGGGCCACGACCAGCAGGACGGCGAGAGAGGTCGGCCGGCCGAGCATGGCTAGCGGCTCTGGTTCCGTGCCGTGATCTGGTCGTTCAGGGTCCAGTAGTCGTAGAGGACGCCGAGCCCCAGCAGCCCGAGGGTGACCAACCAGAGCAGGCCGGTCAGCCACTTGCCCATGTACATGCGGTGCACGCCGAAGACGCCGAGGAAGGTGAGCAGGATCCAGGCGAGGTTGTAGTCGACGTTGCCCGCCACGTATTGGTAGTCGGCGTCGCGATCCATGCCGGGGATCAGGAACAGATCGACCAGCCAGCCGATGCCGAGCAGGCCGAGGGTCAGCAGCCAGATCGTTCCGGTGATCGGTCGCCCGTAGTAGAAGCGGTGGGATCCCAGGAAACCGAAGATCCAGAGCAGGTAGCCGATCGATTTGAGATGGGTGTCGCCTTGAGCCATGGGCCGATTCTACCGCCCGAGACCCCCGCCCGCGTGCCTACAGGTCGAGTCGCCCGGCGGCGTGCTGCACGACGTCGGAGAGGCAGCCGTCGTCGAAGGGGCTCGTCAGCGAGGCGCCGCGCACGAGGTCCTGGAACGGTGCGGTTCCCCCGCGCTTGCAGAGCGCGATGTAGGCGTCGAAGGCCGCCGGCCGGTCGCGCTCGGCCCACGCCCAGAGCTGCAGTGCACAGGTCAGCGCGAGCGTGTAGTCGATGTAGTAGAAGGGCGCCTGGTAGATGTGCAGCTGCGCCTGCCAGCGTCCGCCGCGCTCGAGCCACGGGATGCCGCCATTGCGCCGCCACGGCAGGTACAGGGCCTCCATCTCGCGCCAGATGGCGTGCCGCCCGGCGGGGCCCGCCTGCGGCTCCTCGTAGACGCGATGCTGGAAGTGATCGACGGCCACGCCGTAGGGGAGGAAGAGCAGGTTCCCCTCGAGGTGGCCGCGGCGGTAGCGCTCGGCCTGGTCGCCGAAGAGTCGCTCCATCGCGGGCCAGGTCAGCAGCTCGAGGCTCATCGAGTGGATCTCGCACGCCTCGAGGGTCGGAAACCGGTACTCCATCGGCGAGCGGTCCCGGCTGCACCAGGCCTGGAAGGCGTGGCCGAGCTCGTGGGTGAGCACGTCCACGTCGCCCTTCGTGCCGTTGAAGTTCGCGAACACGAAGGGTGCGGTCTCGGTTTCGAAGAAAGTCGTGTAGCCCCCGGCCGCCTTGCCCTCGCGGGTCACGAGATCGCGAAGGCCGCGCTCGCCGAGCATGTCGTAGAAGGCGCCGAGCTCGGGGTGGGTCTCGTGGAACAGCGCCGAGGCCTCGCGCTCGGTCCACTCCGGGTCGCCGCGGGGGGTCGGATTGCCCGCGGGATCGGCCAGCGCCTCGTCCCAGAACATCAGCTCGTCGAGGCCGAGGTCGGCGGCCCGGCGTGCCATCAGGCGTTCGCAGAGCGGGACGACGTCCTCTCGCACGGTCTTGCGGAAGCGCTCGACGTCCGAGCGGTCGTAGTCGATGCGCTTCTGGCGCTGGTAGCCGAGCGCCACGAAGTCGGCGTGGCCGAGCTTGCGGGCCATCTCGTGCCGCAGACCGACGAGCTCGTCGTAGAGCCGGTCCGTCTCCGCTCCGTGCTCCTCGAACCAATGCCAGCGGGCTTCGGCAGCACCCCGTCGGACCTCGCGGTCCGGATCCTCTCCGAACTTCGCGATCCCGGCGTGGTTCCAGGTCTCCCCCTGGAAGGGGATCTTCGCCTGGGCGATCAGGTCCGTGTACTCGGCACCGAGCTTCGCCTCCCGGATGCGGTCCGCCTCGATGCGCGGGTCGTAGGCGGCGATCTTCAAGCGGTGGAGCGCCACCGCCTGGGCGCCGAGCACCTGCTCGACCTCTGCGCCGTGCGGCTCGCCGAGGATGCGCTGCAGGAAGGCCACCTCGAGGCTCGTCACCCGCGGCTCCAGCTCGTCGCCACGCTCCCGAGCCTGGCGTGCCGCGGCGTCGCGGGTGTCCTGGGTGAAACGGACCTGCACGAGCTCGTGCCAGGTGGAGAACCCGCGGCGCAGCGTCTCCCAGGCATCGAGCACGGCGCGCCGGGCCGCGGGGTCCGCGGCGGAGGCCCAGTCGGCGGTCAGCTCGGCGTAGCGACGCTCGAGGTCGGCGAGGTCGGGCTCGCTGGGAAGCATCTGCGAGAAGGTTCGGACGGTCACGGGGTGGGTCTCCGGGTGAGTGCGAGCAGGCGGTCGCCCATCGAGACGACCGTGGAAACGACGAGCGCCCAGCCGATGGCGACCGTCCAGCCGACCGGCGGCCAGCCGAGTCCGAGGCCGTCGCGGACGACCGGGATGCCCAGCAGGACGAAGTAGGCGATGCCGTTCCAGCGCCCGAGGCCGCTCGCGCGCAGGGGCCGGCCCGACAGGGCGCGGGAGTCGAGGGTGTACTGCAAGAAGGCGGCGAGCACGAGCGGGGGCAGGAGCAGCGGGGTCTGGCCGGTGTGTGCGACGGCGAGCAGCCCCGTGGCCACGAAGGTGGCGTCGGTCGCGTGATCGAAGAGACCGCCGAGCGGGGAGGCCTCGCCGTAGTGGCGCGCGACCCGCCCGTCCAGGAGGTCTGTGCCGACCGCGAACCAGAAGAGCAGGTGGGCCAGACCGCTCTCGCCGCGAAGGATCGCGAGGGCCAGCAGCGGAGCCGTCAGCAAGCGCAACGCCGTCAGGGCATTCGCACGCGTGAGCACCCGGGCCGGTGCCGGCGGAGACGGGCTCGACATCGGATCGAATCGTAGCGGAGCCATGCTCGTCGCCGGCTGGGCCGGCGGCTAGCTTCCGCGGCGATCCGCGAGACCTGGAGAACCGATGAACCGAGCCCGCTCCGCCCGAGACCCCCGCCGGCCCAGGCCGGGTGGGCGCGCCAGGAGCCTCCTTCGCGGCAGGTCGGCACGCGCCCTGGCGTTGCTTGCCGGGTGCGGGCTGGCCGTGCTCGTCGGCTGTGGCCAGGGGAGCGAGGCGGATCCCGACGCCGCGTTGATCCAGCGTGGGAAGGTGGTCTACGAGACCTCGTGCAGCGCTTGCCACGCGCGGGCGCCGGGAGAGGACGGGCCCGTCGGGCCCGCCATCACGGGCTCGTCGATGGAGCTGCTGCGCGCCAAAGTGCTGCGCAACGAGTACCCGGCGGGCTACACGCCCAAGCGCGACACCCAGGCGATGGTTCCCCTCGTCCACGTCGAGGCAGACCTGCCGGCCGTCCACGCTTATCTGGAGTCCGTCGCGAAGTAGGGGCTCCGGTTCCGGGGAGCAGCTGCTGTGGCATCCTTCGGATCCGCGGCCGATCCGCGGATGGCAAAGGAGCTTCGATGCCGCTCGCCCCGGAGATCCAGGCCCTCGTCGAGGGCATGGCCCAGAACCCCGACTCCAAGCCGACCCACGAGCTGAGTCCGAAGGAGGCGCGCGAGGGCTACGTGGCCCTTGCGCAGATGTTCGGCCCCGGTGAGGAGGTCGCGACGGTGGAGGACCGCTCGATCCCCGGGCCGGCTGGATCGATCCCCGTGCGCGTGTACCGGCCCGAGGCCGGGGAACCCTTGCCGATCGTGGTCTTCTACCACGGCGGCGGCTGGGTGATCGGCGATCTCGACACCCACGACCGCGAGTGCCGCGCGCTCGCCAACGGCGGCCGCGCGCTGGTCGTCTCGGTGGACTACCGACTTGCCCCCGAACACCCCTTTCCGGCGGCGATCGACGATTCGTTCGCGGCGCTCCAGTGGCTCGGACAGCACGGCGCGGAGCTGGGCGGGGACCCGACCCGGATGGCCGTGGCCGGCGACAGCGCGGGAGGAAATCTCTCGGCGGCGGTCGCGTTGCGAGCTCGGGACGCAGGAGGGCCCGACCTGCGCGCCCAGCTGCTGGTCTACCCCTCCGTGGATCTGCGAGAGGAAGCACACGAGATCTACCCCTCGCGGAAGGAGAACGCCGCCGGCCCCTTCCTCCTGAAGGAGTCGATGGACTACTTCGGAGCGCACTACTTCGGCCCGGACGGAGACCCCCGCCGGTCCGAGCCCGACGCGTCGCCGCTGCTGGCGACGAATCATGCGGGCCTGCCGCCGGCCCTGATCGCCACGGCCGAGTTCGATCCGTTGCGAGACGAGGGGGAGGCCTACGGGAAGGCGCTCGAGGCCGCGGGTGTGCCCGTCACGGTGCACCGGTACGACGGCATGCCGCACGTGTTCTTCCAGCTGAGCCCGATCGTCCCGGCCGGAAAGGCGCTGCTCCAGGAGATGTCCGACTTCCTGCGCGGCGCCTTCCGAGGATCCGCCTAGCGCTCTCGGGTTTCGTGCCGCGGCCAGCGGCGGATCCGCAGCCGCCGCACGGCCAGGATGGCACGGCGCACGAGGCGCTCGATCCAGCGCAGCCGCTGCACTTCGACGCGGCCGTCAGGGTGCCGGAGGGTCGTCCTGTCGCCCTCGACGAGGTGCTCCGCGCCGCCGGGCAGCAGCACACGATAGGCCGAGTCGGCGTCGAGGACGTCGGCCTGGTCGCTGATCCGGACCATCATCGTCTCGCGAAAGCGCGCGGCGATCTCCTGCAGACGCGGCGAGGCGTCGTAGGCGCCCGGCTCGGCCTCGCGGATGGCGAGGCGCGGCATGCCCGCCTCGCTCACCAGGTCGAGCACCGCGCCCAGCCGGTCGGGCCGGTCCGCCTCGTCGAGGCGCCCCTGGAGCCACAGGCAGCGGTAGCGGCGGCAGATGCCGGGGCGCGTCGCGTGGATGCCGCAACCTTGGCCTGGCGCCGCGAGCTCGGGGCACGGCACCCCGCCGAGCTTGCGCAGCTCGTCGACCCGCAGGACGGTGCAGCAGAGCGAGCAGGCTCCGCAGCGTCGCTCTTCGTCCATCGGGTGGCTCCACGGAAGAGGGCCGGAGGCTCTCGCCCCCGGCCCTCTCGTTGGCGCTTTCCCCAGAAAGCGGACTGCGCTTGGCTAGCTGTTCAGGCCGACGCCGACGAGGTACAGGACCACGGTGGCCAGCAGACCCGTGTGGATCGTGCCGGACACGCTGCCCAGGTACTTCTGGCGGGCCTGACCCGTCCCGATCAAGCAGTTCAGCTCGAGCAGCAGGATGATGGCGAGGGCGACGATCCAGTAGACGGTGTCGTTCGTGCCGTTGTTGAACGTGTCGAGGTGCCGCGCCGAGCCCATGAAGAACAGCATCGGGAAGGAGAACATCGTGTTCGTGCGCGACGCCAGGCCGGCGCGGGCCGCCCGGGCGGGAGCGTCCGGGATCGCCTCGCCGCCGGCGGCGATCTGCTCGGCCGACTTGATCACGACCTGCTGGGCGGGCCAGATCACGAACCAGACGTTGAACCACATGATCGTGCCCATGATGCCGCCGGTCAGGATGCGCGTGATGAGGCCGTCCCCGAGCGAGAGGCCGTCCATGCCGAGGTACATCAGCACGAGCGTCCAGCCCGACAGGAACGTGAACATCGCGCCCCAGCGGAACCACCAGAGGGCGTTGGGCACGAGGCCCCGGGTCATCGCGCTCTTGGCCTGGCCGCCGAGCTCGCTGCCGAAGAACGGCGTCTGGATGAAGTTGAAGTAGTAGAGGACGCCGATCCAGGTGATGCCGGCCAGGAAGTGGACGTAGCGGAACAGGAATTCCCAGCCGTAGCCGGTCGTGATGAGATCCATGGGGTCCTCCGATCGTCGGGAGCGAGGCCGGCCTCGCGTGCGATGTGCACGCTGCGCGGGCTCGTGAGACGCCCCGCGGGCGCTTGGCGCGGCCCATTCTATCTCTCCTCTCTCGGGAATCGAGGGGTTTCTGGGCGGCGCCTCGGGTGCCGGGGTGGCGATTTCGCCACGGGTCAGGCCCCGGGCGACCCGGCCACCAGGAGCTTCGAAGGCCCCGGTGAGCCCGAACCAAAGGAAGGGCCGGCAAGACCCCGGACGAAGACCCGGAAGAACGAGGACGAGAGCGGACGAGAGCGGACGAGAACGGACGAGAGCGGACGAGAGCGGGGACGTTCGTTTCATTGTT
>JAJDAR010000197.1 GCA_029261775.1 Deltaproteobacteria bacterium | reverse complement strand
GATCGCGAGCCGGTCGAGCGCGACCTGCATGCCCAGGTCGTGGATCCAGCCGGTCATGAGCGGGGTCAGCACGATGCCGCCGGCAGACACGCCCGTGTGGGAGAGCGTCATCGCGAGGGCGCGGCGCCCGACGAACCAGCGCGTGACCAGGGCGCCCGTCGAGATCGCACCGGCCAGGGCGAAGCCCATGGCGAGCATGACGTAGGCGGGCACCACCTCCCACGGTGCGGTGATGCGTCCGATCCAGACGAGGGCCCCGGCCATGACGATGGCCCCGGCCGCGATGAACCGCCGCGCGCCGAACCGGTCCACGGCGCGGCCGATCGTCAGGCCGACCAGGCCGGTCGACACCCAGTACAGGCTCGTCGCAGCCGAGACCGACTCGCGGCTCCAGCCGCGCTCGGTCACGAGGGCGTCGAGCAGCACGACCATTCCGTAGAAGCCGACGCCGACGACGGCGAAGGAGAGCAGGCTGCAGCCGAGCGCGACCCACCAGCCGTAGAACACGCGAGGGGTGAGCCGCTGCAGCCACGGCAGGCGGCGGTGGGGGGGCGCCACGCTCCGCTCAGCCCGCCCGCGTGACGCGCAGGCGTAGCTCCAGGGTGCCCAGCATGATCCCGGGCTGGTGCAGGAAGCGGTTGCCCGGAGCCAGCTCGAGCCGGTCGACGCGCTCGAGCAGCCGGGACCAGGCGATCGTCTGCTCCAGACGCGAGATCCCGGCGCCGGGGCACGAGCGCGGGCCCTGGGAGAAGGTCATGTGACGGGCCGGGCTCTTGCGATCGACGTCGAGTGCATGGGGGCAGGCGAACTCCTCGGGATCGAGGTTCGCGGCCCCGAAGCGCAGGTGGAGGACCGAGCCCGCCGGCACCGGAACGCCCTGGAACTCCTCGTCTCGCGTGGTCATGCGCGTGGAGAGACCCTGGGTCGGGGCGCGCAGTCGCATCGCCTCCTCGATGAAGCGGCGGATCTGCGACGGGTCCCCCTTGAGCCGGCCGAAGAGCTCCGGATGCTCGCAGAGCAGCCGGGCTTGTTCGGTGAGCGCGTACTGGGTCGTCTCGAGGCCGCCGAGGTGCATCGCGTAGACGATCCCGATGATCTCGACGTCGCTGAGCTTGCGATCGAGGGCCGGGTAGGTGACCTGCGTCAGATCGGAGATCATGTCGTCACCCGGCTCGGCGCGTTTTCGGGTCACCTGCTCCTGGACGTAGTCGGTGAACTCCTGCAGCACGAGGGCCTGCTCGGCCTCCTCCTCGGGAGACAGCAGGTTCCGGTGGCCGCGGCCGTGGATGAAGGGACGCACCTGCGCCTTCGACCAGCGTTCCAGCCGCGGCATGTCCTCGAGGGGAAAGCCGAGCACGGTCGTCATCACCCGGGCGGGGAGTGGCGCGGCGAAGCGGCCGACGAACTCCACCTCGCCCTCGTCGATCCAAGCGTCGATCAGCAGGTCCACGGTTCGGGTGATCAACGCCTCGTGGCGCTGCGCCCCCCGCGGTCCGACCCAGGGATCGGTGAGCTGCTGGCGGTGCGCCTTCCAGAGCTCGGGAGTCGGCCGCAGGGAGAGGATCGAGGCGACCATCGCATTCATCCGCGGTGTCACCGGGCCCCGAGCCGCGGCCGGCCCGCGAGCGCGCTTGGCGTAGCGAGGCGGCGGGAAGCGCACCGGATCGCGCACCACGCGCGAAAGGTCCTCGTACTTGCAGAGCACGAATCCATCGTGGTCGGGGCTCGTGCCTTCGCCGGGAATCCGAAGCACCGGGGATTCGGCATGCAGGATCTCGTACGCCTCGAACCAGTGCTCCTGGGCGCCAGGCGAGAACAGGTCGACGTCCTCCAGCTGCACCGGACATCTCATCTCGCTGAGTGCGTGGTTCGGGGGCTTCTCGGACATGGACCTGGCCTCGGGTGCAGCGTACCGCGGGCGGGGGGTGGCGTTCAGGCGTCTCTCCCGGGCGGCCGATGAGCCCGATGCGATCCGAGATCGCGAAGGAGAGACCATGCCGACCGCCTCGCTGCCGATCCGAGGGCTCCTGCTGGGCGCCCTGCTCGCGACGGGCTGCGCCCAGCCTGCCGACCTGCCGCGCTCACTCTACGCCAACGGTCTCGACTCGCTCGAGCATGTGATCGCACGTTCCGGCGTTGCAGTGGACACCGAAGCCCACGTCGAGGGCGGCGCATCCCTCCGTATCGACGCCCGGGGGCCGATCACGATCCAGCTCGCCGAGGTGCCGCTCGACCAGCTCGAGCAGGCCGTCCTCCAGTACGGAGCACGCCTCCGCTCCCGCGACCTCGAAGGCCAGGCCTATCTCGAGATGTGGGTGCGCGTGCCGGGCAAGGGCGAGTTCTTCTCGCGGGCGCTGCAGGCTCCGCTGCGCGGCACCAACGAGTGGACCTCCCAGGAGACGCCGTTCTTCCTCGAGGCGGGCCAGCGGGCCAATCTGGCGAAGCTCAACGTGGTCGTCGACGGGCGCGGCACCCTCTGGATCGACGATCTCGGCCTGACGGTGGCATCCCGCTAGCCGGAACCCGGACCGGGGCGTTGGTCGGGACCCGATCGGGCGATACGCTCCATCCGGCCCCAGCCGTGGCGGGATCGGGGCCTGCTGGAGAGGCCTTGGCAAAGACCATCCTGGTGCTGGCGGCCCTGACGCTGCTGGCTCCCGCAACGCTGTCCGCCGCGGACGCCACGACCGCGAAGCCCTACGTCGCAGCGCGGGGCCCAGGCGGCAAGCCCGATCTCAACGGCGTCTGGCGCGCGTTCAATCGCGCCCACGACGACCTTCAGGACCACCCAGCCCGCGCGGCCAGGGCGTTCCGCGAGGGTCCGCACGGCCCGGTGCCGGCCAAGGAGGTCGTGGCCCTCGGCGCGGCTGGCGCGGTGCCCGCCGGAATCGGTGTCGTGGTCGGCAAGGAGATCCCGTATCAGGACTGGGCGAAGAAGAAGAAGGCGGAGAACCAGGCGAGCTGGCTGACCGCCGACCCCGAGATCAAGTGCTACCTGCCGGGCATCCCACGCGCGACCTACATGCCCTTCCCGTTCCAGATCCTCCAGAACGAGGACGCCCTGTTCTTCTCGTACGAGTATGCAGGCGCGGTGCGCAACATCTTCCTCGAGGATCCGGGCCCCGCGCCGATCGACTCCTGGATGGGCCAGTCGCTGGGCAGCTGGGAGGGAGACACCCTCGTCATCGTGACGACCGGCCAGAACGACCAGACCTGGCTCGACCGCGCCGGGAACTTCCACAGCGAAGCGTTGAAGGTGACGGAGCGTTTCACGCCGATCGGGCCCCACACCCTGCAGTACGAGGCGACGCTCGAGGACGAGAAGGTCTTCACCCGACCGTGGACGATCCGCATGCCGCTCTACCGGCTGGTGGGCGACGACGCGATCCTGCAGCAGTTCAACTGCGTCGAGTTCGTCGAGGAGCTGATGTACGGGCACCTGCGAAAGGAGCCCCTCGAATGAGGGTCGAGCTCCGGCTCGTCCTCTTTGCGTGTCTGATCGCGCTCGCGGGGGCGGCCTCCGCAGAGGACTGGAAGCCGCGTCGTCTCGCCCATGGCGATCCCGACCTGCAGGGCACCTGGACGAACGCGAGCATGACGGGCCTGGAGCGCATGGACCAGGTCGAGCGCCTGGTGCTCAGCCCGGAGGAGGCGCGCCAGATCGAATCCGGGATGGACGCCATGCTCCAGTCCATCGACGATGTGCCCGAAGGCGAGCTGCAGGCGGGCCAGGACGTCGGTGGCTACAACGCGTTCTGGATCGACCCGGGCAAGCGGCTGGCCGTCGTGAACGGCGAGATCCGCAGCTCGATGATCGTCGACCCGCCGGACGGCAAGCTGCCC
>JAJDAR010000196.1 GCA_029261775.1 Deltaproteobacteria bacterium | reverse complement strand
AACGTGAAGTCGCCGCGGCTGATCGTGCCCGCGATCACGAGATCGGCCGTGTAGAAGAACACCTGCATGACGACCCAGGTGCCCGGCAGGAAGGCGAGCAGGAAGATGATCATGCCGACCAGCATCAGCGACCGGTGACGCGAGAAGGCGGTCCAGCTGTCGCCGTCGAAGCGCTTCTGCTCGCGATCTTCGGCCCCCAGGCTCTGTACCGCGAGAATGTTCGACAGGCCCTCTTCGAGGCTGCTGGCCGTGGCGGCGCCGGCCCGGCGGCTTGCGCTGCTTCGCCGGCGCAGCACGCCGGTGAAGGGCAGGCTGACGACCAGCGAGATCGCGCCCATCGCGAGCGCGCTCTGCCAGTAGATCGGATGGTCGCCGAAGAGCGCTGCGAGAATCAGCGTGACTGCGGCCAGGAAGCCCAGCGACGCGAGGGGCGTGAGCACGATCCGATAGACGCCGTTGGTGATCGAGGGGGTGTCGTACATCACCCGGAACACGGCGTCGCCGATGCGCTCGTCGTCGAAGACGGTCATCGGCAGCGCCTGGATCCTCTCGAAGAGCCGGGCCCGATAGTGGTGATTGAGGGCCTGGGTGAGCCGGATCGTGTAGCGGAAGTCCAGCAGCCCGAGCAGCCCACTGGCCATGGACCAGCCGGCGTTGGCCTCGTTCTCCGTCTGGCTGGCCTGATCGTGACCGCCCGCGAGTTGGGACTCCGCCCGATCGCGCTCGCCCCCGCCGGTGCCCACCGCCCCCACGACGAGCAGCAGGAAGAGCTGCAGCAACACCATCCAGAAGAGGATGTCGGCAGGGGGCATCCCGACCAGCGCTTCGGCCAGCGGGCGGATCAGTTCGGGGTAGTCGCCGGGGGCGATCGGGCGCTCCTCGATCACCTGGTCGACGATGATCTTGACCGGCCACGGGGTGACCAGCAGCGGAATCATCGACAGGACGAGGTAGCCGTACTTGACGAAGAAACGGCGCTTGAACGGTGCGGCGTAGCGGAAGGCGCGGGCCAGCACACGGACGGTCTCGCCGGTTCCGATGCGCGTGTCCTCCTGCAGCCTCCGGCCCTCGCGCGTCTCTTCGCTCGCCTCCCTCATGCGGGCGTGCCTCCCGCCGCGCGTGCCGGCTCGGCCTCGTGGCGGAAGAGTGAGCCGTAGACGCCTTCCTCGCGGTCCACGAGATCCTCGTGGGTCCCGCGCTCGGCGATTCGTCCGTCGCGCAGCACCAGGATCTGATCGGCGCGTCGGATCGAGCTGAGCCGGTGGGTGATCAGGAAGATCAGCCGACCCCGGCCCCAGTCCGCCAGGTTCTGCAGCACCCGCAGCTCCGTCTCGGCGTCGAGGGACGCGGTGGGCTCGTCGAGGATCAGGATGGGGGCGTCCTTGAGCACGGCCCGGGCGATCGAGAGGCGTTGCCGCTGGCCGGTCGACAGCTTGGTTCCGCGCTCGCCGAGCAGCGTCTCGTAGCCTTCCGGCAGCCTGGCGATGAACTCCTCGGCGCAGGCCACCCGTGCCGCCTCCCGCACCTTGGCGTCGCTCGCGTCGGGCACCGCATAGCGGATGTTCTCCCGCACCGTGGTCCCGAAGAGCAGGTTCTCCTGCAGGGCGGTGGCGACGCCCTTGCGCAGGCTCTCCGTCTGCAGCTCGCGGATGTCTTGCCCGTCGATCTCGATGCGCCCCCGCTCCGGATCGAAGAGGCGCAGCAGCAGGGTCATGAGGGTGGTCTTGCCGGATCCGGTGGGGCCGACGATCGCCGTCATCGTGCCGACGGCCGCCTCGAAGTCGATCCCCTCGAGCGCCGGGCGGTCGGGCTGGTAGCGGAACCACACGTCGCGATAGGTGACGCCTCGACGGATGCCCTCGAGCGGTACCGCACCCTCCGCGTCCTGTACCTCGGGCTCGAGGTCGAGGAGTTCGAAGACCCGGTCGAGGCCGATCGCGACGTCCTGGGTGCGTCCCCAGGTCTTGAAGAGCATGCGCAGCTGGCCGGCTCCGTCGCTGAATCGCGACTTGAAGAAGTTGTAGAGGCCCAGGGTCCAGATGCTGAAGCCGAGCGCCTCGATCATCAGCGGCACCTGCGCGGCCGCGCGGGTGGCCGCGAAGGCTCCTGAGGCGATCAAGCCGAGCCCGCAGACCCAGAAGAGTGCGACGGTGAAGACTGCGAGGCGATCCCGCGCCACGAAGGCCGCGCGGAAGGCGCCTTCGCTCGCATCCTCGAAGACCTCCTGCCAGCGGCGCTCGGCGCCGTAGGCCTTGATCACCTTCACGCCCACCAGCGTCTCCTGGATGCGCGCGGTGAGCGCGGCGTTGGATTCGCGCGCCGCCCGGAAGCCCACCCGCAGGCGCTGCGAGAACCAGAGACCGAGGAGCAGGAGGGGGGGCCAGAGCAGACCGAGGAGCAGCGCCATCAGGGGATCGAAGGCGGCGACGACAGCGACCGCGAAGGCGTAGCGTCCGAGGGTGGAGATCGGGGTGAAGAAGAGCAGTTCGACGAGCTGGGTCACCATCGCCGAGTCCTGCATCATCCGATACAGGGCATCGCCGATCGCATGATCGCTGTGGAAGCGCATCGACAGCCGCTGCAGCTGGTCGAGCAGCTGGACCCGCAGGAGCTGGTTCACCCGCTGTAGGATCCAGACCTGGTAGTAGTAGAGCGCCATGAAGATCGGCGTGACGAGCACGGTCACGGCCACACCGATCCAGAGGGCGCCTTCCAGCAGGCTGCGTCGCACCTCGGCCGACAGGCCCTCCACGTGGGTCACGATCGCCGGGTCGAGACCGAGCCACAGCGCCTGCTCCTCGGGAACCGGAAGGCCCTGCAGGACGCGGGTCCAGATCACGTCGATCAGCAGCAGGCCGACCGGAAAGAGCAGGACGGCGAGGACGGAGAAGCCGCCGAAGAGCCCGAGCAGGTGGATCCGCAGCGGCCGCAGCCATTGGAGACAGCGAGCGAGCAGCCGCACGACCAGTCGGAACGGCAACCGGTCGTCGCGCCCGCCCTGCCCGAGGCGTGAGAGCGAGGCCAGGGATCCGGGTTCCGCCGCCCGGCCGGTCCGATCTCGCGGGTCGTTCCGGGGTTGCGGCTCGGGGCGGTGTGGGTCGTGCGGCTCGCTCAACGTGATCCTTCCGGGCGTCGCCCCCGAGCGGCGAGGGAGCGGCCCGCGGCTCGACCCAGCCGATCCGGACGGTAATCCGGGTCAAAGGGAGACACCACGGAGCGGGTCGGCATTTCGTCCCGGTCGCGGGCGCCCGCCAAAGGCGGGCGCAGCCCCCCCCCCTTTGGCGGGGGGCTCAGAGGCGCAGGCGGCTGTTGCGCCGGCGGCCCGTGACGCGGTGGACGATCGCTCCGAGCACCATGCCCATGCCCAGGATC
>JAJDAR010000195.1 GCA_029261775.1 Deltaproteobacteria bacterium | reverse complement strand
GAGCGTTTCGCCGACGTGGTCGACCGTATGGCACAGCGGGCCCGCGAGCGGGCGTCCGAGCGGCAGGCACGCGCGACCGACGACGAGGGGGTCGACCTCCGAGCCGAACGCGCCGCCGCAGCGTCCCAGGACGAGTCGCCTTCGCCGCAAGCCGCCGAGGACCGATCCTCCGCCCCGGGCTTTCCCGACGTGATCGCCTGGCAGCCGGTCGTGCTCAACACGGCGCAGCGCTGCTCCGCCACCGGGGAGCCGCTCGAGCCCGGTTCGCGGGTCTACATGGGGATCGGGACCAACGGCTTCACCGGGCGCTACGTAAAGGAAGGGGCGCTCCCCGTCTCCGACCCCGAGCGATCCGACGAGGGTTCCGAACAGGTCTGAAGCGTCGCAGGTCCGTGCCACACTCCGGGGCATGCGCATCCACGACCTGACGACGCCCGCTCTCCTCGTCGAGGCCGAGGCCCTCGAGCACAACCTGGCGACGATGGCGGAGGCACTTCCCGGGCCGCGCCTGCGTCCCCACATGAAGGCCCACAAGTGCACGAACCTGGCCCGCCGCCAGGTCGCGCACGGCCATCGCCGCTTCACCTGCGCCACCGTGCGCGAGGTCGAGGGCCTCGCGTCCGCGGGCCTGGGCGAGGACCTCCTGCTGGCCAACGAGGTGCTCGACTGCTCGCGGCTGGGCCGGCTGGACGCCCGCGTCACCGTGGCAGTCGATTCGATCGAGACGATCGAGGCCGCTGCCCGCGGTGGCGTGCCGGAGGTGCTGATCGACGTCAACGTCGGCCTCCCGCGATGTGGCTGCGCACCCGACGCGGCGGGGGCGCTCGCCGATCGCGCGCGGGCGGCCGGACTCGAGGTCCGCGGCGTGATGGGCTACGAGGGGCACCTGATGATCGTGGACGATCGCGTGAAGCAGGCGGAGGGGGTGGCCCAGGCGATGGAGCTGCTGTCGGCAGCCCATGCCCAGGTCGGCGGAGAGGTGATCTCCGCCGGAGGCACGGGGAGCTACGACCTCAACCAGCTCGCCACGGAGATCCAGGCGGGGTCCTACGCACTGATGGACACGGCCTATCGCGGTCTCGGTCTGCCGTTCCGGATGGCCACGAGCCTGCTCGCGACGGTCGTCTCCGCCTCTGCAGCCTACGCCGTCGCAGACTGCGGTTTGAAGGCGCTCGGCATGGACCACGGCAACCCGGAGATCGAGGGCGCCCGGGTCTGGTTCTGCTCGGACGAGCACGTGACCTTCGCGGCGGAGAGGGCTCCTGCGGTCGGCGATCGGGTGCGCGTCTGGCCGGCGCACATCGATCCGACCGTCGCCTATCACGAGACGCTGCACGTCGTGGACGGCGAGACCGTGATCGAGTCCTGGCCGATCGATCTCCGCGGCTGGTGAAGCGAGGTCGGCGCGCCCGACAGGAGCCACGAAGAGAAGCGGCCGTCTGCCCGGGGCAGGCGGCCGCTCGGAATCTCGACCCGTCCCCGGAGCTCCGAGGCGGGCAGCTCGCCCGGGTTCAGTGGGATCCGATGGGATCCACGAACACGAACTCGAACGGCTCTCTCAGCATCATGTCGATCGGCTTCTTCCACTCGGTGGGGCGAGTGATCATGCAGATGCCCTGTACGGGCACCCAGAAGGCCGTGGTGAACATGAGCCCCACGGCGCCCATCGGTCGCAGGAACATCAGATCCCACATCGGGTTCGTCTTCTCTGCTTCGAGCGTGCCGTTGCGGCTGGATTCGAAGCCCATCGCGGGTGTCGAGAGCATCGCCAGCAAGGCCAGCGTCGCGAAGAGCTTGGTGATGAGGTGGCGCATCGGGGTCCCCCTGCCATTGCAGTTCCGTCCGGTTATCGGCCGTCCGATTCCGAACTGAAGGGCACACTCGTCGGCAGTTGCGCTTCAGCCACGCGCAGCAGGGCGGTGCAAGCTGCCGGCCGGCCTCTGGATCTGCAAGACTCGGCCGCCATGCACGGACGACGCGCCGCGACTGCGGCCCTGCTCGTAGGGCTCGCCCTCACGAGCCTGGGCGCCGCCCACTACTACCTGGCGCGGCGTCTGGTCCTGGATCCGGCCTGGGACGAGCCCTTCCGGACCGCAGCCCTGGCCGCGATCGGGATCCTGGGCCTCGGGTCCATCCTGCAGCCCGCTCTCGAGCGGGCGCTTCCCGCACCCTGGTTCCGCCTGCTCTCCTGGCCCTTCCTGCTCTGGATGGGCTTCTTCTGGATCGGGTTCAACACGCTCTGGATCGGCGACGCGCTGCGAGGCGGGGCCCATCTGCTCGGGCTGGGCGCGATCGCCCCCGAGAGCTACGCCCTACTGCTCGCCACGTCCATCGCCTGCCTGGCCGCGGCGGGGCTGGTCGGGGGGCTCCGCTTCCCGTCGGTCAAGCGGGTGGAGCATCGTCTCGCGCGCTGGCCCCTGGCTCTCGACGGGCTGCGTCTCGTCCAGATCTCGGACATCCACATCGGGCCGATCCTGGGCCGCCGGTTCGCGGAGCGGCTGGTCGAGCGGGTCAACGGGCTCGACGCCGATCTGGTGGCGATCACGGGCGATCTCGTCGATGGTCGCGTCGCCCAGCTCCGCGAGGACGTGGCGCCCTTCGGCGATCTCGCGGCCCGCTACGGCGTGTTCTTCGTGACCGGGAACCACGACGTCTACTCGGGCGACGAGGCCTGGGTGGCTCGGCTCCGCGAGCTCGGCATCCGTCCGCTGCGCAATGCCCGGGTGCGCGTCGGAGAGGAGGGGAGGGAAGGCTTCTGGCTCGCAGGCGTCGACGACCACCGGGGCGATCTCGCGCGCGGCTCGTCCGAGGACCTGCCCGCAGCGCTCGAGGGCTGGGACGCGACCTCACCGCTGGTGCTGCTCGCTCACGACCCCTCGACCTTCAAACGATCGCACCGACGGGGGATCGATCTACAGCTCTCCGGTCACACCCACGGCGGACAGATCTGGCCCTTCCGGTGGATGGTACGCATGGTGATCCCGTGGGTCGCAGGCGCCTACGAGATCGCGGGCTCGCGCTTGTACGTCAGCCGCGGGACCGGCTTCTGGGGCCCGCCCATGCGACTGCTCGCACCCGCGGAG
>JAJDAR010000194.1 GCA_029261775.1 Deltaproteobacteria bacterium | reverse complement strand
CTGCCAGATCGGGACGGCGAGCAGGGTGGCCAGGTTCTCGAGCAGGATCATGATCGGGAACTGCTCGGGGGCTTCGATCACGTGGATCAGCACCAGGCGGTGGAGCGTCCCCTGGATGACCACGCCCGAGACGAACAGCAGCACGGCGCCGAGCATCCGCCCGAAGGCCGGGTTGCGCAGCACGAGGCCGATGGCGCGGCCGCGCGCGAGCGCAGGGGCCTGCCGTGCGCGAGCCGGCACCTCGGGAACGAACAGGACGGCGCACAGGATCAGTGCGGGCAGGGCCACCACCACGACGAGGGCGATCGTGCGCAGGGCATCGGCGCTTGCCGCGAGGCCGCCCGCCCCGGCGCCCACGATCACGGCCAGGAGGCCGACCTGGCCGGCGGCTCCCATGCCTTCCCGCCAGGCGGAGACCCGGGAGCGCTCGTGGTAGTCCGTCGACAGCTCGGCGCCCCAGGCCCGGTACGGAAGATCCACGATCGTGAAGCCCAGATAGAGCAGGCAGCACCACAGGGCGAGATACGCGACCCCGGCCCCCGGGCTCGGCACGAAGACCTGCCAGACGCTGAGCGCCAGCAATGGCGTGCCGACCAGCAGAAAGGGCTTGCGACGTCCCAGCCGGCCTCGCCACCGATCGCTCCAGCTGCCGATCCAGGGGTCGGTCACCACGTCGAGCAGCCGGGACACGGCGATCGCAGCGCCGACGGCTGCCAGCGGGAGACCCAGGTCCTGGGCGTAGAAGGCCGGAATGAACAGGGCGAGCGGCAGCGCGGCGACCGACGTGATGCCGTTCGGCAATCCGTAGAGAGCGACGCGATGCCAGGGGAGCGCTCCGTCGTCGGGTTCGGGTCCGTCCACGTCGGGGGTATAGAGTGCCACGGGCCCGGCGCCACAAGCCCTACGGGATCAGCACCTTCAGCACGATCGCGTAGGCCAGCAGGCTGATCAGCACGATGCCGATCAGGTTCAGTCCCAGTCCCGCGCGGACCATGTCGCCGATCTCGATCCGACCCGAGCCGAAGACGATGGCGTTCGGCGGTGTGGCGACGGGCAGCATGAAGGCACAGCTCGCGGCGATCGCCGCGGGTACGATCAGGAGCAGGGGGTCCAGCCCGAGGCCCGGTCCGACCCCGGCGAGGATCGGCACCAGCGTGGCCGTGGTCGCGGTGTTGCTCGTGATCTCGGTCAGGAAGATCATCCCCGCGACCACCAGCGTCACGAGCAGCCACGCGGGTACCGCGGCCAGTCCTGCCACCTGGCCGCCCAGGAACGCGGCCACCCCGGTGGCCTGGATCGCGGCGGCGAGGCTCAGGCCGCCACCGAAGAGGAGCAGCAGACCCCAGGGGAGCTGAAGGGCCGTGGGGCCGTCCATCACGAACCGGCGCGCGGGACCCCCCTCGACCGGGATCACGAAGAGCGCGAGCGCGGCGATCAGGGCGATGCCCGTGTCCGAGAGCCCTGCAAAGGGCTGCGCCTCCCCCACCTGCAGGGCGCTGAGCCACGGGCGGGTGATCCAGGCGAGGGCCGCCAGGGTGAACACGATCAACGTGACCCACTCGCCTCGCTGGATCGGCCCGAGCCCCTCGGCGGATCGGCGGAAGAGTTGCTCGCCCCCCGGCACGTGCTGGATGCGGATGGGAAAGATGCGATGGGTGAGGAGCCACCAGGTCAGCGGCAGGAAGATCGCGACGATCGGCATGCCGATGGCCATCCAGCGTGCAAAGCCGATCTCGATCCCGAGCTCGCTCTGCGCGTAGGAGGCCAGGAACAGGTTCGGAGGCGTGCCGATCAACGTGCCGACGCCGCCGATCGAAGCTGCGTACGCGATGCCCAGCAGCAGCGCCAATGCGAAATGGTGGCCCTCGCGAACCGCGGCTGCCTCTTCGTCGACCCGGCCGTCGTCCGTGGCTTCGAGCCGTCCGGTGGCGGTGCCCAGCAGCGCGATCACGCTGGTCGCGATGGGCAGCATCATGACCGCCGTGGCCGTGTTCGACACCCACATGCTGAAGACCGCGGTGATGCCCATGAAGCCCGCCACGATCCGGCGCGGGCGCGCGCCGACCCGCACGAGCACGGCCAGGGCCAGCCTCCGGTCGAGCTGCCAGCGCTGCATCGCGAGGGCCAGCAGGAAGCCGCCCATGAACAGGAAGATCAGCGGATGGGCGTACGGGGCGGCGACCTCGGCCATTGGGAGCACGCCGGCCGTGGGCAGGACGGCGAGCGGCAGGAGCGCGGTCGCGTGCAACGGAATCGCTTCCGTCATCCACCACACCGCCATCCACGCCGTCAGCCCGGCCGTGATCCGTCCCGCCGCATCCAGGCCGAGCGGGGAGCGGCCCTGATCTGCGAGCAGCCACGCGACGACGAGCCCCAGCACCGGACCCGCGATGAGGCCGATCCGGCGGACGCGTACCTGGATCGGCGGGCTCTCCGTCACGGAGCGCGAGACTAGCCGGGCGGGGCGGTCGGAGTCAGTCGTGCCTCATCGGTCGCCGGGTCTGCGGTACCGTGCCGCTCCAACCGGAGGACGGCATGGGACGGATGCAGGACAAGGTCGCGATCGTCACCGGGTCGGCGCGCGGGACGGGTGCGGCGATCGCGCGGCTCTTCGTCGAGGAGGGTGCGCGCGTCCTGGTCTCCGACGTGCGCCACGAGGCCGGCCGGGCGCTCGCGGCGGAGCTGGGCGAGCCCGCACGCTACTGCCCGCTCGACGTCTCCGACGAGCGGGCCTGGGACGCCGCGGTCGCGGACACCCTGGAGGCGTTCGGCAGGATCGACGTGCTCGTGAACAATGCGGCCATCCTCCAGATCAAGAGCCTCGAGGAGACCACGTCCGAGGATCTCGAGGCGCTCTTCCGCGTGAACCAGCTCGGTCCCTTCCTCGGGATCCGTGCCGTCGTGCCCTCGATGCGCTCGAACGGGGCGGGGTCGATCGTCAACGTGGCGTCCTCTGATGGCGTGAAGGGCATGAACGGGGTCGTCGGCTATGCCTCGACCAAGTGGGCGTTGCGCGGCATCACGAAGGCCAGCGCCATGGAGCTGGCCCGCGACGGCATCCGGGTCAACGCGGTCTGCCCCGAGGCCGGCAGCCACGAGATGTCAGCGCCCTTCCTTCCGGCGGGTGTAGATTCGCGCCTCGCCGCCGAGCACAACCTGGGACAGCTGCTGCGCCCGCCG
>JAJDAR010000193.1 GCA_029261775.1 Deltaproteobacteria bacterium | reverse complement strand
CGCGCTGGTCGCGAAGCATCCCTTCGTCGTAAGGGGGGAGGCGGGCCTGCTTCGGATCCAACCGGGCACCCATGATCTCGCGGGCGCGTTCATCGTGCCGCCGGGCCATCGGCTGGTGGCGGGGCCAGGGACCACGCTTCGTTTCGCGCCGGGCGCGGTCCTCGTGTCCCACGGACCCGTGGCATTCGAGGGCGTGGAGGGGCAGGAGGTCGTGCTCCAAGCGCGTTCTCCGAGCGAGGGCTGGGGCGGCCTGGCCGTGCTGGACGCGGGCGAGGCCTCGATCCTCGCGCATGTGCGCGTCCGTCACACGACCGGGGTGGAGCTCGGAGACTGGAGGCTCACCGGCGGCGTGAACTTCCTGCGCAGCGACCTGACGGCCCGCCACGTGCGCATCGAAGGAAGCCGGGGTGAGGATGCGCTCAACGTCGTCGGCGCCCGCTTCGAGCTCGAGGACGTGTGGTTCCAGGACACGCGTTCCGACGCATTCGACGCGGACTTCTGCAAGGGAAGCGTTCGCGGCGGCCGCTTCCTCGACATCGGGCTCGCGGGTGGCGGGGATGCGATCGACGTCAGCGGAAGCGACATCGACGTCGACGGGGTCCGCTTCGAGCGGGTCGGGGACAAGGGCCTGTCGGTCGGTGAGGCCAGCCAGATGCGGGCACGCGGCGTCGTCATGCACGACGTCGGGGCGGGTGCCGTGGTCAAGGACGGATCCCGGCTCGAACTCGCGATGAGTGAGATCAACGATGCGCGCGTGGCCGCCCTGATGGCCTACGTGAAGAAGCCGGAGTACGGGCCGGGGGTGCTCGAAGCGCGGGACGTGACCCTCAGCGGGCTGGGGGCGCAGGCGCGCGCGCAGACGGGAAGCTCGATCACGATCGACGCCGTGGCCGTCGAGAGCGAGCCGCTCGACGTCGAGGAGCTCTACGCGTCGAGCATGAAGAAGGCGGGCTCACCGTGAACGTCTCGGTTCCGGAGGACGTACGGCTCGAGATCAAGTTCGTCGCACCCGAGACCGAGCTGGGCCGGGTCTTGGCCTGGATCCGCCTGCACCCGGCGGGCTTCGCGCTCGCCTACCCGGATCGCCAGGTGAACAACGTCTACCTCGACAGCTGGGACTTCGGGTCCTACGCCGACAACCTGGCCGGCGTGAGCCATCGGATCAAGCTCCGCCACCGCTGGTACGGGGGGTCGGCGGGTCCCGCCGCAGGCGTGCTCGAGCTGAAGTGCAAGCGCAACGCCTACGGCTGGAAGGAGCGTTTCGACGTGCCCGAGCCGCCGTGGACGGCTGGCGACGACTGGCGGACGGTGCAGCGGCGCTTGATCGCGCAGCTGCCCCCCCGAGGTCGACTGCTGGCCGAGAGCTTCCCCGCCCCCGCGCTCCTGAACCGCTACCAACGTCGCTACTTCCTCTCGCGGGACGGCCGGCTGCGGGTGACCGTGGACTGGGGGCAGGTCGCCTACGACCAACGGCTCCGGCCCCGGCCCGAGCTGCGCCGCAAACTGAATCTGCCAGCGGCGCTGGTCGTCGAGGCCAAGTTCGCGCGCGAGGATCGCGATCTCGCGGCGCGCAGCCTGGTCGGCATCCCGATCCGCGTGAGCCGCAACTCGAAGTACGTGAACGGCATGAAGATGGCGATCGATGGCTGATCCGTCGCATCGGGGGGCGGGCGCGCGAGCGCTTGCTGCGGCGCTGCTCGTCGGTCTCGTCGCCGTCGTGGCGTACGGCGGCTACACGCTTCGCGAGCTGCGACGCGAAGTCGGCGGGCTCGAGCACGAAGGCCGGATCACCCGTCGGCTCGCGCTGGGCGCCAGTCTCCATGCCGATGGCTTCGCTCCCTGGGCGGCCTCGTCCGCGGCCTCTGCACGAGCTGGCTGCAGCCGTCTGCTCTTCGCGGGCCACGTCTATCCGGGGAACGGATTGGTGAATCCACCCAAGGATGCCTTTCCGGATCCCGAGCGCGTCTGGCCCGCCTTCCTGGCGCTGGAGCGAGCGCTCGCAGCCGATCGGGTCGTGTTCGGGGGCGACACCATTCATCACCCGTCGGCCGAGGCGATCGGCTTCATTCGCGAGCTCCGCACGAAGCTCCCCCACGCGCGCTTCGTGATCGGCAACCACGAGCAGTGGTGGAGCGAGGCCGCGGCTCCCTTGCGCGAGGTCCTCGGGTCGCGCCACGGCGTGGAGGACCTGGGTCGCGTTCGACTGGTGCACCTTCACAGCACGATGCGCGACGGCCGCTATGGCCTCGACGACGAGGAGCGCGCCTTCCTGCAGCAGGCGCTCGGGGGACAGGAGCACGACTGGGCCGTCGTCATGCTCCATCACCCGCTCTGGGCGGGCGACACGCGAGTCGCGAACACGGACTACCCGGGCGCGCAGGCCCTGCGGGAGGATTGGCTGGGCGAGGTGCTTCCCCTGCTGGAGGGGGGTCGCGTGCGCCTGGTTCTCACAGGCGACGGCGGCTGGCGTCAACCCGGGGAGACGCGAGCGATCGGAGGCATTCCCCACGTCGTGACGGGCTGGCCCGGCTGGCGCACCGACATCGCACCCGAGTGGGTGGTGGCCGAGCTCTGCGGGTCGGGCCCGCAGGTCGCACGTCAGCGGCTCTTCGAGGGGCAGCTCCAGCAACGCGAGGAGTGGCCCCCGCCGACGGGCCGCTGATCACCGCTTCGGGCTCAGCGGGCGCAGGATGTGTCGAGCCAGCCCGCGACCCGTCGCGCGAGCGCCAGGCGCTTGTCCGAGAACGAGTGGTCGGCGTCGAAGACCTGCTCGTCCAGGTGAGGCGCTCGTGCCGCCTGCAGCGCCGCGACCAGCGGCGCGTGGTGGACGCCGAGCGGGGTGTCCGTATCGCGGCTGCCGGCGACGAGCAGCAGCCGCTTCGAGGCCAGCACCGGGACGCGGAGCAGCAGATCGAAGCGCTCGGCGTTGGCGACGAGCGTTTCGATCGTCTGAGCTCCGCTCGGGCCCCGGATGGGTCCGCTCCATCCTTCGAAGGCCTCCCCGGCAGCGGCGGCAGCCTCGGGATCCGCCGCGAGCCCACGGCCGAGGAGCCCGAGGTTTGCGCCGGCCAACGAGACGGCGCACGAGAGTCGGGGGTCCTCGCTCGCGACCATGAGGGTCACGAAGCCCCCCATGCTGTGGCCGACGACGGCCAGCCGGCCGGTGTCGATCCGGTGTCGCGCTGCGAACGACGGCTCGCGCAGGGTCGCGAGCACGCCGTGGGCGTCCTCGATCGCCCCGGGCAAGGAGAAACGGCCGCCGCTGCCCCAGGCGCCGCGGTAGTGGAAGAACACGACGTTCCAGCCCGTGCGCCGCAGCGCCTGGGCGAGGTCGAGGTTCCGCTCGTTGCCGGGGTAGCCGTGGAGCAGCAGCACGGTCGGATGCGGACCGGCACCCTGAGCGAGATAGGCGATCCCGTTCATCCGCTCGTCGGCCTGACCGAAGCTCAGCTCGACGAGGGAGGCCCGGTGCTCGGCGTCGACCACGCCCGGGTCCTGCACGATCGGGTCGACGGGGGTCCTGCAAGCCGAGCCGAGGAGCACGACCAGGAGCATGAAGGACCGGAGCAGGGGCGCGGGCGGGGTCTGCGATCGCATCGCCTCCCTCTCGATCCTGTGCAGGGGTTCTGCGCGGCGCGTCAGCCCCGACGACCGATTCGCCGCGAGAGCCCTAGAAGATGACGCCAGCCGGGCCGGGTGTGGAGTTCTGGAAGCCGGTCAGGAACTTGCCGAAGTCGGAGATGCCCACGAAACCATCCTCGTCCATGTCGGTACCGCGGCTCGACGGCACCTGCGTGATGAAGTCCTCGAGGAAGACGTTGAAGTCGGCGATGCTGCAGAAGCCGTCGTTGTCGAAGTCGCAGTCGCACGGGTTGCCGAAGCCATCGCCGTCCGTGTCCAGCTGGCTCGGGTTGGGCTCGACCGTGCAGTTGTCGACGACGTCGGCCAGGCCGTCGTTGTCGAGGTCGGGGCCGACGTTGCAGACGCTCGGCTGGCCGCCGCAGCTGAAGCCGGGCTCGACCTGGCAGGTGTCGTCGCAGCCGTCACCCAGGCTGCCGTTGCCGTCGTCGCAGGTCTCGGCGAGTCGCACCAGGCCGTCGCCGCACTCGGCCCGGTTGGTGAGCACGCCGGAGACCCGGGTCTGGTCGTCGTCCGGCCGGTCTGCGCTGGCGGGGGCGCCGAGAGCGAGCTCGAGCCCGCTCTGGCCGAAGGAAGCGAGGGGCAGCGCGGGCAGGCGGATCCCCGAGATCAAGGCCTCGAGCTGGCCCGGAAGCCAGCTGGTCAGGAAGAGCTCGACCATCGGCACCAGCGGGTTCGTCAGGGAGGGCAGGGCCGGCGAGACGAACTCGACCTGCACGGTCGAGCCCGTCGCCGTGAAGCCGAGCTTCTGGGTGACGGGGTCGACCGACGGGACGCCCACGACCTGGCCCGAGACCTTGATGCTCGCCGGCAGGGTGAGGCCAGGCGCTCCGCCGAGGGCCGCCGAGATGTCGACGAGGCCGTCGAGCTGCAGGTCACCCAGGCCGATCTCGATCTCGTGAGCACCGGGGCCGGGCATCACGACGGGGGGCAGGTGCCCGAAGGCCGCCAGGTCCACGACGGGAAGCCCCAGGCTGTTCGCCTCGGCTGACAGGTCCGGCAGGTCGAGACCACCGCCGTACCACGCAGCCCACAGGACCTGGTTGACGAAGTCGTCGCGGACCGCGAGACCGAAGTCGGAGAGCGTCAGCGCAGGGAAGCTCCCACCCCGTTCGATCGGGCCGGCAGCACCGACCGGGGTGCTCGGACCGGCCGCAGCAGGGTAGGCCTGGGCAGCGGCCCCGATCCGGAGCCGACCGGGCATCGTCGCGACGGAGCTGAGACGGCTGGCGACACCCAGTTCGACGTCGAACGGGGCCGGCATGGCGATCGAGGTCTTGAGCTCGAGCTTCTCGACTGCGTTCGCGAGGAAGGACGGGAGTGTGCCATCGATCGCATCCTCGAGCGCGCCTTCGATCAGCGGTTCCACCGTGCTCTGCGCGAGGTCCGAGACGAGGTTGCACGCGAACTGGAAGACCCCGCAGCTGACCGAAGCCGTCACGCTGTTCAGGTTCGCATTCGTCTGGCTGGTGGCGTTGGCGTTGCCCGGGGTGGCGCTGAGCGACACGTTGCTCGAGACGCTGCCGCCCGTCGTGGAGAAGCTGACGTTGAAGGAGGGGCTGATCAGGGCCCCGAGATTGCAGCTGTAGACCGTCAAGGTGGCAGGCACCGAGATGGCGGGGACCCCGAAGCCGGCCTGGACCCCTGCGTTCGAGGCGGTCAGGCCCGTGAGGGTCGGCGACGAACCCGAGATGTTGCCGCGGACGACACGAGCCGAAACCCAGATGTCGCCGTCGAAGAAGTTGCAGCGCCGGTTGGGCGTGCCGGCCACCAGGACCGTGGGAACGACCGCGTTCAAGTTGACGGTGCCGAGCAGCGAGTCGACCAGCGTGGCGATGTCGTCCGGGTCGTTGCGGTCGCCGTCGTCGAGGGACTGCGGACCGAGGCTGGCGACCACTGCGTCGGGGAGCTCCGCCGCAAAGTCGGCAGCGGTCCGGACAGGTCCGAAGCTGCCCGCCCGCAGATACGGGTGGGCGACCTCGCGCACGTTGCCGCAGCCGTCCGTGGCGCTGATCTCCACGACGTTCAGGCCCCAGCGGCTGGTCGTCGGGTGGAAGAAGATGTTGCTCGAGATCGGGCTCACGATCAGTTCGTCGCCGTCGACGGTGACCGACGTGAGGAGGTTCGGGCCCTCCAATACGCTCACGATCAGGTCGAACGTGTCGTCCGCGACCCCACCCTGGACCACGGCGGAGGCCCGTTCCGGCGCGAGGACGTCGATCGTGGGCGGAGTGGTGTCGCCGATGCAGTTCTGGGCCAGGGCCGACCCGGGCGCGAGCAGCGACGCGATCAGCGTGGCCAGAGCCGGAAGGAAGAAGCGGGACCGGGGGAGCGTCGTGCGGCGCATGGGTGCCTCCAGGCAGCTTGGGAGCGTGTTTCGCAGGATGCCACGGGGAGGCGTGGCGGCGTCATCAGCCGGATGGACTAGGCCCAACCGATCAGCCGAAGACGACCCACGATAGCGCGGCCATTTGGCGCCCCAGACCGGCCTGCGGGAGGGCTCGGTCGGCCTGCCGGGCCCGTCCGCTGGTCTAGCTCGCGCCTTCCGACCGGTCCTCGTCCGGGTCCAGGGCGAGGCCCGCGCCGACCTCGGGATCCGCCGCGTCCAGGAAGGATTCGAGGTCCTGGAGCAGATCGTCGACGGCCTCCTGGAAGGAGGAGAACATGTCCCGGAGGCGGGCCGCAAAGGCGGCGACCTCGCTGTCGAGATCGGGCGTTTGCGACGAGCCCGATTCTGCAAGGGACGCGGGATCGGTCGACGCCGCCGGAGTCGCCGCGCTCGTGTCGGTGGGTTCCCCGACTGGAAGCGCCGAGCCGCCGGCGGCCGGCACTTCGAGAGCCGCCGCGGTCTCGGGGCCCTCCGTGGGCGCCGGAAGAACGGATCCGAATCTCTCGGCCAGCGCCGCGACGCGGCGGCCGATCAGCTCCTCGAGATCGGTGTCCAGCTCGTCCGCCAGGCGCTGCAGGGCGGCCGGGGCCTTCTCGGCGAGGGCTGCGACGTCGGCATCGCCCCCGCGCACGCTGGAGCGCAGCTCCTGTCGGAAGGCGCGAAGCTCGGTCCGCTCGCCCTTGTCCAGGGAGGCGAAAGCCGCAAAGCGCTTGCCGCGCGGGCTCAGATCGACGCGTCGATAGCCGTGGGCCGGCGCATGGTCGGGCGGGCCGTGCCGCCGCGTCCGATCGGGTCGGGGATCGCTCTCGGTGCGAGGCGTGTCGGTGGCGGTCGTCCTGGTCTGGGCCAGAGCGGTCTGGCCGAGCTCGATGCGCATGGGGGGTCCTCCAGCGAAGCTCCTCGGCCCGACGGGCCGATCGGACGACGGGTGAACCCCCCAATCGGCCGCGGTTCGGCGGCATTTGCGCGAAGGGCTGCGGAGACGGAGAAACCCTCTCCGAACCGGGCAGTTCCGCTCGGATTCGCACGCTCGGGAACGGGTGGGGGAACGCCCTGGGTCGTTCAGTCCAGGTCGTGCTCGACCGAAACGGAAGGGTGCGCTCGCGCCTTCCGGCCGGGCATCTGCCACGCGGGGGAGTTCGTGACCGAACCGGAAGGGCCGGATCCCGGGGCCGAGGCGGGAGCCGAAGGCTCCATCGCCGTGCTCCTGGTGGTCGAGGATCAGCTCTCGGCCGGCCGGCTGTTCGACGTGCTGCGTGACGCGACGGCGACCCGGTTCGAGGTGACCCACGTCCAGGATGTGGACGAGGCGCTCGAGAAGCTCCAGAAGGCCAGCTACGACGTGCTGCTCGTCGACCTGCCGGTCGAGGAGGGCTACGGGCTCGAGTCGCTGTATCGCGCGCGCGTCGCGGCCTCGACGATCCCCATCGTGCTGCTCACCTACCAGTCCGACGATCACCTCGCGCTGCGAGCGACGCGCGCCGGAGCCCAGGACTACCTGATCAAGGGCGAAGTGACGCCCGCGCTGATCACGCGCAGCCTGGTCCACGCCGTCGAGCGTCACCGCATGCTTCGCGATCTGCGCGATGCCCAGCAGCGGCAATGGTTCCTTGCCAACCACGACACCCTTACCTCGCTGCCGAATCGCGCCGCTCTTCTCGAGTCCGCGCGTACGGCCATCGAGACCGCCGCCCGCCGATCGCAGGGTCTGGTCTTCCTGTTCGTCGATCTCGACGGCTTCAAGCCCGTCAACGACAACCTCGGGCACGCCATCGGCGACGAGTTGTTGGCCGACGTGGCGGGTCGGCTGCGGCGCTTGCGCCCGCGGCAGGATCTGGTCGCCCGGCTCGGCGGTGACGAGTTCGTCCTCGTGGCCGTGGATCCGCCGGGCGAAGACGCGCCCGTGCGGCTGGCGGAGGAAGTCCGCGACGAGATCGAGAAGCCCTACCACATCGGCGGCATGGAATGCTTCGTCAGCGCGAGCATCGGCGTCTCGGTCTTTCCACAGGACGGCGAGAACGTCGAGGAACTGATCCGCCACGCCGACACCGCCATGTACGCGTCGAAGGCGGCGGGGCGCAACGCCGTCACGCTGTACGAGAAGGAGATGGATCAGGAGACCCAGGAGCGCTTCGCCCTGGTCAACAGCCTGCGCGAGGCGATCCGCTCGGGAGACCTGCTGCTCGAGTTCCAGCCCCAGGTGCACGTGGGCTCCGAGGAGATCATCGGAGCGGAGACGCTCGTCCGCTGGCGGCACCCGACCCGCGGCGTCGTCGCCCCGAGCGAGTTCATCGGGGTCGCCGAGGACACGGGCATGATGGTGCCGCTCGGCGAGTGGGTGCTGCGGAACGCCTGTGAGGTCGCGGCGAGCTGGGCAGGGGATCTCTCGCGGGTGCGCGTCGCCGTGAACATCTCGGGCCGCCAGCTGGAGCAGCGCGACTTCCCCGATCGCGTGCAAGCGATCCTGACGGAGACGGGCCTCGAGTCGGGGCGCCTCGAGCTAGAGCTCACCGAGAGTCTGGCCGCCAACGATTCGGTGCTCAAGGCCCTGGCCAGCCTCCAGAAGCTCGGGGTCCGCACCGCGATCGACGATTTCGGCACAGGCTACTCGTCCTTCACCCTCCTGAAGCGCATGCCGGCCGATCTGCTGAAGATCGACCAGTCCTTCGTGCACGACGCCCTCTCCCAGGAGAGCGGGGTCGTGATCCTCGATGCCATCTTGCGGATGGCGCGCGGGTTGGGCATGGAAGTGATCGCGGAAGGCGTGGAGACCCTCGAGGAGATGGATCTCCTGCTCTCGCTCGGCTGTCACCAGATGCAGGGCTACCTGCTCGGCAAGCCGATTCCCAAGACCGAGTTCGAGGCGCTCGTCACCGCCCACGATGCGCCGTGGCGGCTGCCGATCTCGCGCCCGGAAACGTGGTCGCCGCCGACGCGCGAAGAGCTCCTGCGCAGCGAAGAAGCGGCTCAAGACGTGGAGAGCGTGGGTGACGAGGCGCTGCCGGTGCTTCGGGGCTAGCGGGACTCGCGGCGGACCCGCGACCGTCCGATAGCCTACGGCGATGCGAGCCACCTCTCCATTGCGCTCCCGCTGCCGGGCACTCGCGAGCGCCGTCGGCTGCCTGCTGCTGCTCGCGGCGTGCGACGAAGCCCCGGATCTCGTGACGGCGGATCGGGTCGTGCTGATCACGGTGGACACCCTGCGCGCCGACCACCTCGGCTCCTACGGTGGGCCACCGGACGCGACGCCGCATCTCGACGCCCTGGCCGCGCGCGGCGTGCGCTTCGAGGTCGCGGTGGCACCCACGCCGCTGACGATGCCCTCTCACGCGACCCTGATGACCGGGCTCGATCCGCCGCGCCACGGCGTCCGGGACAACGCGACGTTTCGGCTGGGGGACTCGTTCGCCACGCTGGCCGAGCAGTTTCGCGACGCAGGCTTGACGACGGCGGCCTTCGTCGGCAGCGCGGTGCTCGATCGACAGTACGGGCTCGCCCAGGGCTTCGAGGTCTACGGCGATCGGATGCCGGTGGGTGTGGAGACGGTCTTCGCCGAGCGCAGCGCCGAGCTGGTGGTGGATGAGGCGATCGCCTGGCTCGGGGATGCGCCCGAGCGGTTCTTCCTGTGGGTGCACGTCTACGACCCGCATCATCCCTACACCCCGCCGCCTCCTTTCGACGTGGAGTACCGGCTCGATCCCTATCAAGGGGAGATCGCCGCCACCGATGTCCAGCTCGGCCGATTGATCGCGGCGCTCGACACGCGGTTTGCGGAGGGCAACCTGCTCCTGCTGACGAGTGACCACGGCGAAGCTCTCGGTGCGCACGGCGAGGGCTCGCACAGCTACACGATCTTCGAAGGCACCCAACGGATCCCGCTGCTCGTGGCAGGGGCCGGCGTGGCCGTAGGGGCGACGGCCGGCAGGATGGCGCGGCTGAGTGACGTCGGTCCGACCGTGCTCGCGGCCGCGGGCCTCGCTCCCCTTGCCGAAACGGATGGAGTGGATCTCGGGCCCTGGCTCCGGGATCCGCAGCGAGCCCCCGGCGAGCAGCCCTTCGCCTATCTCGAGACCCTCGCCGGGCGGTTCCAGCACGGCTGGAGTCCGGTGCTCGGGCTGCGGGGTGCCCGCTACAAGCTGCTGCGCACACCCCATGCCGAGCTCTACGATCTGCAGGTCGATCCGGCCGAGAGCTACGACCGCGCGGACTCTCACCCCGAACTCGTCGGGGAGATGAACCGCGAGCTGGCCGCGCGCCTCGAGCGCGGGCTCCCGGTCCGACCCAATCTCGAACCGGGTCGGGAGGAGCGCGAGGCGCTCGAGAGCCT
>JAJDAR010000192.1 GCA_029261775.1 Deltaproteobacteria bacterium | reverse complement strand
CTCAGCATCTCCGGCAAGTGCAAGTTCTTCTGCCACATCAACTACATCAACGAGAAGTCGATCGAGACGATGAAGCTCTTCGACCCGCTGGAGATCCAGATCGGTGTCGAGTCGGGCGACGACGAGATGATCAAGAAGCTCGGCAAGAGCTTCAGCAGCGAGAAGGCGTTCAACCAGATCACCCAGCTGCTGGACAACGGCCTCCGCGTCTACCCGCTGTTCCTGCTGGGCTATCCCGGCGAGACCCGGGAGAGCCTCGACAAGACCCTGGGCTTCATCAACCGACTGAAGCCGCGGCTGCACAAGGGGGTGTGGGTCAGCTACTACCAGCCCTGCAAGGGCACGAACGGCTGGATCGAGGCCACGGCCCGCAATCCCGACTTCGGCGTGAACCGCAACGAGGACATCACCTACATCGACCCGAACCTGACGCGGGAGATGATGATGGACTACCGGCGCCGGATGATGGAGCGCCCGCGAGGCATCTCCAACGCCGAGTGGCGGACGGCGGACGGTCCCAGCGCAGGCGCGCTCGGCGCGTAGTCCGGCGGCAGGCCGGCCTCCACCTGTGCGACGATGGGCCGAACCCATCGGACGGAGGTGGCGGATGCAGATCGACGGGCGGTGTCTGTGCGGCGCCGCGACCTGGACGGCCGACGTCGACCCGAGGAAGGTCGTCGCCTGCCATTGCACGGACTGCCAGACCCAGTCGGGAACGACCTTCCGTACGATCGTGCCCGCCGAGGAGGGAAGCTTCGCCCTCACCTCGGGTTCGCTGCGCATCTTCACCAAGACGGCCGAGAGCGGGCGGCTGCGGGACCTCGCTTTCTGCGAGGCCTGCGGCACGCCGGTCTACGGGGGGCCTGGAGGTGGCGGCCCGGGCTTCCTGAGCCTGCGAGTGGGTCCGATCCTGCAGAGGGCCGCTCTGGCACCCGTCGCCCAGGTCTGGTGCCGCTCGGCGATGCCCTGGCTCGACCGGCTCGCCTCCTTGCCAAGAATCGAGACCCAACCGGGGGCGAACACGGCGCGGGAGCGCTCGTAGAGAGCCGACTCGAGCGCCGCCAGCTGATCGCGAGAAGCCTGTCAGGCCCGGGGCGACTCGGCCTCTTCGTCGAAGACGGCGGCGAGGGCCTTCAGCACGACGCTCTCGCGGCGCGACACCGGCGCGACGCCAGCCACCCCACCCGCCGCGCGCGCCACGCGTTCGGCGCGGGAGATCACGCTCTCCCGCAAGCGCAGCCTCCCCTCGACGGTGAGCTGTGGCATGAGGGCCTGCACGTACTCCTTCCACGCATCGTAGAGGCCATCGCCGGGCGGCCTGCGCAACCAGTCAGTCAGCAGGGCATGGCTGGCCGTCCCTTTCGGAACCCCCAGCCGACTCGCCTCGGCGAGGATCGCTTCCCGCTCCCCGTCCGCCAGACGACCGTCCGCCCAGGCGACCTGGACCAGGGGGATCAGGGCCAGCGCCGCGACGGTGTCGGGGCGGATGCGCAGTGTCGCGAGCGAGCGGGCCAGCTCGGCGTCGCCGAGCAGGGGCTCGACGGAGAGTCCACCATCAGCGAGCCGCCCGTCGGGCCGCTGGAAGGCCCGGTCGAGGGATTGGGCGTGAGCCTGCAGCGCCAGCCGTCCGGCGAGCACCCGGTTCGTGTTGCGGAACAGCACCGCAGCAATGGACGGATAGCGCCGACCGATCTGCTCCATCGAGCCCTGTGACAGACGCAGCACCCGCGTGTCCTCGACGACCTCCGCATGGGTGATGTGCTCTCCAACCGAGAGTCCGGCCTCGCCCACGAGCTCGCCCCGCAGGTGATGGAGCTCCGGCAGCCCGGCGTCGGGGCCGTCGAGCCAGGTCCGCACGCGGCCGTTGATGACCACGAACAGGCCCGTTGCCGGCTCGCCGGCGCGGAACAGCTCGCGCCCGGCCGGCACGTCGATCAACGTGCCCATCAAGGCGACGATCCGCGCCTGCGAGCTTCGAAGCCCCTGGAACAGCCCGATCGACTCGCCCGGGTTCTCCCCCAGATCGAGGCTCACCAGGTCCCACAGGGTCACGATCCGCATGCGAGCGCAGAGGGCGGGCGTCAGCAGGACATCGGTCAGCCAGGCCACGAGCAGGGCGAAGGAGGCGAGGATTCCGATCTCACGCTGGGTCGAGATGTCGCTGGTCACGAGGCACAGGAAGCCGGCGCAGAGTGCTGCGGTCGTCACGGTGACCGGCGGCCCGACGGCGGCCAGCGTCGCCACGGTGGCCTTCTCCTCGTCCCCGATCCGGCGTGCCTCGCGGATGAAGCGCGCGAAGTAGTGGATCGTGTCGTCGACCGCGATGCCGAGCACCATCGGCGCGATCAGGCTGGTGCCCGGGCTCAGGTGGATGCCGCTCCAGCCGAGCGCCCCGAAGTAGATGCCCAGAGGCACCATGTTCGGAAGCAGGGCGACGAGGCCGACCCGGAGCGAGACGAAGAGCCCGGACAGCACGAGGTAGATGATCCCGATTGCGGTCAGGATCGAGAGCGCCTGGCCGCGCACGATCTCGTCCAGCGCGCTGCCGACGACGACGGAGCTTCCCGTGAC
>JAJDAR010000191.1 GCA_029261775.1 Deltaproteobacteria bacterium | reverse complement strand
GCGGGCCTCAACCTGTGCATGGACCGCTACCGCTACCAGCTCGGCGACGTCGCGAGCGGCCCGGCGGATGCGGCGCTGGAGCTTCGCGCCGAGTGGCGCGGACGGCCGCCGCCGGTCGGGACCCTCTCCGTCGCCGGACGTCGGGGCTGCGATGTGACCCCGGTCGATCTGAGCGATCCGGTGCGGCGGTTGCGGCTGCTCTCGTTCGTCTGGCCGGACCAGCACGATCGGCGTGAGAGGCTCGAGCGCGCACTCGCGGCGGTGGGGGACGACCCTCCGCAGGTGGATCAGGCGCGGGCCGGAAGCTGGCTCGAAGAGCAGCTGGCCACGCTGCGCCCCGACCTCGCCACGCTGGTCTTCCACAGCGTGATGTGGATGTACGTGCCCGCGGAGGAACGGAGTCGCATCCGCGAGGTCGTGGAGGAGGCCGGGGAGCGCGCCGAGGCGACCGCGCCGCTCGGCTGGCTGCGCGTGGAACCACCGTCGACGGAGTACTGCGAGGTGCGCCTGCGCAGCTGGCCCGGCGGCGAGGACGAGCTGCTCGGCCGCGCGCATTTTCACGGCAGCTGGGTCGAGTGGCTGGAGCCCGCCGGCTAGCTCTCCGGTCGGCTTCGCTTCCGGGAGCGGGCCGACTCGACCTTGCCCGCCATCGTCGCGGCCTTGTCCCGGCGGTCGTCGATCTTGAGCACCGTCCCGACCCGCTCGGCGCCCATCTCGAAGACGGCCTCCTGCATGCGGCGGACGACGGTGAAGATCGCGTCGAGGTCGCCCTCCAGGGTGGTGAACATCGGGCCCAGCTCGAAGCGCACCTCGGTCTGCGCCTCGAGTACGTCGAGTGCCCGCGCGACGTAGGCCCCGACACTCGTGCCGGCCCCGGTGGGTGAGATGCTCACGGCGACGATGGCCATCGGCTCGCTCCTTGGTTGCGCGGGGGGAAAGGTCGCACGCCCTCGCGGCCCCGCACCTCGTGCAGGAGCGCCGCGAAGCTCCGGTCGCGCACCGGATGTCGGACCTCGGCGGCGATCTCCACCAGGGGTGTGAGGACGAAGGCGCGCTCGTGGAGGCGCGGGTGCGGGAGGATCAGGTCGGCCTCGCCGAGCTGCTGCGATCCGTGGGTCAGCAGGTCGAGGTCGAGGATGCGCGGCCCGTCCGGGACGCTGCGAATGCGACCGGCGCGGGTCTCGATCGCCAGCAGCTCGCGCAGCAGGGCGTGGGGTGAGAGCAGCGTCGCGAGCTCGACCACCGCGTTGAGGTAACGCCCCTGGGGCGGACCACCCACGGGATCCGTCTCGAACAGACTCGAGACCGCCACCCGCTCCGTGCGGTCCAGCCCGGCGAGCTCGCGGGCGGCGTGGGCGAGGTGCGCCTCGCGGTCCCCCAGGTTCGAGCCGAGCGCCACGAAGGCCTGCTGCGCGCCGGGCGCCCCGGCGGCCGACCGATCGCGGGCTCCGTCGCTGATTTCCATGCCAGCTCCTAGAGTATCCGGCCATGCGCACGCTGCCTCCGGAGCTTCTGACGGAGGTGCCCGGTCCGGCTTCGCGGGCCCTGGCCGATCGGCTTCGGGCCGTCGAGAGCCGCGGTGTCACCTGTCTGGCCCCGGAACCTCCCATCTTCTGGGAGCGCGCTGTGGGGGCCAACGTCTGGGACGTCGACGGGAACCGCTTCGTCGATCTCGGGGGCGGCTTCGGCGTGGCCAACGCCGGCCACGCCCATCCGACCGTGGCGGCCGCCGTGGCCTCGCAGGCCGCCCGGCTGATGCACGCGATGGGGGACGTCCACCCGCCGCGCGTGAAGGTCGAGCTGCTCGAGGCGCTCGCCGCACGCTTTCCCGGCGGCGGTGCGGCCCGCGCCGTGCTCGGCTCCTCCGGGTCGGATGCCGTCGAGATCGCCCTGAAGACCGCACAGCTCGCGACCGGGCGGGCAGGGCTCGTCGCGTTCGAGGGCGGCTACCACGGCCTGAGCTTCGGGGCCCTCGATGCGACCGCGCGGACGGCGTTCCGGGAGCCTTTCGCGGAGCGTCTGGCGGGGCGCACGGTCTTCGCCCGCTACGGAGATCTCGAGGACGTCGAGCGCCGCGCCGACTCGGCGGGGTTCGAGATCGGCGCGGTGCTCGTCGAGCCGGTCCAGGGCCGTGGCGGTGAGCGGGTTCCGCCGGAAGGCTTCCTGCCGGGCCTGCGTCGGCTCTGCGACGAGCGCGGCTGGCTGCTGATCGCGGACGAGGTCTACACCGGCTTCGGGCGCACCGGTCGGCTCTTCGCCTGCGAGCACGAGGGCGTGGTCCCGGATCTGCTCTGTGTCGCCAAGGGGCTCGCGTCGGGCATGCCGATCTCGGCATGCATCGGTCGGCGCGACGTCATGGACGCCTGGCCCACCTCGACCGGCGAAGCCCTCCACACCCAGACCTTCCTCGGTCATCCGCCGGGCTGCGCCGCCGCGTTGGCGTCGCTCCAGGTCATCGAGGAGGAGAAGCTGGCCGAGCGGGCTGCCGAGCTGGGCCGCGATGCGCTCGCATGGCTCGCCGACCAGACCGCCTCGCATCCCGGTGTCCACGAGGTGCGTGGTCTGGGTCTGATGATCGGCATCGAGTGCAGCTCGCCCGAGGCCGCGGCCTCCGCATGCTTCGGGGCTCTCCAACAGGGGTACATCCTCCTGCCTTCGGGCGACGAGGGTGCGGTGCTGAGCGTGACGCCGCCGCTGGTGATCGACCGCGAGGCCCTCCAGGCCGGGCTGGCCGCGCTGCTCGAGGGTCTGAGGTGAGCCGCGCAGC
>JAJDAR010000190.1 GCA_029261775.1 Deltaproteobacteria bacterium | reverse complement strand
GAGCGACCTGCCCCTGACCCTGATTTTGGACGACGAGGCCACCGGCCTCGGCGACGTGGCGTTGCGGCTGCTGCGCCTGGGGGTCGACGTCTTCTACGCCAACGATCCCGACGAGGCGATCGTGTTCTGCAGCCAGGCCGAGGCGAAGATGATCCGCGCCGTGATGTTCCCCGAGAGCCTGGACGTGCAGGTCCTCGGCCGCGTGATTCCCCGGCTTCCGATCGTTTCCGACGACCTCGCCCCGAGCCTGGTCGCCGTCGGCGAGCTGGCCGACGAGGAGCGCAACGCCGAGCTTCGCAAGGCCGGCGCAGAGCGGGCGCTGCGCCCTCCCTTCGACGAGGGCACGCTGCGCTGGGTCGCCAATGCGGCACGCTTCGAGTACGAGCACGACCCCAAGCGACGGCATCAGCGTGCGCCGACGAGCCTGTTGGCGCGGGCCAGCTGGGGGTTGAAGCGAAAGGACCTCGTCTGCTCCACGCTCTCGGCGGGCGGCGCGTTCCTGGAGACGCCGAGCCCGCTCGACATCGGCTCGCGGATCAAGCTGAAGCTGCCGCTTCCGAGCGGCACGATGACCCTCAAGTCCGTCGTCGCCAACCACGCGAGCGGTCCGGCCGACCTGCGACCCCAGGGCATGGGCGTGACCTTCCTCGATCCCGGAGAGGCCGAGCGCCAGGCGCTGTCGGCCTTCGTCGCCCAGCGCATGGCCGAGTTCACGCTCTAGCCATGCGCGGCCTCGCCCATCCGGTCGATCCCACACCCCAAGGGACCCCGGGTGGACGATCCGGTGACCATCTGCGCGGAGCCGCCGAATTCCGTCACCCCTGCAGGCGTCCAAGCTGCCGGGGCGAAACCCCGAGAGCTGGTTCCAAGTGACCGGAAAACTGGTGATTTTCGTCGCATTGCGGTCGGCCCGCCGCGCTGGCACGCAACCTGCTTTCTCCACCTTCGAGCCCGCGGAGGCCTCCCGATGAGCACCGCCACCACCCTGACCCGACTCGATCCCAGGAGCCACGAGGCCCCCGTGGAGACCACCCTCCTCGAGCTCGTCCAGGTCCTGAGCGAGCTCACCGACGACGACCGGGAGGTCGTCGCCGCCATCTCCAGCCTCCTCGAAGAGGGCCGGGTGCGCCTGACCGGCAACTTCAAGGGCGGCCTGACCGGCAACTTCGCCGGCGGCTTCATGGCGGAGGCCTGAGCCCAGCAGCTCGCTGCCGAGCGCCCAGGCACGGTTGACCCTCCGCCGCCCGACGAGGATCATCCTCGACCGGGGGTGATGCCATGAGCAAGCAGGAGAGCTTCGCCTTCGCGGCAGGAGGCGAGCGGAAGGGCTCGAAGGCGGGCAAGGGGTCGAAGACCCCCAAGAAGAGCGCGCGCAAGACGCCGTCTCGGACCGCCGCACCGAAGCCCGCGGCGAAGAGGGACGCAGGATCCGGGTCCAAGCCCAAGAAGGCACCCGCGGCCAAGGGTCGCAAGAAGGCCGCCGCGCCCCGCACCCGCGCCACTGCCAAGGACATGGCGACGAAGCAGCGGGACATCTCGGTCTCCGAGTTCTTCGCCAAGAACCGGCACCTGCTCGGCTTCGACAACCCCTCCAAGGCCCTGCTCACGACCGTCAAGGAGGGTGTCGACAACTCCCTCGACGCCTGTGAGGAGGCCGGCATCGTCCCGGACATCCGCGTCGAGATCCGGCAGCTCGACGAGACCCGCTTCGTCGTCGCCATCGAGGACAACGGGCCGGGCATCGTGAAGGCCCAGGTCCCGAAGATCTTCGGTCGACTCCTCTACGGATCCAAGTTCCACAGGCTGCGACAAAGCCGGGGACAGCAGGGGATCGGCATCAGTGCCGCTGGCATGTACGGCCTGCTCACCACGGGCAAGCCGGTCCGCATCACGACGCGCACCGGAGTGAAGAAGCCCGCGCACTTCTTCGAGCTCGTCATCGACACCAAGAGCAACGAGCCTCGCGTCAAGAAGGACGAGGAGGTCGAATGGGACAAGTCCCATGGCACCCGCGTCGAGATCGAGATGGAGGGCGGCTACCGCGGTGGACAGCACTCGGTGGAGGCCTACATCCGCCAGATCTCCCTCGCCAATCCGCACGCCCGCCTCGAGTACCTGCCGCCGAACCCCGAGAAGACCAACGGCGCGATCCTGCACGACCGGGTCACCGACGAGCTGCCGCCCGAGACGGCGGAGATCAAGCCGCACCCCTACGGCGTGGAGCTCGGGGTGCTGATGCAGATGTTCCGCGATACGAAGTCGCGCAACGTGAAGGGCTGCCTGCAGCACGACTTCTCCCGCGTGTCGGCGCGAACCGCCACCGAGATCTGCAACCGGGCCAAGGTCCAGCCGTCGCGCCGGCCGAGTGAAGTGACGCGGGACGAAGCGGAGCGGATCCACAAGAGCATCCAGGCCACGAAGATCATGGCACCGCCGACGGACTGCATCGCGCCGATCGGAGAGGAGCTGATCGAGCGGGCGCTTCGCCAGGAGGTCGAGGCCGACTTCTACGCGGCGGTCACACGCCGCCCGACGGTCTACCGGGGCAACCCCTTCCTGATCGAGGTGGGTCTCGCCTACGGCGGCAAGCTGCCGGCCGACGAGTCGGTGACGGCCTTCCGCTTCGCCAACCGGGTGCCCCTGCAGTACCAGCAGGGAGGCTGTGCGATCACCAAGGCCGTGACCGGGACGGACTGGAAGTCCTACCAGATGCAGCAGCCCCGGGGCTCCATGCCGGTCGGCCCGATGCTGTTGATGGTCCACATCGCGAGCGTCTGGGTGCCCTTCACCTCCGAGAGCAAGGAGGCGATCGCCCACTACCCGGAGATCATCAAGGAGATCCGGCTGGGGCTGCAGGAGTGCGGGCGGCGCGTGGCGACCCACATCCGCAAGCGGCGCCGCGAGGCGGACGAGGAGAAGAAGCGCGCCTACATCGAGAAGTACATCCCGCAGGTGGCCGTCGGGCTGCAGGCGATCCTGGGCTTCGCGGACAAGGAGCGCGACAAGGTGGTGACGAACCTGACGGACGTGCTCGAGCGCAGCCGGAGGATGTGAAAGTGGCCGCACGCAAGAAGACGACCCGCAAGAAGGCAGCGCCCCGGGCGACGACCGGCAAGACGCCGCGGAAGAAGACCGGGATCTCCGAAGCCGACATCCAGAAGAAGGCCGCCGAGGTCAAGTCCAGGAACGCCCGGCTCGACTCGCTCACCGTCGATCTGATCAAGGACACGGCCAAGACCGTCCATCAGCGCATCAACAAGATGGACAAGCCGGATCTGCACTTCCCGATCCGCTCGCTCAAGAACGTCTCCTACTCGCAGAAGCGCGGATACTTCGAGATCGGCAAGCAGAAGAAGACCCGCACGCTCACCGTGAACACGGTGAAGAGCTTCGCGCAGACCCTGCGCATGATGGGGCTATCGAAGGACCTGGTCGAGACCAACGACTTCGCCACGAAGCGGGACGCCTACTACCAGAGCAAGAACTGGGAGGAGGCCCGCTTCGACGAACAGACCGAGAGCGATGCCGTGATGGACGACATCGAGGCGATGTTCTCGGTGCGCGGCGTCTCGCGCGAGCAACTGCGCTTCGTGCCGGACGAGCACGGGGGTGCGGTGGCCGGCAACCTGATCGTCCTCGACCCGGACCGGGAGACCGGCGAGGTGGAGCGCATCGACTGCACCCGCTTCGGCTCGGGGGCGTACTCGATCCCGTCGAACGTCGAGCATCTCTCCTTCCAGACCGACGCGAAGTTCATCCTCGCGATCGAGACGGGTGGCATCTTCCAGCGCCTGCAAAGCCACAAGTTCTGGCAGACGTCGAACTGCATCCTGATCTCGATGGCGGGCGTCCCGACCCGGGCGACACGTCGCTTCATCCGAAAGCTCTCGGACGAGTGCCGGATCCCCGTCTATGCCTTCGTCGATTGCGACCCCTACGGCATCTCGAACATCTACCGCACCCTCAAGGTGGGCTCGGGGAATGCCGCTCATCTCTCGCAGTTCTTCTGCGTACCCCAGGCCCGCTACCTGGGGGTCACGCCGGCGGACATCCGGGAGTACGACCTGCCCACCCACCCGCTCCAGGACGTGGACATCAAGCGCGCCCGCGACGCGCTCAAGAACGATCCCTTCTTCCAGGCCCACAAGCCCTGGCAGAAGGCGCTCAACGATCTGCTGAAGATGGGTGTGCGTGCCGAGCAGCAGGCGCTCGCCAAGTGGGGGCTCAACTACGTGATCGAGGAGTACCTGCCCCGCAAGCTTTCGCAGACGAGCCAGTTCCTTCCCTAGGATGCTGGCATGAAGGGCATCGTTCTCGCCGGCGGATCGGGCACGCGGCTGTACCCCATCACGCTCGGGGTCAGCAAGCAGCTGCTGCCCGTCTACGACAAGCCGATGGTGTACTACCCGCTCTCGACCTTGATGCTGGCCGGCATCCGCGAGATCCTGGTGATCAGCACCCCCGAGGACCTACCGGGCTTCGAGCGGGCCCTGGGCGACGGCTCGCGGGTCGGCCTCGACATCTCCTACGCCGCGCAGCCCAGACCGGAAGGCATCGCACAGGCCTTCCTGATCGCTCGGGACTGGCTGGCCGGCGAACCCGTGGCGCTCGCGCTCGGCGACAACGTCTTCTACGGGCACGGCCTGCCCGAGGTGCTGCGGGAGGCCACCGCGCGCACCACGGGTGGCACCGTGTTCGGCTACTGGGTGCGCGACCCCGAGCGCTACGGCGTCGTCGATTTCGACGCGGCGGGCCTGGCGATCCACATCGACGAGAAGCCGACCGAGCCGCGCACGAACTGGGCCGTCACCGGTCTCTACTTCTACGACGGGGAGGTGTCGCAGATCGCCTCCGAGCTGAAGCCCTCGCCGCGGGGCGAGCTCGAGATCACCGACGTGAACAATGCCTATCTCGAGCGCGGCAGCCTGCGGGTCGAGAAGCTGGGGCGGGGCTTCGCCTGGCTGGACACGGGGACCCACGAGTCCCTGATGCAGGCCGGGAACTTCATCCAGGCGGTCCAGGAGCGGCAGGGCCTGATGGTGGCCTGCATCGAGGAGATCGCCTTCCGCAACGGCTGGATCCGTGCCGAGGACCTGGTCCGCATGGGCGCCGAGATGAAGAGCAACGCGTACGGGTCCTACCTGAAACGGCTCGCGGGCGAGCCCACCGCGTGAAGTTCCGTCCGACCGCGAACCCCGACGTGATCGTGATCGAGCCCGACGTCCACCGGGACGACCGCGGCTTCTTCCTCGAGTCCTACCACCAGGAGAAATACCGCGCGGGCGGGCTCGATGCGGTCTTCGTACAGGACAACCACTCGTGCTCCCAGCGCGGGACCCTGCGCGGTCTGCACTCCCAGCTCGAGCCCGCGCAGGGCAAGCTGGTGCGTTGCCTGCGCGGCGAGGTCTTCGACGTGGCAGTCGACGCCCGGGTCGGGTCGGCGCGCTTCGGCTCTTGGGTGGGCGAACGGCTCAGCGGCGACAACCATCTGCAGCTCTGGATCCCGCCCGGCTTCCTGCACGGCTTCGCGGTGCTCTCCGAGGAAGCGGAGGTCGAGTACAAGGTGACGGCGCCGTACCGGCCGGAAGGAGAGATCGCGGTCGCGTGGAACGACCCGGCGATCGGGATCGAGTGGCCGCTGGCAGAGCCGCTGCTGTCCGCGCGGGACGCCGCCGCCCCTCTTCTCTCCGAAGTCCAGGATCGTCTGCCTCGGACCTGATCCAGACGCGACCCGGGGTCTAGAAGTCGTCCTCGAGCATCAGCTCGTCCTCTTCCTTGCCCTCGAGGACCGCGAGCGGGGCGCGGCAGAACGAGCAGTAGACCTCGTCACCGACCTTCTCGTCTCCGGTGAGAGGGACGTCCGCGTTGCAGATGGGGCAGGAGAGATCCATGGGGGCCTCTTCGTCCACGGCCACTTGGGGCTTGACCTGCGGCCCCTGCGAGAGCAAATTGGTCCGACCAATCGACGGATCACTTCCCCTGGGGGATTTCATGGCCACAGCCGCCAGTCGGCACGAGACGATCGCGGATCGGCTGCGAGACGAGATCCTCCGAGGCGCCTATCCGCCCGGCGTTCGCCTCCCCGCGGAGCGCGACCTGGCCCTGCGGCACGGTGCCCACCGGAGCTCGGTGCGCGAGGCGCTGCGCAAGCTCGAGCAGTCCGGGCTCATCGAGATCCGGCACGGCGACGGGGCGACGGTGCAGCCCCTGCCCCAGGCGAGCCTCGACGTGGTGCGACACCTGCTGGTGCTCGACGGGAGCGTCAACCGGCCGCTGCTCGAGCAGGTGCTCGACGTCCACGAGATGCTGATCGTCGGTGCGGCGCGGCTGGCGATCGAACACGGGACCCCTGCCCAGCTCGACCGGGCGCGCGAGCTGCTCGCCTGCCTGGCGGAGCCTCGGACCTCGGACGACGACTTCCTCGACACGATGGAGTCGCTGCTCGAACTCATCGCGGAGGCCAGCAGCAATCTGGTGCTGCAGATGGCGCGCGGCTCCCTTCACCCGATCTTCGAGGACCGCTTCCGGGAGGCTCGCAAACGACTGCGCCCGACCGCGGACGAGATGGCGGGGCTGGTCGGCGCCCTCGACGACGCCATCTGCTCCCGCGACGCAGACCGCGCCGAATCCTCGCTCCGTTCCTTCGTCCGGGCCGGCCGCGGCCGTGCCCTGGATGCGATCGAAACCCTTGCCCGCCCGTCAGGAGAGCCCACGTGAGCAGCGAAGCCCCGTCCCTTCCCGAGACCCACCCCGTCCAGACGGAGGGAGTGCGTGCCGCCATGGAAGCCATCTACAACTGGAACTACGAGAGCGAGATCGACCAGCTCCGCACCCTCTATGCCAACGCTCTCGACCGCCAGTGGATCGCCATGCGCGACCTCGACTGGAGCGTCGAGATCGACAAGTCGGCCGTGAGCCGCTCGTTCACGATGGGGGGCATTCCCGTACACGAGACGAACTTCTGGAAGTCACTGCCGGCCGAGACCCAGTGGGAGGTCTCACGGCGCACGGCGACCTTCATGCTCTCGAACTTCCTGCACGGCGAGCAGGGCGCGATGATGGTGGCCGCCCAGCTCGTGAACGCGGTGCCCCACATGGATGGCAAGTTCTACGCCTCGACCCAGACGATGGACGAGGCGCGGCACGTCGAGGTCTTCGCCGCCTACATCCGCAAGCTCGGAGAGGTGCAGGACATCGCACCGGGGCTGAAGAAGCTGCTCGACACGGTTCTCGCCACCGACAACTGGCTCTTCAAGGCCGTGGGGATGCAGGTCGTCACCGAAGGTCTCGCGCTCTACAGCTTCCGCGACATGCGCAACCAGTCGCAGGAACCGCTGCTGAAGGAGCTGCTGACCTATGTGTCGCGGGACGAAGCCCGCCACACGGGATACGGCGTGAAGTACCTGAACGCCGTCGTTCCCACGCTCTCGCGAACCGAGATCGACGAGATCGAGGACTTCGCGTTCGAGTCGGCGCGCCTGCTGATCGACTCACGCGCCGGGCTCTCGCTGCGCGAGACGGCGCTCGGGCTCTGGGCCGAAGCGGGGGTCGACCCTGCCGAGGCGATGGCGGCACTGGCCAAGGAACGCGAGCTGATCCGCACCTCGCTCGAGCGCACCGGCGGCAGGACCGGTCCCGTCCGAGGATTCGTGATCCCCACCCTCCGGTCGATCGGGCTCTTCAGCGACCGGATCTGCGTTCACTTCGACGAGATGTTCCAGGCGAACTTCCAGGGCGCCTTCGGCACGATTGCCGACGACCCCTACGACATGCCGGAAGATCTCGAGGCGTGGGTCATGGAGGGCGCCTGAGCGGCACCCGGCGCGGCGCGGAGATCAGGGCCGGGCTGCGCTCGCGAGCGCAGCATCCACCTCCTCGCGGGCGGCTTCGAAGACGTCGACGATCTTCGGCGAGGCCTCCGGACCGAGCACGATCCGGGGCTCGACGCGAAGCGCACGCCGGAAGGACGCGTGGCCCTCGTGACGACGTTCGAGAGCGACCTGGGCGATGCCCCGCATCAGCTCCGCGCGTGCGATGCGCGGGCCCGAGCTCTCGTCGGTCCAGTGCTCGCCGAGCAGCTCGAGACCCAGACCGGCCAGGTCGATGGTCTCTTCGAAACGGGCCGAGTCGAGGTAGCGATCGCCGAGCTCGAGCACGCTGTCGATCGCCTCGTACACCTCCTCGGCCGAGGCGGACGCAGTGCGGTACACCGGGGCCGGCGGCGGGCTCGCCGCCACGTCCGGCAACACGTCGCAGCCGGCGCTCTCGGCGGGAACGGCGCGTGCCGTCACCGTGCGTGGAACCTCGAGAGAGGCGCCGACCGAGAGCGCCCCCACGTCCGAGATGCCGTTGGCGTGCGCCAGCTCCACGGGCGTCACCTCGTAGAGCCTCGCGATCCGCCACAGCGTCTCACCGGGCCTCACGACGTGCCGGATGCGCTCCGGCGTGGCCCCGATCTCCCGTGCCGCGCCGCCGACGGGCGTTGGCGCGCCCGGTAGCCTCTCCTCGACACGCTCCCAGCCGTCGGCCGCGGAGCTGGGATCCTCGGTCGGCTCGAGCGCCGGCGCCGAGGGATCCGCCCGCGGCACGCGAAGGGTCACACCGGAGCGGAGCGCCGTCGGATCGGCCAGACCGTTCGAAGAGGCGAGCTCCGCGACGCTCGTCCCGTAGCGACGTGAGATCGAGTAGAGCGTCTCGCCCCGCTGCACCCGGTGAGCCCCGTAGGTGGGCGACGCGACGTCGCTCCAGCCCGATCCCCCGTCGTCGAAGATCCCGTCGTCCACGGAGCCGTCCGAGGCGGGCTCATCCATCCGCTCGGGCGCAGCGGAAACGTCGGACACTTCGGCCGATGGTTCGGCCGCCGACGAATCGACTCCGGTGCCCATCGGCATGGGCCAGAGATTCTGGCAGCCGAGGAGCAGAGGCAGGACGAGGACGGGAAGCAGGCGCTGGGGAGGCACTCCCACGCTGGATCCTCCTTTGAGGCGACGTGGGGAGGCGTGCCCCGGGGAGCTTGGCCACCGGACCGCGTCTGCGCAACGCGGGTTGGTGACCGCTGTCACCCGCCGGTGCAGGAAAGCGCGGGGCGATGGCAAACCGCCTCGGCTCAGCGAGCGGAGCGCCGTCTAGGCCCCGCCCTTCTCGCGCCGCTGGCAATCGGGGCAGTGTCCGTACAGCTCGTGCCGGTGTCGGAGCAGACGGAACCCGTAGCGCTTGACGATGTCATCTTGAGCCGACTCGATCATCTGGCACTCGAACTCGACGATCTTGCCGCAGCGCACGCAGACCAGGTGATCGTGGTGCTCGTGCTCGATCTCGTAGCGGGTGATGCCGTCGTCGAAGTGCCGCTCGCTCGCCAGCCCCGCGTCGCAGAGCAGCTTCATCGTCCGGTAGACCGTCGTGTAGCCGATGCCGGGATGGTGGGCGCGTACGCGTTGGTAGAGGTCTTCGCCCGTGATGTGGCCCTTGACCTCCAGGAACACCTCGAGGATCGCCTCCCGCTGCTTCGTGTGCTTGAGGTTGTGATCCTCGAGGTACGAGGCCAGGGCCTTCTGTTCCAGATCGTGAGCCATCGGACGGACCCTACGGGATGGGTGAGACGGCTTCAAGAAAGGCCCCGACCGATCGGTCCGGCGCGCAGCGCGCGGAACCGAGCACCGGCACCCACCCTCCGGCGGCTCAGGGCCCGGCCGGGGCGGGCGGCTCCGGCCCCGATGCGACCGCGCCCGTCGGCGGACCGAGGGAGCGGAGATTTCGCTGGGCGGGCTCGTGGTCGCAATCGAGCGCCACGGCCTGCTCGAAGGCCTGCCGGGCTTCCCCGGCCCTGCCGGCCGCGAGGTAGGCGACCCCGAGGTTGTTGTGCAGAGGGGCGGCCTCCGGCGCGAGGGCGACGGCGCGTTCCAGGTCGGCGATCGCCTGATCGAATCGTCCCTGGTCGATCGCACGACTTCCGCGCTCCGCCCAGTCTGCGGCCTCGAGCGAGGCGCACCCCCAGAGACCGAGGGCGAAGGCGAGCAGCAGGTACCTGGAGCGACGCTGACGGGCCATGGCTCGAGGGTAGCCGCGAGCGGCCGGCTCAGTCGAGGCCGTCGGTCAGCTCGAGCCTCGCGACCACCGGCAGGTGGTCGCTGGCCCTGCGGGCTGCCGCGCTGGCGTGTGCCTCGATCTCTTCGACCCGCGCGCCACGGGCATACACGCGATCGAGAGCCAGCACGGGGCGCGCCGCCGGGAACGTGCGGGGCCAGGTCATCTCGGTCTCGCCGACGAGCTCGCGCTCGAGCGTGCGGGTCGCCTTGCAGCGTCGCCAGGCATTCATGTCACCCAGCAGGATGACGGGACCCTGGAGCCGCGGGTTCTCGAGGATGCTCCGCACCTGCCGCGAGCGCGTACGATCGACGAGCGCGAGGTGGGTCGCGACCACGGCCAGCGGGCCGCTCGAGCCGCTGAACTCGGCAGCCACCGCGGAGCGTTTCTCGACCCGGCCGAAGGACAAGTCCAACGAGAACACGCTCGTGATCGGCCAGCGCGACAGGATGGCGTTGCCGATCTCGCCGCGGCGGTGCACACGGGTCGCCACGAAGGCCATGTGCAGGTGCAGCGAATCCGCGATCCGTTCGAGCGGATCGGGCTCGTCGAAGGGTCGCAAGACCTCCTGGAGCGCGACGATGTCGGCGTCGAGCTCCGAGATCACGAAGCCCGCCCGAGCCGGGTCGGGCGCGCGCACCCCGTTGGCGCCGGTCCAGCGATGCACGTTGTACGAGGCAACGCGGAGCTCGGTATCCAGCTCACGTCCGACCTGCGGAAGGGTCGGGGCTCGCACCGAAGAGAGGTACGGGATGGCCGCAGACAAGGCGTCCTTGCGCTCGGCCACGCGCTCGCGGCGCGCTCGATTGGCGGCGCGGCGACGCTTGCGGGGCTCTTCCTCCCCACCCCCCTCGAGGAGGACCAGCTCCTTGGCGGACATGTCCCTGGTCATCGGATCGCAAGCCCTCGGAATCAACCGCCGCGTGCAATGCGGTGTCGAAGCATGCATCGGCCGGCCGGACCATAGCGGATGGCCTTTCGAGTGGGGAAAACAACCCATTCATACAGTCTTCACGAGCTGCCCACGTTCATAGGTAGGCAGGTACGGCGCATCTTCTCCCAAGCCGCCT
>JAJDAR010000189.1 GCA_029261775.1 Deltaproteobacteria bacterium | reverse complement strand
CGGACGGGCTACGACACGGTCTGGCTCGCAGAGCATCACTTCACGGGCTACAGCGTGTGTCCCTCCGTCCACGTGATGGGGACCCACGTCGCGGCGCGCACACAGCGACTGCGGATCGGCACGGCCGTGACGCTCGCGGCGCTCTATCACCCGCTGCGCATCGCGGAGGAGGTGGCGCTCCTCGACATCCTCTCGGAGGGACGCGTCGATTGGGGAGCCGGTCGCGGCTTCGACCCTCGGGAGTTCGAGATCTTCGGTGTCCCGCCGGACGAGAGCGCCGAGCGGTTTCGCGAGGCCGTGGAGGTGGTGCTCGCGGCCTGGACGAGCCCCAAGCTGGACTTCCAGGGCCGGTTCCACCAGTTCCAGGGCGTCGAGGTCCTGCCGCAGCCCGCGCAGCGGCCGCACCCTCCGACCTGGGTCGCCGCCACCTCCGAGCCTGCCATCCGCTGGGCAGCCGAGCGCGGGCTCTCGATCCTGATGGACCCGCACTCGCCCCACGCCGAGATCGCCCGCAAGCGCGAGTTGTATCGGACGCTCCTCGAACAGGCAGGGCATGCCTTCGGGAACCGGCGCCTGCCGATGGGCCGCCTCGTCGCGGTCGCGAAGACGGATGCCGAGGCCGAGGCGATCGCGCGCCGCGGCGCCCAGTGGACCGCGGGGGCCTACATCAGCAAGAAGGCGATCCAGGCCTTCCGGCCCGGTGAAGAGGACGTGGACCCGGTCGAGCACTACCTGCGCGACGTCGTCATCCACGGCTGCCCGGAGCGGGTCGTCGACACCCTCCAGCGGCTGCGCGAGGAGATGTTCCTGGATTCCCTTCTGCTCTCGCCGCTGTCGGAGAAGACCTTCCACCTCTTCACCGAGCAGGTGCTCCCCAGGGTGCTGGGCTGACCGAGCGAAACCCGGGGATCGCCCGGAGGGGAGTTCGGTGGTTCCCCTCATCATCCCTCCCCAAAAGCCTTGAAATAGGGTGCTTTCCGCCACATTCGAGGTTCGTTCGGTCGATACGTGGGTCATGCCTTCTGTCCTCTCGATCGACGGTTCGGGGTTCTCCTCCCGCGTCGGTCAACGCGGCTCGTACTCCGTGCAAAGCGTCGATCCCGCCGCTCGTGCACAGGTCGATCTGCAGGTGCGGCGGGACCTCGGCATCTTCGACGACACGTTGCGCACCCTGCGACGCGACCTCGAGGCGCTGGCGCGGGGCTCGGAGCTGCGCGATCGCTTGAAGGTCGGAAAAGCGCAGAGCGCCGCGCCCGCGCAAGCGGTTTCGTCGAGCTCCCTGACGCTCGACGCCTACGCGACCTTCACCACCTTCCGCTCGAACGACGAGGTGAACACGACACCCACCTCCTTCACGCCCTTCGGGCCCACGGTGACCGGCCTCTCGACCACCCTGCCGACCCTCGGGGGCGTCTACGACGGCGACCAGGGAGACGACGTCCTGACCTTCGAGTTCCAGAACAATGCGGTCGTCGGCACGAGCGACAAGAACAAGGTCCGGGTGCTCGACGGCGCGGGCAACAAGATCGAGGACGTCGACTTCAAGAACGTCGCGGCCGGGGCGCCGATCACGCTGTCGAACGGGCTCACGCTCGCCCTCGGCGCCGGTCTCACCGTCAAGGACGACACCTTCCAGGTCTCCGTGTCCAGCAGCATCGGCAGCGCCGTCGATCCGACCAAACCCTTCGACGGTACACGCAACGACAGCCCGAACTTCGAGATCGGTCTCGGGGTGACGGCGGGCTCCTTCGAGGTGAACGGGGTGAGCATCGCGGTCGGGGCCAGCGAGACGATCGATGACATCGTCACTCGGATCAGCGCTTCCGCCGCCGGCGTGGACGCGAGCTTCGACCTCGCGTCCGAGCGCGTCGTGCTCACGCAGCGGACATCCGGTTCCGGAGCCCACATCAGCGTGGGAAACGACTCGTCCGGTTTCCTTTCTGCCACCAAGCTGGCGGGGGCCAGCGAGGTGCTCGGCCAGGACGGAGTCGACCCGACCTACGACCCGATCTCGACGGTGGCTTCGCTCTCCGGCATCTCGACGGGCCAGTTCTCGATCAACGGCACCTCACTCTCGGTGGACGTCGACGTCGATTCGCTAGGCGACGTCCTGGATCGCATCAACGCGTCCGGGCTGGGCGTGACGGCCACCCTCGATCCGGGCACCAAGAAGGTCTCCATCGTCGCGAGCTCGCCGTCCGCGCCCTTCACCCTCGACGACGGCACGAGCGGCCTGTTCAGCACCCTGCAGATCACGCCGAAGCTGTACGACGCCTCCGAAGACGAGAAGGGCCTCTCCTCGCAGGAACGCCTCTTCGCGAACGAGAAGAACGTCCGCGAGGATCTCTTCGCCTTGCGACGCAGCCTGAACGCGATCTTCACGGGACCCTACGGCAACGCTTCGGCCGGCCAGATCGACCCGTTGCGGAGCCGGCTGGTCGACGCGATCCGCACGGCCTTCGAGAACCTCGGCGAGGAGGACGCCCAGGAGTCGCGCATCGACACCGGCTTCGGGTTGGTCTTCGACTTCGAGCGCCGGGACGGTTCCCTGCTCGAGATCGACGGAACGAAGCTCGCGAAGCAGCTGGAAGGCTCTGCCCCGGAGATCTGGGAGCTCCTCTTCCTCGAAGAGGACGAAGACATGGGACTCGTACCGTCCCTGCTGGACCGGGTCGAATCGCTCCAGGCCCAGGTGGGCGTGAGCCTGGGCCTCGATACGTCGCGAGGAAGCCTGATCGACGTTCGAGCGTAGAGCCCCGGCGGAGGTCGGCCCTCAGGAGGGCCGTTCGGCGCGCTCGCGAACGAAGGCCAGGTACCAGGGGGGCGCGAAGAAGGTCAGAGCCCAGGCCGCGCTCATCGCCGTGCCGCAGGCCGCCATCGCGGCGAGAGGCAGGGGCTCGCGCATGATCGTCATGCCGCGCACCGCGCAGAGCGCGATCACCGACACGAGCAGGGTGGAGGTCGCGCCGGCGGCGCCCCACAGCAGGAAGCGGTTCGCGACCACCGGGTCCCCGAGGCCGAGGGCCTGCTGCCGCAGCAGCGCCCGGCGATAGCCGAGGGACTCGGCTGCGCCCCAGGCGAAGCACAGCGCGATCGTGCCCAGAAGGGTCAAGGTGCCGGGACGCATGGTGGTCTTGATCGCGTCGACGCCGTCGCCCGTTGCGTTGCACCACGCCATGAATCCAAGCGAGCCCGCGAGCAGCAGGCAGATCGCAGCGAAGAAGACGCGGCCCCAACTCGACTGCCGTCGGAAGACCCAGTAGTGGAAGAACACGATCGCCCCGACTCCTGTGCCGATGGCGAGCAGACCCAGGGTGAAGAGGATTCGCCCGGAGGGCTCCATCGCGAAGGCCGGCACGCGGCCGAGGGCCGTCAGGGGCATCGAGAGCGTCACCACGAGCAGCCCGCCGCCGAGGCTCAGCTCGGGGAGCTGGCGGGTCCGACGCCAGAGTCCGATCAGCCGGAAGCCCACGCCGCCGCCGATCAGCAGGAACAGGGCCAGAGGAAGAAAGGCACCGATTGCCATGCTTCGCCCATCGGCAGTCGGGGTCGTTCGCCTTAACCGTGACGAGTCTTTCCGGGCGCGGCCTTCAGCCGCCGGTCTCCTCGAGGGCAACCTGGAAGTGGGCGATGTAGGGGGCAGTGCGCTCACGCAGGCCGGCGGCCGTGAAGCCCCACTCCTCGGGCGTATAGGAGTGGGTGCCGAACTTGCCCTTCGGCTTCTCCGCCAGGTACGAGCGGATACGCTCCGCATGCGTGCTCGTGAAGATCCTGCCCATGCGCAGGTAGGTGTTCTGCACCGTCGAGACGGGGTCGCGCAGCAGATCCTGGAAGTGGACATCGACGAAACGGTCCGGGACCGCTCCGGTCGCACGCAGCTCGACCGCCCGATTGAGGCTCTCACCGAAGGCGGCCTCGATCAGCACCGTGAGCAGCGACAGATCGACGTCGTCGTTCCGCAACCACTGCACCATCGCCGTCGTGCTCACCGTCGAAGGCATCGTACGGGCCGGATCCCTGTGGGTCTGGACGACCCAGGCGTCCGGATAGGTCTCGAACAGGGCCGGCAGCGTCATCAGGTGACCGGGCGTCTTCAGCAGCCAGTTGCGGAACGGCCCTCCGTGCTGAAGCACCTGCAGGATGCGACGATGGAAATCGTAGTTGACGTCGAGATCCGGCTCCCAGCCCACCAGGCTGGAGATCATCGGCCAGTGGGTCCCGCTGAACGAGGGCGCGGTCAAGGTCACGCACTCGACCGGGAGGTCGGAGCGCAGCTCGTGGATCGCCGCGAACTCGGGCTGCACGTCCGCCCACAGCTCCTGCTCGCACTCGCTCCAGGCCAGCTGCTCGGCCTCGCTCGCGGTCGAGAGTGGGTGCAGCGCCTCGCGCGCCAGGGGCGCGCGCAGGGTGGGATCGAGCCAGAGCAGCTCGAAGAGGATGCTGGTTCCCGACCGGGCGGGACCGGTCACGATGACGGGCGCCTCGATGCGCTCGTCGAGCACGGCCGGCGTCTCGCTCACCCGCTGTGCGAGGCACAGGCGCGTGCGCAGGGCGCGCAGGAGCTCCTGCTTCGTCATCAGGCGGCCGACGAGATGCATGCCCGAGGCGTCCACCGCCGCGGCCAGCCGCTCGAAACGCCCCTGCCATGCCGGGTCGCCGAAGTCGCCGGCCGGCGGGCCCAGCTCGGCGACCGCGGTCGCCATCAGCTCGGCGCCGTCGATCGGCACCAGACGCCGCGCGTCTCCGCCGACGGAGCCCGCCATCGCATTCAGGCGTCGCACCCAGTCGGGCCGGCGATGGCGTTCGGCCATCGGTCGCAGTCGATCCCCGGAGCCCATCGCGGACCTAGATCCGGAAGTGGCTGGCCTGCGTGTCCTCGTCACCCAGGTCGCGGTAGTTGTCGTCGACCCGGGCGCTGATGAACTCGCGCCACGTGAAGGGCCGGTAGCGCGGCGGGCCCTCGCACAGCGCGGGGTGCGGCTGGATCACCGCCTCGAGTGCCGGGTTCGCGAAGTAGGGGATGCTGTAACGATCGCGACCGGTCATCGGCTCGACCCGATGCACCGCCGCGCGATAGCGATCGTTGGTCCAGACCTGCAGCGAGTCGGCCAGGTTGACGACGATGGTTCCAGGCTGGGGCGGGACGTCGATCCAGCCCGCGTCCCGGGAGTGCGCTTGCAGCCCCCCGGTGTCGTCCTGGAGGAGCAGGGTCAGCACCCCCGGATCGGTGTGGTGGCCGAGGGCGACGTCGGCGAGCGCCGGGAGCCCTTCGCGCTCCTCGTTCGGCACCGGATCCCCGACCGGATAGTGATTGAGTCGCACGGTGCTGGTCATGGACGTGACAGCGTGGTCCCGGGCCAGCGAGGGCGGCGCCCCGATCGCCTCGTAGACGAGGGCGAGGGTCTCTGCCGCCAGCTGGCTCATGGCCTCGAAGAAGCGGGTCTGCGTCTCGCGGAAGCCCGGAAGATCGTCGGGCCAGCGGTTGCGCGCCTCTCCGATCGGCCCGTCGGGCTGCATGTAGTCGAAGACCTC
>JAJDAR010000188.1 GCA_029261775.1 Deltaproteobacteria bacterium | reverse complement strand
AGGCGGTCGGAGATCTTCCATTCTCCTTCGCGGCGCTCCAGCCGGTCGACGTAGCGGCCGCCGGCGGTCTCGAGCAGTGGGCCGTCCTCGGTCTCGCGCCAGTGTCGGGCCACGACGTAGCTCTCGCAGCGCGCCTGGTCGCCGTCGAGCTCGATGCGGATGTTGGAGAGGCTGTGCATCGTGGCGTCGGCGTGGTCGCGCAGGACCTTCACCACGAGCCGCGCGAAGTCGTGCCCCGAGCCCTTGAAGAGCCCGTGATCGTCGTGGCTGTCCTCGTGATAGGCGGAGCGCAGCAGCTCTTCGTCCAACCGGTCGACGCCGCGGCAGTAGCGGTGCAGCACCTCGGTGATCGCGCGCTCGTCGAGCAGGGTCTGGAGTTCGGGGGCCAGGGACATGGTTCCTCCGGGGGCACGCGTGCGGTCAGGGGCAGACGGCGGCCCCGCCCTTCAGCTTGGCCGCCGCTGCGCACAGATCGATGCGGCCGCGCCCGTAGAGCGGGTCGGGGCCGGGCTCGCCGAGGTCGGTGCTCGTCGATGCAAGGGCCTCCTGCACCGATGCTGCGGTCGCCGCGGCGTCGAGCTCGAGCAGCAGCGCGGCGGCGCCACTGACGAAGGCGGAGGCGAACGAGGTCCCGGAGAGCGCCGGGTAGCCCTGGTCGGGCGCGGGCGAGATCACTTCGACGCCCGGTGCCGCCACGTCGACGAAGGCACCGCGCGTGGCATGGGCATAGAGGCGGTCGTCCGCATCGACGGCGGTCACGGCCAGCACGCCTTCGAGCGCGGCAGGAAAGGACGGCTGGGCGTTCGGGCCGCCGTTGCCGGTCGCCGCCACGACGAGAGCGCCCTTCTCCAACGCCGCACCGACCACGCGCTCCACGATCAGATCCTTCGGGCCGGCGATACTGAGGTTGATGACCCGCGCGCCCTCCTCGAGAGCCAGGTCGATGGCCTTGGCGACCGTGGCCGACCAGCAGCGGGCGTCCAGCTCGTTCGGTGCCGCCGGCTGACAGGCCTTGATCGACAGGATGTCGGCGCCGGGCGCCGTGCCCCAGGCCCCCGTGCCGTTGTCGGGGAGGGCTGCGATCAGACCCGCGACGGCCGTTCCATGCCGGTCGGCGCTCGTGCCATAGCCCGTCGTGTCGTAGCTGGCAGCCACCCGGCCGCGTAGCTCGGGGTGCGAGGCGTCGACGCCGCTGTCGATCACGGCAACGGTCACGCCGCGACCGGTGGCTGCGCCGTGAAGCCGCTCGGCACCGATCAGGCCGGGTCCGTAGTTGAAGGCGCCGAGCGGATCCGCGTAGACGCCCACCGTGTGATAGCGCCGCTCCTGCTGGGCGAGGTCGACGCGCGGATCCGCCTGCAGTGCGGTGAGGGCCAGGGCGACGGTCGTCCCCCCGACCGGCACCGCGAAGCGCAGCAGGGTGCGATCGATCGAGCCGAGCGCCTGGGCATCGAGCAGGTCCAGCCCGGCCAGGCCCGCGAGCGCCGCACCGACTCCCGATGCGCCGCCCGGCACCAGCACCGAGATGCGGCCAGGCTCGAGTTCAGGAATGAGATCGCGCAGGGGCGTCTCCTCGGGCGCGCATCCGGCGTCGCTGACGAGGCTCCAGCAGCCCCGGTCGGCAGCGTGCGAGCCCGCGGCGGACACGTTGAAGTGTCCTCCGGCATCAGGACGCGCGATGTCGGAGAACGGCGCGTCGTAGTCCGTCGGGGCGCACTCGAGTGCACCTGGTGTCACGGCTCCTGCAGCGACGCTCGCGGCCTCCTCGCCGAGGAACGCACCGAGCCGCGGTGCAGCGGGGACGAGCCGGACCGAGGCCGCGCCGGAAAGGCTGCCGCTCTCCGCGCTGACGAGCCGGCCGCCAATCTCCAGCGGTGTGGATTCAGCTCCCTGTTGGTAGGTCCGGCAGGGGTCTTCGCTGCACGCGGCTCCGGCGGGACACGGGCCCTGCGGCACGCTGGCCAACGTGGAGCCGTCTCCCAGCACGTGAGCCTGGTCGCCGGCCAGGCCGTTCGCCCGGGCGAAGCCCCTCGCCCCGACGTCGCCGCGAACGAACGCCATCTGATGGGAGGTTCCGCTGGTCGCGAGGGGCTGGGCCAGCTCGAGGGAGCCGACGGTCATCGCGGCGGCGAGCGCGGGTCGCGGCAGCGCGATGAGCGCCGCCATGGCCCCCGGCGCCGCCGGCGCGAGCACCCACGGCACGGCATCGTTCGGAGCCCTCGCGCCGCTCGGGCTCTCCTCGCGGACGACGAAGACCATGCCCGCCTGTCGACTCCGGCCATCGCGGTGACGCACCTCGAGCCGCACCTGCCACTCGTCGGCATCGGCGAGCGCGCCCCGGTCGAGACGGGTCAGGATGCCGGCACTGACGGGTGCGTCGATGACGACCTCGATCGGCGCCGCCCTCTCCTCGTCCGCCTCCTCCTCGCCTTCGTCTCCCGGCCCGTGGATGGGATCGAGGGTCAGCACGGCGCCCGCAAAGTCGTCGGCATCGGCCGTGCCGACGACCCGCAACACCTGCCGACCGGGTGCGAGCTCGATCCGTGCGAGCGAGGCTTCCACGTAGCGGCTCGGATCGGCGCTCAACGCCGCGCGGGCATCGAGGCGGCCGTAGCCCGTGAGCTGGTCCACACCGGGCGGCTCCACGTCGCGGGCCGACTGGCGCAGCACACGCACGATCTGCTCCGGGCCGAGCGATGGGTTCCTCGCGATGATGCGCGCCGCGACACCCGAGACCAGCGCCGCCGCGAACGACGAGCCGCTGGCACGCAGGTAGGCGCGATCGGCGCCCACGACCGCCGCGCCGGCCGGAGCGGCGGCGCCGGACACGCGGATCAGGTCGCTGCCCCGTGCGCGGAGCGAGAGGATGTCCACGCCCGGTGCTGCCAGCGAGACGTCCGAGCCGAAGCTCGAGAAGGGCGCCCGGAGCCGGTTGCGACCCGTCGCGGCCACGACCAGCACCCCGGCCACCTGCCCGACGCCGAGCAGCTCGACGGGACGACTGGTGTTGCCCGCGGCCATCACGACCACGGCGCCAGCGCGGGTCGCCCGCTCGATCGCCGACTTCTCGGCGCGCGTGAGCGCGCCGCCGCCCAGGCTGAGATTGATGACACGCGCACCCTTCGCCGTCGCGTAGTCGAGGGCCGCGATGACGTGCGAGGCGCGCCCGCGCCCGCTGGCTCCGAGCACCTTCAACGGCAGGATGCGGGCGCTCGCGCTCACCCCGGCCATGCCGACGCCGTTGCCCGTTCCCGCCGCGATCAGGCCGGCGACATGGGTGCCGTGCCCCACGTCGTCCCACGGATCCGGACGCCCGGCCACGAAGTCCCAGCCGATCCGGTCGTCGACGTAGCCGTTCCCGTCGTCATCGAGCCCGTTGAACTTTTCCTCGGGGTTGCGCCACACACGATCGGCCGGCAGATCCGGATGCAACCAGTCGATGCCGCTGTCGATCACGGCGACGATCACGGGAGCGCCTCCCGAGGCCGGCTCCCAGCCGATGTCGCCGAGTGCCCACTGGTCGGCTCCAGGCTGGCCCCAGCTTCCGGACGAGCTCGCGAAGGGATCCGACGGCTGCGCGCTCGCCCCCAGAGCCCAGAGGAGAAGGAACGCGCCCACGATCCGGACCAGGTTTCGCATCGGCTCCCCACCCCCCAACGAGACGTTTCGCAACGTAGCCCCAGGGGCCGGGCTTCGCAGAGGGCGGCTTGATAGGTTCCGCTTCTGGCTTCCCCCGGCCCGCCGGCACTTCCGCCGAACCGTCCAGCTGCAGGCTCCGCCGATAGCGCCCCGAGAGGAACGCCATGATCCGCATCGCCCGCATGCATCCCGTCCTGCTGATACTGCCCCTCGTCTTCGCGAGCCCCGGCGGTGCGGTCACCAGCGGCGCCTACACCACGGACGTGAAGCTCGCGGTCACGGACTTCGTGAAGAACGCGACGGGCGCGGCCAAGGATGCCGGGCTGCTCGACAAGGGCATCCCGTGCACCACGAGCAAGCAGACGCCACAGCAGATCGCCGCCAACCAGATGCGACGCGCCGTCAACGAGATGCGCGTCGCCCAGGCCGGCGAGATCTTCGGGAACGCCACCCTCGACGCCATCAACAAGGCGGCGGGAATGCACCCCGCGACCAAGGGCATCGGTGAGGCCGCGGGGCTTCTCAAGACCTGGCTCGGCTCGAAGGATCTGAGCGACTTCGCCGGCAAGGTCTTCAAGGACAAGGTCAAGGGGAAGATCACCGGCAAGGTCAAGGACGCCATCGGAGAAGACGCGTGGAAGGGCGCCGAGACCCTCTACAAGGCGATCGAGAAGCAGCTGCAGGAGCAGGCCGCCAAGGCCTTCTCGGGGACGCGCCAGGTCAGCTCGCCTTGCGGCGGAGCGCCGAGCACCTTCACCGTCAAGGTCGACATGAAGGCTCGAAGCATCGAGGTAACGTTGACCGGGGGCTGCGATTGCTCGAAGGGCGGGGTCAAGAGCTACGCGGGGGCCTTGCAGGGACGGGTGCAGATCAAGCAGGCGAAGGACGGGTTCCGCTGGCGATTCGTGCTGACCGGAATGAGCTTCACGGGTGAGTGCTGCAACGGGAACAAGGGCCGCCCCCGGTACTGGGGCGCGATGCCGCGCCCGGACGACAAGAAGATCCGGATCGGCGAGGACTACGAGGGTGGCGGCAGCTGCGACACCGTCGACTGCGGCAAGCTGCACGACGAGTTGCGCAGGCAGCACAAGCGCCTGCAGGGCGTCAACAGCACGCTCGACCAGCTCGACAAGGACGATCCGGCGCGCAGCGATCTGGATGCCCAGCGCTACGCCGCGATCTCTTCGATCGAGCGGATCTGCGAGGACCTGAACCGCTGCTGCCAGAAGAAGCGACCGCCGGACGACATCATCAAGCTGATGGCCAAGTACTGCGTCAAGCGCGACTTCGGCTTCTTCTTCATGCCGGGCGACGGATCGGCCACG
>JAJDAR010000187.1 GCA_029261775.1 Deltaproteobacteria bacterium | reverse complement strand
GTGCAGGAAGGGGTCGCTCGGGTAGAAGGCCGGCTCCGGGAACTTGCGCTCGATGAAGGCGCAGATCGCGGACGAGTCCGGAATCGTGCCGAGCGGGCCCTCCTTGCCGACGGACGTGTCGCGCAGCACCGGGATGCGCCGAGCGGGACTGATCTCCTTGAACCAGTCGGGCATCGGCATGATGTTTACGCTCTCGAGCTCGAAGGTCGCACCCTTCTCGCGGAGCAGAGCGTCGACCTTGCGCACGAAGGGGGAGAGGGGGGCACCGTAGAGGATCAGGCTCATGTGGCGGGGGTCTCCGGCTGTCGGGTGAGAGTTGGTTGCCAGCGGCTGGGCGCGCGGCCCCGCCGAGGGTGCAACACTGACCGACCCGATCCGATCCCACAAGCTTCGGCGGAGGCCCCGATCGCGGGGGCGGGCTTGGGCGCGACGGTGGCGCCGGGCTGGGCTCTTTCGCTCAGACCCCCTGAAGGGGGAGCGCCTCAGCCGCCGAGATGCAGCCGCTTTTCCCGCGCCCGGTCCCGCAGCTCGTCGGCCAGCATCCCCAGCTCGTTCTCGTCCTTCGCGGTCTCGATCCGCTCCGCGACGCTGTCGAAGAGCTCCGCGTCTGCCGTCGCCCGTCGTGTCAGCGCGCGACCCAGCTCGTTGATGCCCGCAGCGAGGTGACCCAGCCGGTCGCCGGCGCGCACGCGAGCCGGGGTGGTGTAGTGACCGTCTGAGAGCCGGGTGAGGGTGCGGACGAGCGAGACGCTCGGGCCGACGACGCGATGGGTCTCGACCAGCGCGAGCACGAAGGCGGCCAGTGACACGAGGGCGCCGGCGATCACCAGCGCGGTGATACCGATCGGCGAGGCCTCGCCGAGAGCCCGTGCGATGTTGGGGTCGTGGGCGGTGACGATCTCCTGAAGACGCACGGTCTGGAGATGGATCGTGCCGCCGAAGACGAGCACGCCGGTGAGCATGGTGGCGGCGACGCTGCCGGCCACGACGAGCTGGTAGCGCGCGTCGACCACGAGGTTGCGCCGGCGCCCGAAGAGCAGGCCCGCGAAACGGGATACGGGGGTTTCGGGCTGGGTGCTGGGGGTGTCGTCCGACATGGCGGGCCTCGTTGGAGGGGTCCTCTTGGATCGGACGGCTGCCGCCGCAGATTGAGCCGCGCTCGCGGATGTGCAGAAGGTCTTCAGCGATCGGCAAGTCCCGCGCGACGCCCTAGGCTTCACGGCCGTGCGGCACGCGATCTGTCTCGAGCTTCGCCCGCTCCTGGCTCCCCTCGAGCGACGCGCCCGGCGTGGACCGTTCTGGGCGGCCCTCCTCGCCGTCCTGCTGGCCTGGTCGATCGTGCCCGCTGCAGGCTGCGCGGGCGCTGAGCCCGACCCGGCCACGATCCTGACGGGCACGGTCCTACGCGTCATCGACGGCGACTCCGCCCTGATCCAGGTCGGCGACGAGTCGCTCGAGGTCCGCCTCGACGCGATCGACGCCCCCGAATACGACGCGCCTTTCGGTCAGGAAGCCAAGCAGTCCTTGAAGCGTCATGCGGAGGGTCGCGACGTCGAGCTCGTGATCAAGGACCACGACCGCTACGACCGGCCCGTCGCTCGGGTCGTCCTGGAAGGGAAGGACATCTCGCTGCTGCTCGTCAGCGAGGGGCTGGCCTGGCACTACACCCGCTATTCGGACGACGCCGAGTTGGCACGCGCGGAGGTGGCAGCCCGCGCGGCGCGCCGGGGGCTGTGGTCGCTCGACGATCCCGTCCCACCCTGGGAGGCCCGGCAGCGGCGTCGCGAGACCGAGGCGAAGGCCGGTTCCACGGGTGAGCGCCCTGGTCTCGACGACGCGGCCTTCCACGGCAACCGCAACAGCCGGATCTTCCACGCACCCCACTGTCCGCACTTCCGCTGCAAGAACTGCACGGTGCGGTTCATGACGCGTGAGGACGCGCTGGCGGCGGGGTTCCGGCCTGCGGGGGACTGCAGGCCCTGAGCCGGCGCAGGTGGGGTAGGCTGGGCTCGATGTCGAGTGATCCCGCGGTTCCCGACTGGGCTGCGCGCGAGCTTCCCGCAACCTGGCCGGATGATCTCTCCCTGAGCAGGTTCCGCGAGATCTGGCGGATCCTCTGGCGGGCTCTGCGCAAGACGCAAGGCAGCGTGACGCTCCCGAGGGCGCTGCCGGGCGCCGACCGCATCCCCCGTTATGCGTTGCAGGAGTTCCATGGCCTCCCCAACGGGAACTACTCGCGACGCATCACCCACGGCTACAGCACGGGCTTCGACCGGTTGATGCTCGGCGTGATGAAGGACAGGCGGGACGCCCTGGCCAGGGAGCTGAAGGGCTGCCGAGCCGTGCTCGATCTGGGTTGCGGCGCCGGCCACGGGACCGGCGCTCTCATCGAGGGAGGCATCTCAGAGGTCTGGGGACTCGACCTGTCGCCCTACATGCTCCAGCACGCTGCGCGAACGTATCCGGCCGCCCGCTTCGTGCAGGGTGCAGCAGAAGACACCGCGTTCCAAGACGCGCGCTTCGATGGCCTGTGCGCGAGCTTCCTGTTCCACGAGCTTCCACCGAGGATTTCCGCGGCGGCCTTGCGCGAGTGCCACCGGATCCTCCGTCCGGGCGGCCGGCTGGCGATCGTCGAGCCGGGGCGTGAACACTGGCAGACGTCGGGTCGGCGGCTCTTCCAACGGTACGGTTGGCACGGTCCGTACTTCCGGGCCCTGGCGACGCGGACCTACGAGCCCTTCCTTGCGAGCTTCCACGCTCTGGACTTCGGGAGTCTGCTCGAGCAGAGCGGATTCGTGGAGATCCGGACGCGGGAGGAGTTCCCGACGGCTCTATGGACGGCCGTGAGGGGCACGTAGCGGGGCGGTGCAACAATGAAACCACCGTCCCCGTTTCGTCCCCGGTCCCCGTTCCGTCCTCGTTCGACTCCGTCCCTGTTCGAGTCCGGGTGGGTCAAGGCCTTGCTGCCGCTGCCTCGGCCTTGCGGGTCTGGATCTGGGTCACCGCTTTGCGGGCGAAGGTCTTCAGCCGGAAGTTCTGGTCGTGCTGCAGCTCGAGAAGGCGCGGCAGGGCGTCGGTCGCCGGGAGGCCGATCTCGCCCAGGGCGACGGCCGCATAGGCGCGCGTCTCGGTCGCCGGGTCGTCTAGCAGTTCGATCAGGCGGCCTACCGCCGGGGCCGCCGCCTCGCCGTAGAACCCAAGGGCGTGGGCTCCGCTGGCGCGGGCGGCTGGGTGCTCGTCGTCGAGCAGGCCGACGAGGTCGGCGAGCACGGGCTCCGGGTCGCGTTCGAGGACCAGCGACAGGGTCTGCGCTGCAGCTTGCCGGGTCCTGAGCTCCGGGTCGCGGAGCAGGTCGACGAGAACGGGCACGTGTTCGTGCGCGGCGTGGCCGAAGGGGCGCAAGCTCTGCAGCGCCTGCAGGCGGGTCTTTGGATCCGCGTCCTGCATGCGGTCGGCGAGCACGTCCAAGGTGTCCCGGCCAGCGCCTTCCGGGAGCGCGCCGGCGAGCCTGCCGAGCGCGTCCGCAGAGACGGCGCGCACCTGCGGGTCGTCGGTGTCGAGCAGCTCCCGGAGCGACGGAATCGCGGGTTCGCCCGCGGGGCCCATCTGGCCGAGCGCCCGGGCGGCCGCGGCGCGGACGTTGGGGTCGCCATCGTGGAGCCGCTCGATGAGCGGGTAGGCGAGGTCGGGGAAGCGGTGGGCGAGACCGGCGACATGGTAGGCCGCGCCGAGCCTCGTCTGGGCGTCCTCGCGGGCGAAGAGCGCGAGCAGCTCCGGGACGACGAGCTCGCCGCTCGGGTCGATGGCCAGCAGCGCTCCTATCGCGCCGCTGCGAACGTCCGCGTCCTCGTCGGCGAGCCCCCGTACGAGGGCGGCCCGCGCGCCCACCGCGGACTCGCCGAAGTCCGAAAGAGCGCGCGCAGCGGCACGGCGCAAGGCGAGGTCCCCGTCCTCCAGCTGGCGAGCGATCCCGCGGATCACGTGCTCTTCGGGCGCGCCGAGCATGCCGAGCGCGCGCACGGCGGCGAGGCGCACCGCTGCCTCGTCGTCCTCCAGCGCTGCGACCAGCTGGGGGATCGCCGCCCGCCCCGCTTCGCCGAGGGCGGCGATGCCTTCGATGGCCTCGGCCCGCAGCCTCGGGTCCGCATCGGCCAGCTTGGGGAGGAGGGCGGGCAGCGGATCCGTCGCGGGCTCGCGGGCCGGCTCCGACGGCTCGGGCGTGGGTTCCGCAGGAGCGCGGACCTGGGCCGGGGGGGCCTCGGCGGTCGGGCAGCCGGCGATCGCCGGAAGCACACCTCCGAGCAGGCAGGCCAGGAAGAGCCTTCGAAGCGGAGCCGATCGGTGCATGCGAACTCCTCCGAGCTTTCTTTCCCCCGATTCCCTTGGAACCCGCTCGCAGCGGATCGGTCGGTCGGCGTGGCGACCCTTTCAGCCCCGCGCGGCGATCCGCTCCGCCACCCTCTCGGCGTGACCGGCGGCGCCGATCGCCAGGTACGCCTCGTGTGCCTCACGCAACGTGGCGGCGGCGCCCTCCGCGTCTCCGCGCAGATCGGCGAGCCAGGCGCGCTCCTCGAGGACCTGCGGTGCCAGCGCGCGACCGCCGGTTTCCACCACCCCGCGCTCGGCTCGTTCGAGAACGCGCTCGATCTCGTCCGCGGCCTCCACCCCGTCCGCTTCGCGCAGCACGCGAGCGAGCTCGAGAGTCGCCTCGATGCCGAAGAACCGCGTGCCCCGCTGCTCTGCACTCGCCACGCCCTCTTCCGCAGAGGCCCGGGCGGCTTCGAGGTCGCCGCGGCCGCGGTGGGCGCGTGCCAGCAGCGCGAGAACATCGGCCTCCCGCTCGAGCCCGCTCACCTCTCGGGCGAGGGTCAGCGATCGCTGCCCTGCATCGATGGCCTCCGACCAGGCTTCGTGCAGGAGGTGGGCGACACACAATGCGCGGTAGGCGTGGCAACGCGAGAAGGGGCTTCCGCTGCGTTCGGCGGCGTCCAAGGCTTCGATCGCACGATGCATGGCTTCGTCGACGGCGGGTCTGCCGGGGCTCTCGCCCTTCCAGCCCTGGATCACGGCGAAGGCGCCTAGCGCCCAGCCCAGGGACTCGACCATGTCGTGCTGTCGGCACACCTCGATCGCGCGGCGGTTGCGGCGGTCGGCGTCCTCGAGCTGTCCCATCGCGGCGAGGATCTCGGCCTCGTTCTGGAGCGCCTGGCCCCAGACGCTGAAACCGAGCGTGGTCGTGCCGACCTCGGGATCTCCCTCGGCGAGTGCGAGACCGATCCGGACGTGGCGGAGCGCTCTTTCGAGGTCGCCGAGGCAGATGGACGCGTAGCCGACCCCCGGCGAGTGGGCACAGGCGGCGGCGTCCGCGCTGGTCCGCTCGTCGATCAGGTCCACTCCCATCTGGCAGAGCTCGACGTAGCGCCGCGGGTTGCCAGCCATTCCGACGGTCGCGCCATAGCCCGTGCACAGGCCGACCGCGGTATCGCCATCGCCCTTGTGCTCGGCCAGGCGTCGCCCCTCGGCGAAGAGCAGCTCGGCTTCGTCGCCGGAGAGGCCGACCCGCCAACCGCCTTCGGTGAGCAGGCTGACGCAGCCGGCCAGGCGCAGGTCGTCGCGCTCCGGGGAGGCCTCGAGATCGTCCGTGAGTGCCAGAACCCGCTGCATGTGCCGCACCGCCTGCATGGGATCGCTGCGTCCGACCCAGGCGGCTGCGCGGCGGTTCCAACGCGCCGCAGGCAGCGGCTCGCCGGCCTCCTCCCAGTGGTGGGCGAGCAGGGCCGCCTCCTCGTCGAGCTTGGCGTCGGGCTGGCCCTCGATCGCGCGAGCGACGGCCGCGTGGGTGCGCCGACGCCGATCCGTCAGGAGCGAGCCCAGCGCGACCTCTTGCGTGAGCGGGTGCTTGAACGCGTACTCGACGGTGGGGTAGATCGCGAGCTCGAAGACGAACTCGGCGTTCTTCAACGAGGCCAGGGCGTCGCGCAGGTCGATGTCGGGCAGCTCCACCGCCTCGCGCAGGATCGGCTCGGGGAACTCCTTGCCGATCACCGCGGCGGTCTGGAGCACCTGCTTCTCGCGCTCGGGCAAGCGGTCGATGCGCGCGGCCAGCACGGTCTTGACCGAGGGCGGCACCTCGAGCCGCTCGATGGGGGTGACGAGGCGGTAGGCGCCCCGCGTTCCCTCGAGGTGGCCGGACTCGATCAGCGTCTGCACGACCTCTTCGGTGAAGAAGGGATTGCCGCTGGTGCGCGCGTGGATGGCCTGGGCGAGGCCCTGGGTGCTCGGGTCGCCGCCGAGCAGGTCGTCCAGCAGCTCGCGGATCGCCTCGGGGCCGAGCGGTGCCAGCGGGATCTGGTGGTAGTAGGACTTCTGCATCCAGTCGGCGTGGTACTCGGGCCGGAAGTTCACCAGCAGGAACGACGACGAGCCTGCGATCGCGTCCACCCACTGCTCGAGGAACGCCTCGCTGCCCGGGTCGAGCCAGTGCAGATCCTCGATCAAGGTCGCGAAGTTGGCAGCGCCCGCGCGCGGATCGGCGCCCTGCACGATGCGCCGCAGCACCGAGAACAGTGCGCGCTGCTTCGCGTCCGGGTCCATGCGCGCCATCGGATGATCGGGGTCGGGCGCGCCGAAGAACTCGAAGAGCACGGGCAGCACCTCGCGGAAACCCTCGTCGAGCAGCAGCATGCGGCCGGCGATCTTCTCGCGGATG
>JAJDAR010000186.1 GCA_029261775.1 Deltaproteobacteria bacterium | reverse complement strand
GCCGAAGGTCGGGGGGATCTCGGCGGCATCGAGCACCCCGAGCCGCCCGCTCGTCCCGGCGCCGACGTTGAACCAGCGGCCGCCGCCCTGCAGCGACAGCACGAGGGCATCCACCGCCCGCTCGACGTCCGGGAGGACCTCAGTCACGGCGCGAAGTGCCCGTCCATCCTCGGCATGGATCGCCTGCAGCACCTCCAGCGTCGATCGCTGGTCGAGATTGCGGGTCGACTCGAGCACCGCTTCCGTCAGCAGCTCGTCGGTCGGGGCGGGAGGCGCCATGGAGGCTCGTTTCGGCAGGACCTGCTCAGGGGCTGAGCCTGTGGGGCGGCCGGGCCGCCCAGGCCCAGCCTGTGGGTGCGGCCGGCCGGGGGGACCGTAGAATCGGCCGATGGCATTCCAGGTAGCAGAGCGGACCCTCGAGCGCCTCGAGTGGTCGCAGCTCGTGACGCGGCTGGCGGGGCACACGCGCACCCCGCGGGCGCGCCTGCGGCTCGAGCTGCAGCCTGGCTCGCTGTTCGAGGCGACCGCCACCGGCGCGCGCGAGCGACTCGCAGAGACGGGCGAGGCGCGGGCGATCCTCGCGGAGGACGAGATCCCGCCGATCTCGGGCGTTCGCGAGATCGAGCCCTTCCTGGAGCGTCTGTCCAAGGACGGTCTGCTGAGCGGCGCCGAGCTCGTCGCCATCGGCACGAGCCTGAACGCCACCCACGAGACGATCCGCTTCCTGCACGCTCGCAGCGAGCGCGCGCCGACCCTCGCCGCGCTCTCGGACGCCCTGGTGGAGCTGCGAGACCTCGCCGACGAGATCGCCGGCGCCCTCGAGGGAGACGGGGAGGTTCGCGACCAGGCGTCGCGAGAGCTCGCGGCGGCGCGGCGCGAGGTTCGCGAGCTCACGGGCAGCGCCAAGGAGCGGGTCGAGCGCATGCTGCGGCAGCCCGAGATCCGCTCGATCCTGCAGGACGACTACTACACCATCCGGGGTGACCGGTTCGTGCTGCCGGTCCGCGCCGACTTCCGGGGACGCATGGACGGCATCGTTCACGACGCGTCGTCCAGCGGCACCACGGTCTTCATCGAGCCTCAAGCGCTGGTAGAGCTGAACAACCGGCTCAAGGAGGCCGAGCTGACGGTGCTGCGCGAGACGCGCCGTGTCCTCCAGGCGCTCTCCCACCAGGCCGCGCCGGTCGCCGCCGACCTGTCCGCGAACCTCGAGTTGCTGGCCGAGATCGACCTGGCCTTCGCTCGGGGTCGGTTGGCCCTCGAGCAGGAGGCCGTGGCCCCGATCCTGGACGAAGGCGGCGTCTTCGACCTGCCATTGCTCCGGCACCCACTGCTCCCGCCCGAAGAGTCCGTTCCGAACGACGTCCGCCTGGGTTCCGGCTACCACGTGCTCGTCATCTCCGGTCCGAACGCCGGCGGCAAGACGGTCGCCATGAAGGCGGTGGCCCTGGCGACGCTGATGGCGCGCGCCGGTCTTCACGTGCCCGCAGCCCCGGGCGCACGGATCGGCGACGTGAGCCGGGTCCTGGCCGACATCGGGGACGAGCAGGACATCCGACAGAGCCTCTCGACCTTCTCGGCGCACATGGCCAATCTCTCGCGCATCGTGGACGAGGCCGATCACCAGAGCCTCGTCGTGCTCGACGAGATCGGGGTGGGCACGGATCCAGGGGAGGGCGCTGCACTGGCGCAAGCCGTGCTCGAGGCGCTCGCCGACCGAGGCGCGCGCGTCATCACGACGACGCACTACAACCTGCTCAAGGAGATGGCCGACGTCGACCAGCGCTTCGAGAACGCCTCGGTCGAGTTCGACGAGCGCACCCTCGCCCCGACCTACCGGCTGAAGCTCGGCACGCCCGGAAGCTCCTCCGCGACGGCCGTTGCGTCCCGCATGGGCATGCCTCAGAGCGTGCTCGACCGGGCGAACGCCCTGCTCGAGCGCGAGGATCGCCAGCTCGATCGTCTGCTCACCGAGCTGTCGGCGCACCGCGCCTCCCTGGAGAGGGAGCGGCGAGAGGCCCAGGAGCTTCGCGAGGAGGGCGAAGCGGCTCGCGACCAATACCGCGCCAAGCTCGAACGACTCCAGGAACGACGCGACAAGCTCTTCGACTCGATGCGAACCGAGCTGGACGGCTCGTTCCAGCAGGCCCACGCGGAGGTCGCCAGCGTGATTCGCGAGCTGCAGCGCAAGGGATCCGCACAAGAGGCGGCTCGCGCCCGAGAGAAGCTGCTCGCACTCGAGAGCAAGGCGCGCGAGGTGGAGAGCCAGCAACGCGAGCGTGCTCCGGAACCCGAGGCGCCGAAAGTCGCAGCCCTCGACTGGAACCGGGCCCGCCCCGGAGACGCTGTGGCGGTTCCCGGTGGACGCAACGGCACCCTGCAGTCGCTTCCCGATCGCCGGGGACGGGTGACCGTGCAGGTCGGCGGCGCGCGACTGACCCTGCGGGCCGATCAGGTCGGCGGCGCCAGCTCGCCGGAGAAGTCCGCGCGCACCCTGCACATCCAGGCCACTCCGCCGCCCGCCTCGGGTGGGTCGTCCGTCGACGTGCGCGGGCTGCGCGTGGATGAAGCGCTCTCGCGTGTGGAGAAGGCCCTCGACGACGCGACCCGGAGCGGGCTGCCGGCGCTGTCGATCGTCCACGGCATCGGCAAGGGAGCCCTGCAAGGTGCGATCCGCGAGCACCTGGCGCGCCTGCCCCATGTGCACGGCTTCGAAGCCGGCGATCCGGAGGCCGGCGGCCAGGGCGTGACCCTCGCCCGGCTCGAGCCCTGATGCCGGCTCGCCCGCTCGTCACCCCGCTGCCGCCGGTGGCAGCCGGCTCGATCCCCTGGCTGGGCTCGGGGCCGGCCCTGCTCCGCGACCCGGAGCGCTTCTTGGCCCGGACCGCGCACCGGCTCGGCGGCACCTTTCTCGTCGATGCTTTCGGTTATCGCCTGCTCTGCCTGTTCTCGCCCGAGGGCGTGAAGAATCTGTGGGCGCTGCCCGAAGGCCGGGCCAGCAAGGGCCTGGCCGACTTCGCCCTGCTCAGCCACAAGGTGCCGGCCGAGCTGTTCGCGGGGCGTCGCACCTTTCCCCATGACCTGTTCGGGCGCGAAGAGGAGGAGGGCTATCTCGATCATCTGCGGGCGGCCGTGGCCCTCGAGTTCCGCGAGCTCGGCGCGAGCGGGGGGTTCGAGCTGTTCGGATTCGCGCGGCGCCTCGCCCATCGCATGGGACTGGCCTCCTGGGCCGGGATCGAAGCCGCCGCACCCGGCCATCTCGGCACGCTGGTGCAGCAGCTCGACCGACTCGACAGCTCCGAGTCCTTCGTCCACCCCGCCAAGGGCTTCTGGACCGTCGCCACCGACCAGCGTGCCGAACGGCGGGCGCTCGCCCGCCTGGAAGCGGTGCTGGGTCGACTCGTCCGTGCACGGGACCGCGCCGACGCCGATCGCGGCGACCTCTTCGACCGCATTCGCGCGCGCTGGGCCGACACCGACGGACGAGAACGCGAGGTCGGTATCGCACGCGACGTGATCGTCATCCACATGGGATCCCAGTCGAACCTGTACGCGGCGATGGCGTGGACCTGGATCCAGCTGTTGCAGCGCCCCGAGCTGCTCGCTCGTGTGCGCAGCGAGGAGGAGGGTCTCCTCGAGCGCTGTGCGATGGAGTCGATCCGTCTCGCGCAGCGCTCCATCGTCCTTCGCAAGGTGCACCGGGAGGTCGAGATCCGGGACGAGGAGCGGAGCTACCGACTGGCGCCCGGCGCCTTCGTGGCCACGCACCTCGCGGTCACCAACACACGCGCCCTGCCTGGGCTCGAACGCTTCGACCCGGACCACTACCGCGGCCGCTCGTTCGTGCGCGCGGCCGAGCTGCCGGCCCGCGAGCTGGTGACGACCTTCGGACACGGGCGTCACGCCTGCCCGGCGACCCGCTTCTCGCTCTCGGCGATCCGGATCGCGACCACCGCACTCTTCGAGGCCTTCGACCTCGATCCGCGCTTCGCTGATCCGAAGCCGCTGCGTCGCCAGATCGGCGGGGTCGCGCGAGCCCGGCGTCCCTGCCGCGTCCGGTACCACCGTCGAGCCTGACCCCGTCCGTGGCAGCCGCTACCACCGTCGAGCCTGACCCCGTCCGTGGCAGCCGCTACCGCCGTCGAGCCTGACCCCGTCCGTGGCGGCGGTGTCCGCCCTTCGCAACCGGATCAGGCGAGGGCGTCGGCGAGCCGCCGGGCCGCCTGGGCGCCGCTCGCCACCGCACCCTCCACGGTCGGAGCGATGCGGTAGTCACCCGCGAAGACCAGCCGGCGACCTCGAGCCAGATGGTCCGCCTCCACGCGCGCGAGCGTCGCGAGCTGCCGGTAGCGCCCGACGGGAAACGAGGGGAGCGCCCGCTCGTAGCGCAACAACCGCGTGAAGCGGAGCTTGCGATCGGCACCGGGCAGCACGCGTCCCAGCGAGCCCAGCAAGGTCTTGGTGACGACGTCGTCCGGCGCGGCGAGGTGCTCGGCACTCCAGTCGGCCCGGGCGACCAGGACGGCCCGCTCACAACCCTCGGGCGCGGCCGCTTCGGGCGCTTCGCCCGACTCGACGCTCATCGCGGCCACGGGGCGACCTTCGGACGGGAGGAACCGGTAGCGCGAGGCCTTGCCCGCGAAGCTGCCCTCGAGGCCGGCCACCAGCACGATGGCAGGGACCGAACGGGCCTGTGCGAAGACCTGGCGCTCGGCGTGCGAGAGCAGCGGGTCGGCGAGCCCGAGAACCTCCTCGGCAGGTGTCGCCACGACGACGGCGTCTGCTTCGAGCATCGCCTGGGTCCCATCGAGCTCGGCAGCGACTTGCAAGCTCCGACCGCTGGCCTCGATGCTGCGCACGGGCGCGCTCGTGCGGTCCGCGGGACCGCCGAGTGCGTTCGCCAGGTCGGCGAAGCCGCCGCGCAGGGTGCCGGTCGGAGCTTCGTGGCGGCTCAGGTGGTGCAGCACGAAGGCGAGCCGGCTGGTCTCCGCGGGATCGCAGAGCAGGTCGCCTTCCAGCAGCGGCGCCGCCCAGCCATCGAGCGCACTCGACCCGAAGTACAGGCGCACGAAGTCCGCGACGCTCCGGTCGTCGAGCCGGGCGGCGCGCAGCGGTTCCTCCGGGTCGAGCAGGCTCTGGAACTTCGTCACCAGTCGCGGCAGCCGACGCAGGCGCAGGGCATCGATCAGACGGACCCCCGGGATCGACGCGATCCCCAGGGTGCGGGCCGGGTCGATCTCCGTCGCACGGCCGCCGCGAACCTGCAGCAAACGCTCCGGGCGGAGGGGAAGCAGTCTGGGCGATCGGCCCACGCTCTCGATCAGCTCCGCCAGGCAGTGATCCCGCGCCGAGACCCCATGCGCCCCACCGTCCCACCGAAAGTCCTCGGCCGCGCCGCCCGCGGCCCTGCCTCCGAGCGTCGGCCCGGCCTCGAGGATCTGGACCTCGTAGCCCGTGGCCCGCAGGTGGTGGGCCGCGGAGAGGCCCGCGAAGCCCCCTCCGATGACGATCACCCTGGACGGCATCCAGCCTCCCTGCGGGGAGTCCGGTCGGGAAGACCGGACCCGCGAAGGCGCCGTTTATAGCAGCCTGCGAACCGGAGCCCCCAGGCTGGCGTACCACCCCCTGAAACCGTGGAACTCACCCTCGACATCGGACTCGGCCCGCGCCGGGACTCCTGGATCCGCCGACGAGCGGCGACCCAGGGTGCGATACCGTGGTCCGCCGTGCCGGAAACGAGGTCGGACGAAGACCTGATGGTGCAGGTGCAGACGGGCGACGAGACCGCACTCGCCGACCTCATGGCCCGCTACAAGGGCCCGCTGTTCGGGTTCCTGAACCGGCGTGTCGGGTCTTCGGCCGCCGACGATCTCTTCCAGGAGTCCTGGATCCGGGTCGTAAAGGCCCGCGACCGCTTCGACCCGAGGCGTCGCTTCTCGACGTGGCTGTTCCAGATCGCCAACAACCTGTGTCGCGATCGCGGCCGACGCCTCATCGTCGAGCGCCGCTACCTGGACGGAGTCGTCGAGCAGGCGCGGACCCAGCCCGCGCCCGGCTCGGCGGTGCCGGCCGCCACCGAGCGGACCGACATGCTGCACCACCTCGATGCCCTCTCCGAGCCACTTCGCGAGGTGCTGATCCTCCGCTACTACCACGATCTCTCGGAGCGCGAGATCGCCGAGGTCCTCGGGATTCCGAAGGGGACCGTGAAGAGCCGCGCCCACGCGGCGGTGCGGGCGCTTCGCAGCGAGCTCGAGCGCGAGGCCGAAGGCGATGGCGCCGGCCGGTCGAAGGACGGGGAAACGGGAGGCTCCCATGCCTGAGCGAAGGTCCCATCGCCCGTCCGCCCAGGCCGGGAACCGCCATGCCGATCTCGACGCCGAGCTTCGCGCTCTCTCCCCGGAGCTCGATCGCTGGGTGGTGGCCGAGCCGGGGGCCGAGCTGGTGGACGCGACGCTGCGCCAGGCCCGCGCCTTGCTCGCGGATCCGGTCCCGGCGCCGACCCACGCCACGATTCCGTCGGGATTCAAGCGCGAGCTCGCCAAGCTGCTCGCGGCTGCGGTGCCGCCGCTGATCGTGGTCCTGGCGTGGAACGCCTTCGTCCTGCTGCGAGCGCCCGAGTGGCTCGAGCGCTGGCTGCCCGCATGGTTGCCCGATTCGCTCGCCTGGGCGCTTCCGGCGGCCTATGCCCTGGGCGCCCTCGGCTGGCTTGCGCTGGTCTTCGGGAGCCTTCCCGTCTTCGCTCACCGTCGCGCCTGGTTGCGCACCCACGAGGCCCTGTCATGACCGAATCGAAGCTCTGCCCCTACTGTGCCGAGGATGTGCGCGCCGAGGCCGTCAAGTGCAAGCACTGCGGGTCCTTCCTCGCCGCGAGGCGCTCGGGCGCCGACTGGTTCCGAACGTCGGATGATCGCATGGTCGCAGGCGTCTGCGGTGGACTCGCCATCCAGTTCGGCGTGCCGACGGCCATCGTGCGGCTCGCCTTCGTGCTGATGACGATCTTCATGGGAGGCGTCGGCGTCGTGATCTACGCCGTCCTGTGGGTCGTGATGCCCCTCGACGACTGGGCCGACGAGATCAGACCGACGCGCAGCTCGACCTACGATCCGCCAAGCTGAACCCACCTCCCGCTCCGCGCGGGGAGCGACGGCCTCGAGCTAGGGAGCGAAGAGCAGGTCGAGGGACTCGCGAACCTGGTGCAGGTCCTGGAAAGGCTCGAAGGGGACACCGCGTTCCCGCAGCTCGTCCGCGAGGGTGTCCTTCGCATAGACCCGGTCGGCCGCCTCGCTCGCGCACAGGTCGGAGACCCGGCCGTTGCCGATGTGCACGACCGTGGCCTTGGGATGGACCTGCCGGAACGCCTCGATCCGCGCTCGCTTGCAGACCCCGGTGCCGCAGCTGCAGCTCGGGTCCGGCGCGCCGGGCGCGAGCCGCCAGTGGCCATGGTCGTACCAGAGGTGGTTCGCCTCGTAGGGGAAGCGG
>JAJDAR010000185.1 GCA_029261775.1 Deltaproteobacteria bacterium | reverse complement strand
CCAGACCGACGCGATGATCGACCGCGGCTCGTCGGGCGGCCCGCTCGTCGATCTCGAGGGCCGCGTCGTCGGCCTCAACTCCAGGGGACAGGGGCGCGGGATCGGCTTCACGATTCCCGTCGATACGGTGCTCGAGGTGATGGCCGAGCTCGAGGGCGGCACGGTCGAGCGCGGCTGGCTGGGCACCTCGATCCAGCCCCTGTCGCGGGAGCTCGCGACCTACCTCGGCCTCGGGGACACGACCGGTGTGATCGTCAACGGGGTCTCCCAGGGCTCTCCGGCGGCGGCCGCGAAGCTGCAGCCTGGGGACGTGATCACGCGTTTCGGCGAGGCCGATGTCGACGCGGAGAAGGAGGAGGATCTCGGGCATTTCCAACGGCAGGTGGCGTCGACCGAGCCCGGAACCCGCGTCGCCATGCGGATCCTGCGGGACGGCAAGCCGAAGGTCGCCGAGGTGCGGGTCGGGTCGCAGCCCAAGATCGAGCCGGAGGAAGAGGAGAGCGACCTGGGCTTCCACGTGCAGGACATCACCGAGGCGGTGTTCCGCTCCGACCGGCTGACCTCACGTCAAGGCGCCTACGTCTCCTTCGTGGCGCCGGGCTCTCCGGCGGCACGGGCGGGGCTCTTCCTCGGCGACGTCGTGGTGGACGTGGACGGGCGCGCCGTGAAGGATCTGGCCGACTTCCGGGCCGCCGCCGACCGGGTCGAGGCCCAGCGTCGCGTGTTGCTGCGGGCCCGACGCGGCGACGACCTTCGTTTCCTGCTGATGGATCGCGGTGCACCGGCGCCCGCCCCGGCCGATGCCGAGGTCGCCGGCGAGGCCGAGGACCTCGAGGCCACCTTGCGCCACGAATAGGGCCCGGCCCAGGGCCACTCAGCCGAGCTCGAGAAGCGCCGCCCCGTCCGAAGGGCGGAGACGGTGCACCTCCGGACGGCGGCCGAAGCGCGCCTCGAAGCCGGATTGGATGCGGGCGGCGACCTCATCGGCCGCCTCCGCACGAACCAGGTGGAGGGTGCAGCCGCCGAAGCCGGCTCCGGTCAACCGCGAGCCGATCGCACCCGGCTCGGCGTCGGCGAGCTCGCAGAGCAGGTCGAGCTCGGCCACGCTCACCTCGAAGTCGTCGCGAAGGCTCGCCTGCCCCTGCCCCAGCAATTGCCCCACCGTCTCCAGGTCGCCGGCCTCCAGCGCGGACGCCATCCGGTCGACGCGGGCGTTCTCACTGATCACGTGACGGGCGCGCCGAAGCAGGCGCGGCTCGACGAGCCGGGCGAGCGCCTCCAGATCCTCGCTGCGCAGATCCCGGAGCGCCGTGGCCGAGGCGGGCACCAGCCCACCCTGCCGTGCCGCCGCGAAGGCCGCCCGGCAGTCGTCCACCCGCTCGCGGTACCCCCCCTCGGCGAGGCGGCGCTCGACACCGGAGTGCGCGACGAGCAGCACCGGTACGTCTCCGCCGAGCCGGACCTCGCGGACGCTCTGATCCCGGCAGTCGATGCGGAGCGCAGAACCCGCCCGGCCCAGCGCGCTGGCGAACGGGTCGAGGATCCCGCACCCGATCCCGACGAATGCGTTTTCTCCGCGATGGGCGACGAGGGCCAGCTCCCGCGCGTCCAGGCCGAGCCCGAAGAGGGCATCGAGGGCGAAGGCCACACCGACCCCCAACGCCGCCGAGCTCGAGAGCCCGGCGCCCGCCGGGACCCGGCTCCCGATCCACAGCGACGCGCCGCCGAGCTCGTGCCCCCGCTCGGACAGCGCCCACACGACCCCCTGCACGTAGTCGATCCAGGCTCCTGCGCGCCGCGGAGCCGTACAGCGGAAGCCCGCCCGGCCGAGGGCCTCGCTCTCCACCTCGAGGCTGTCGCCGGGGCCGTGGGCGCCGAGCACCAACGTGTCGCGGTCGATCGCGCTCGGCAGCACCAGGCCCTCTTCGTAGTCGGTGTGCTCTCCGATCCAGTTGACCCGGCCGGGGGCTCGCGCAGCGACCTCGGGCGCGCGGCCGAACGCCCGATGGAAGGCGCGGGCCGCTCGATCGATCTCTTCGCTCCCTGCGAACGCTCCCGCCACGTGTCCCCGCTGCTAGCTTCGGCGGCCGTGACCTTAGCTCGCCCTGGCATGCTCCCCTTCCTCTCCTGCCTGCTGATCGCGTGGGCAGCGACGAGTCTTGCGCCTGCACCCGCAGCCGCGAACGATCCCTTCCTCCGTCGCACCGCCACCGTCGAGGCCGTCGAACGCATCGGCCCGGCTGTCGTCAACATCACCACGGAGGTGGCAGCTCGGCGCCAGCGCTCGCCCTTCGCGGGGGATCCCTTCTTCGATCGCTTCTTCCAGGACTTCTTCGAGCCCCGTTTCCAGCAGAAGGCCCAGAGCCTCGGATCCGGTGTGCTGATCGATGCCGAGCGGCACGTGCTCACCAACTCCCACGTGGTCGAGCGCGCCGACGTCATCCGCGTCACGCTCGGGGACGGACGGGAGTTCCAGGCCGAGCTCGTCGGGGCCGATCCGAACAACGACCTGGCGGTGCTCCGGCTCAAGACGGAGGAGAAGCTTCCGTGGGTGGACCCAGGCACCTCGGCCGACCTGATGGTCGGCGAGCCGGTGATCGCGATCGGCAACCCCTTCGGACTCTCCAACACGGTCACCACGGGCGTGGTGTCCGCCGTGAACCGCTCCCTGCGCACCCAGGACCGCGTCTATCACGGGTTCCTGCAGACCGACGCCTCCATCAACCCGGGCAACTCGGGCGGGCCCCTGCTCAACGCCGCCGGAGAGCTGATCGGCGTGAATACGGCCATCTACGGCGGAGGCGCCCAGGGCATCGGCTTCGCGATCCCCATCGACGTGGCCAAGCGCATCGTCCGCGAGCTGATCACCAAGGGCGAGGTCGTGCCGGTCTGGCTGGGGCTCGACCTGCAGGACCTCGATCCGAAGCTCTCGGAGCTGCTC
>JAJDAR010000184.1 GCA_029261775.1 Deltaproteobacteria bacterium | reverse complement strand
CGGGAGGCTTGGCCTTCCTGGGGGAGCACGGCCTATGCTGCTGCCCGCGCCCGGGGGCCCCATGCTCGAACAGCTCGATGCGTTAGGTGCGTTCCACACCGCGACCGGCTTCGCCGCGATCGGCTTCGGTGCCGCTGTGTTCCCCCTGCGCAAGGGGACCCGCCTGCACAAGCGCGTGGGCCTGGCCTACGTCACCAGCATGCTCCTGCTCAACGGGACGGCCTTCCTGATCTACGATCTCTTCGGCGGCTTCGGTCCGTTCCACGCCGCAGCCGTCGGGAGCCTGGCGACCTTGCTCGCGGGCCTCTGGCCGCTGCTGCGGCGCAGGCCGGGCTGGATCGTGCGCCATGCCCACCTCATGTGCTGGAGCTACGTCGGCTTGCTGGCGGCCTTCGTCGCCGAGATCACGAGCCGGGTCCCAGGCTGGGACTTCGGCTGGTCGGTGGGGCTCTCGTCGCTCGCGGTGATCGCGATCGGCGGAGCCATCCTGCAGATCCGCATCCGCCCCACGCTTCGACCCTTCCTTCCGCGCCCCTTGGAGACTCCATGATGAACCCCCTTCGGATCCTGGCCTCGACCCTCGTCTGGCTGCTCGTGGCCCCTGCACTCGCGGAGCCGGATTGGCAGGACCATGCCGACGTCGAGGTCGTCGACGTCCTGACGACCGACGAGGACGGGGCCCCCCGCGAGCATCCGATCTGGCTCGTCGTGGTCGATGGCGCCGCCTTCCTCCGCACCGGTGGCTCGACCTGGGGACAGAACATCTCCCGGACGGGCGAGCTGACGCTGCGGATCGGAGACGCGGAGCTCGCGCTGGCCGCCGAGGCGGTCGAGGACGACGCGTTGCGAGAGCGCGTCAACGAAGCGTTCGCGGTCAAGTACGGCTTCCAGGATCGGATCGTCAGCTGGTTCCGGGGCGATCGCCCGAAGATCTTCCGGCTCTCGACTCCGGTGGATCCCGCCTAGACATGGCCTGGGATCCGGCGCTCTTCGTCTACGGCACCCTGCTGGTGCCCGACGTCCTGCGGCTGATCGTCGGGCGCGACCTCGAGACCGAGCCCGCGGTCCTGCCGGACCACGTGAGACGAAGGCTCCACGGCGCCGTGTACCCGGGCCTGGTCGGCCGGCACGGGGAGCGCACGGAAGGGTTGCTCGTCCGAGGTCTCAGCCGGGAGGAGCTCGGCCGAGCCGACCGCTTCGAGGGCGAGCTGTACCAACGCGTTCCCTGTCTGGTCGAGACCGATCGGGGCGAGGTGGCCCAGGCCTTCGTGTACGTGCTGCGCTCCGAGCATGGAGGTCTGCTCGGTCCCGAGGACTGGGACGTGGAGCACTTCGTCCGCGAGGAGCTCGCTGCCTATCTGGAAGGCTGCCGGCGCTTCGCCGACAGGGCGGAGACCTAGAGGCCCGGCTCGTCCGCACGCGGCTCCAATCGGAACCACCAGACCTCGATGCGCGCGGCCCAGGAATCGGGCGCGACGTCGTACTTGCGGGCCGTTTCGAGCCGGAGACGGGCGTGCAGGTCGGGGCCCTCGACCCGCACGAGCCGTCCCTGCACGACGACGTCGCCGAGCCGGACGCGGACCCTCGGGTCGGCGAGGGCCTGCTCGGGCCAGCGCTTGCCGGGGTTGAAGAAGTCCGCGGGCACGAAGAGCTTGTCGTCGAGGACGACGACCCAGGTTCGCACCGAGCGCGGGCTTCCGGGCCGGAGCTCGAGATCGACGTGGGGGAGGTCGCGGAAGCCAGCGAATCCGTCTTCCGGATACGGGACCTCCTCGCCCGCGAGACGTCCACCGGGGATCGGACCCACGGGGCCACCACAGGCGAGCTGCATCCCCACCACGACCAGCAGGATCGCGGGGAGGACGACCCGCAGGATTGCGAGGAGGCGCCCGGGAGTCGTGGAGCCTCTCACGTCTGGCTTCCTCCGCCCATCGACCCGTCATCGGGCGTTGCCGCGCCCGTCCACCGCCATCGGGCGTTGCCGCGCCCGTCGATGGTAGACTCCGCGACCCATCGTCCCCACGAGGTTTCCATGGCCACCCCGACTCCGAACGACGCGAGCGCCCGGAGCCTCGATGCGCTGAGCCCCTTCGATCCCGAGCTGCTCCGCGATCCGTGGGACTACTACCGTCGCCTGCGAGAAGAGGCCCCGGTCCACCGCGATCCGGGGACCGGGATCTTCCTGGTCTCGACCTACGAGCTCGTGACCGAGGCGATCCGCGACTTCGAGACCTTCTCGAACCGCTTCGGTCGGGTGATGGGCGGGGCCAGCGCGCTGCCGAAGGAGGTCGTCGAGGTCGCCAAGGAGGGCTACCCCCCGGTCGACACGATGCTGACCGCCGATCCGCCGGAGCAGCGGCGCTTTCGGAAGCTCGTCAACAAGGCGTTCAGCGTCGGCCGGGTGGACAAGCTCGAGCCGCGCATCCAGGCGATCGCCGACGAGCTGATCCAGGGCTTCGCCGGCGGCGGCGCCATCGACTTGACCACGGCCTTCGCGCAGCCACTCTCGCTGACCGTCATCGCCGATCAGCTCGGGGTGCCGCGCAAGGATCTGCCGACCTTCCGGCGCTGGACCGACGGCTTTGTCGCGCAGCTCGGGCAGATGGCCGATCTCGAGACGCAGGTCGAGTCCGCCAAGATGATCGTCGAGTTCCAGCGCTACTTCGCCGAGCGTCTCGAAGAGCGCCGGCAGAGCCCGCGTGAGGACATCATCTCGGACATCGTGCACGCGACCGTCGAAGGAGAGCGTTCGCTCGACGTGCCGGAGTGCCTGTCGATCCTCCAGCAGCTGCTGGTCGCCGGCAACGAGACGACCGCCAGCGCCCTGGCGGAGGGCATCTGGCTGCTGATCCGGAACCCCGACCAGCTCGAGCTGGTCCAGAACGACCTGGAGAGGGTTCCCGCCCTGGTCGAGGAGGTCCTGCGCCTGGCGACGCCGACCGCCAACATGTGGAGGGTGACGACGAAGGACACCCGCCTCGGCGGCGTGGACATTCCGGCGAACTCGATGTGCCTGTTGCGCTACGCCGCCGCCAACCGCGATCCGGAGAAGTTCCCCGATCCCGATCGTCTCGACGTGGACCGCGAGAACGTCGCCGATCACATCGCCTTCGGCGCCGGCATCCACTTCTGCGTCGGCGCGGCGCTGGCGCGCAAGGAGATGACCGTCGGCTTCCGGACCCTGCTCGAGCGCTTCGAAGGGTTTCGCCTGCAGCCCGGTGCAGCGCCTCCCGAACACCGACCGAACATCCTGCTCTGGGGCTTCGACTCGCTTCCGATCGAGCTCAGCCCCCGTTCCTGACCCCCAACCCAAGCACGGAGACATCGAAACCCGATGAAGTTCTACAACTCGATCGGCCCCAACCCGAAGCTCGTC
>JAJDAR010000183.1 GCA_029261775.1 Deltaproteobacteria bacterium | reverse complement strand
GAGCAGGTGACCGATGACGGTACGTCGAGCATCCGGCCGGTGGTCAACAACTTCCGGGACGTCGCCTTCCAGGACGGCGGCAACGACGGCGGCTCCGACATCGCGGTCCGCGCCGGAGGGATGTGCAAGCGCATCACCCAGGACTTCGAGAAGGACCGCTACCCCGACATCAACGACAACGGCATCGTCGTCTGGGGCCACGAGACCGGGCCCTTCTTCTCGCTCGCCACCTATGACATCGCGCGGGACGATTTCGCGATCCGCCCGCTGGCCGCCTACCGACCCCACATCAACGTGGGCAACCGCGTCGAGTACGAGGCGCGCTGGCTGCGGCTGCCCGACGGCACCTTCCTCGAGAGCGGCCCGCAGGCCCAGGACTTCGGCTACGGGATCTTCCGCCGCGCGGAGCTGAACGACGTCGACTGGATGATCATCGAAGCCGACCCGGACCCCCCTGGCCAGAACGCTCACGACGAGGGGCCGCGCGACATCCTCTTCTGGAACGGCACGAGCCTCCGGTTGATCCACAGCAGCAGCGTGTGGGCCGGCCGCGGCGACCTGAATCGGCGGGGGCTGATGGCCTTCGAGGGGGAAGGCGGTTTGCCGGGCTCCACCTCGGGGACCACGGATACCGAGATCTTCGTCTTCGATCCCCTCTTCGACCAGCTCGAGCAGATCACCGACGACGATTTCGACGACGAGTGGCCCACGGTGCTCGAGAACGACACGATCGTCTGGACCGGCACGGGGGGCTACAGCGGGGCCACGTCCGGTGACGCTGATACCGAGATCTTCCTGGCCTGCCTCGACCGGGACGAAGATGGGCTGGGAGACGACTCCGGCTATTGCGCATCGGTCGCCCCCGGTACCCGCCAGGTGCAGATCGCGCTGACCACGATCGGGCCCGACGCCACGAGCTGCACGTTCAAGCCGGTGTCGAGCAGCTGCGGCCTCGGTCCCGAGCTGGCGCTCCTGCTTCCGCTGCTCGCGGGCGCGCGTCGGATGCGCCGCCGCGCGTAGACGAGCCGCCCGCCCGGTCCGTCCAGCGATACACCCAGGTCGACAGGCGTTCGCGGATCACCTCGCGGGAGACGCCCAGCGCCTCGGCGCTCGGCATCAGGCGACCGAGGCCCCGCCCACGCAGCGCCCCGAAGTCCGTCGCTGCGGGCTCCACCCGGAGACCCTCGGCGCGGCACGCCTCGAGGGCCCTCGGCATGTGGAGCGCCGAGGTCACGAGCAGCAGCGTCCGCAGGCCCTCCCGGGCCGCGATCTCGGCCGAGAAGCGACAGTTCTCGCGGGTGGTGCGGCTGCGCGACTCGAGCCGCATCGCCTCCCGCGGAACGCCCCACTCCTCGAGCAGGGCGGCCATCGCCTCCGCCTCGGACCGGGCCGTCGGAGGGCCCCCGCTCAGCAGGACGAGCGGCGCGCGGCCGGCCCGATGCAGACGCGCGGCATGCAGCATCCGGTCCGCCGCGCCCCCGAGGTCGTCGCGCGCAGCCACCGAGGCCGTGCGGAGGCCACCCCCGAGTACCAGGATCGCATCTGCCTGCGGTGTCTCCGCGATGCTCCGGTGGGGCGTGGCGGCCTGGGCGGCGTCCAGCAACCGTCCCGACACGGCCGGCGTGCTGAGGGCCCACAAGCCGAGCGCGGCGAGAGCGATGCTCGCGCGCGCCAGGCGGCCAGGCCGTAAGCTCGCGAGCAGGATCCAGACCAGGAAGCCTCCCGGCGGAAGCAGGACCCCTTCGAGGAGGCGCTGGAGCTCGAGCAGCACGTGGTCGCGCTCCACTTCGCCGGACTGCCAGGGTGCGAGGGCTCCCAGCACCGGCGCGTCTGCGTTGCCATTCCAAAGGTCGTCTCCTACAACCCACCCAGGGGCCGGCCCGCGACGGGCCGCACCCGGGTGAGGGTAGATGTCTCTGGCCCGCACTGCGCTCGGCGTGCTGGCGACCCAGGTCGTGAGCGCTCCGGTCGTCCTCGCCACCCAGATCATCCTCGCTCGCACGCTGAGCGTCGAGGCTCGCGGCGTCTACGGGGTCGCGACCGAGTTCGTCTTCCTGGCGACCGCGCTGGCCCAGCTGGGCTGGCCGACGGCGTCGATCTATCGGATCCGCAACCAGGCCGCGCCGCCGGCCGAGGTGGCCTCCGCGGCCCTCGCGGTGGTCGGCCTGACCTCGCTGGCGACCCTCGCGGTCTGCGTGGCCTTCGGCGACGCGCTGGTCGGTGGGCTCCTCGGGGGCGCGCCGATGCTGATCTTCGTGCTCGCCGCGAGTGCCATCCCCTTCCAGATCCTCGGCCAGTTCTTCGCGGGCCTGGCGCGCGGGCTGGATCGCTTCGACGTGCACAACGCGCACCTGCTCGGAAGCGTCTGTTTCCCCCTGCTGGCCCTGCCGATCGCCTTCTGGTTCCTGGGGGCGAGCGCGCCGGTCGCGGTGGGCGTCTACCTGGCGAACCAGTGCGTGGTCGGGCTCGGAGTCTTCGCGTACGTGGCGCGCCTGACGGGATTGTCCCGACGCAGGGCCGGTTGGGATCTGCGTGGCACCTGGGCGTACGGCAGCAAGGTCTACGCGCACAACGTGCTGGCCAATCTGCACGAGCGCATGGACGTGCTGCTGCTCGCGGCCTTCACCGGTGAGGCCGCAGTGGCGATCTACGCGATCGCGGTGGCCGTCGTCAATCGCATCCGACTCGTGCCGGCCGCGATCGCCCTCTCCCTCTTTCCGACCGTGGCGGGCATGCAGGCCGAGGAGGCGGGGCAGCTCACCGGCCGGGTGCTGGGCCACTCGGTGCTCTGGGTCGTCGTCTCGATCCTGCTCCTCGCCCCCCTCTCCTGGTGGCTCGTGCCGTTGCTCTTCGGCGCCGAGTACCAGGACTCGGTGCTTCCGCTGCTGGTGCTGCTGCCCGGTGCGGGGTTCCTGACGATCCACATGATCCTCACCCGGTACTTCGCCGCGCGCGACATGCAGCGGGTCTCCGTTCGCTCGCAGCTCCTCGGAGTGAGCCTGAACCTCGTGGCCAACCTGTTCCTGATCCCGCGCTACGGCGTGCTCGGGGCGGCGATCGCGAGCCTCTTCTCGTACACGGTCCAGGGCCTCGTCAGCCTCCTGGCGTTCCGGTTCCTGTCCGGTGTGCCGGCGTGGCGGGCGCTCGTCGTCCGGCGGGAGGACTTCGCGCTCTACCGCCACCACTTCGATCGCCTGCGCGGCGGGGGCGGGATCTAGGCTCCGCCTGTCCAGGCCGTGACGTCGAATCCGGTGAGCTTCGAGAGCAGCAGCAGGTCGGGCTCGAACTGGGCTCGCAGCATGCGTTCCGTCCCTGCAGCCATCGGTTCGTAGGCCGTCGGCCGCCGGTTCCAGGCGAAGGCCCGCGACAGCAGGCGCTGTCGGGCCGGCAGCGGCAGCAGACGCTTCAGGGGCTCCTTGATCCAATGGGGTCTGCGAAGGAACGCGTGCAGGGCCCGGGAGCGAGGCAGACCCGAGGGGTTCGCCGCCTCGAGGGTGCGGGGCTCGAAATCGACCGAGACTCCGAGGAAGACGTAGATCCGTCGAGCGAGCGCCAGGGGATCGTCGCGCAGATCCTCGAATCGCAGCATCAGGAAGCGTTCGCGGTCGAAGTGTTCGAGGTACTGCTCCATCTGACGCCCGTAGAGGCCCGAGGACGTGTACAGGAAGCGCAGGGAGCCGTGTCGGGCGAGCCAGGGATCGCGGGAGCGCTCCTGCTCGGCGGCCAGCGCGTCTTCGAAGGAGAGCGGTTCCACCCCCTCCGCGACCATGTTCCAGTAGAGCGAGTAGGCGCGCTCGACCGGGTCGCGGAGGATCACGATGAAGCGGTGGCCAGCTTCCGGAATGGCTTCCTGGATCCGTCCAGCCACCTTGGGCCAGGCCAGGTAGTGGGGCGTGGCCTCGCCCCGGGCGGGCTCCGTCGCGCCCGCGAAGTGCTCCGCCTCATAGGCGGCCAGACCTCGCGCATGGCGATCGTCGTCCGAGAAGAACTGCGGCTCCTTGGCGGCGGGAAGGAAGATCTCCGGATGGTCCTTCAGCAGGTCGTGCAACGAGGTCGTCCCGCACTTCGCGGCGCCCAGGATGAAGAAGTTCGGGAGCGCCACCTCGGGCCTAGCGCCGCACGAAACCGGCTGCCTGCCTCGCTGGCTCCGCAGCGGCCGCGTCGGCCTGGGTGCTGCGGGTCACCGTGTAGGCGAGAAGCAGGAAGAGGGGCAGCAGGACCGGAAGACGGGCCGCCATCAGATACACCTGCGAGGGAACGAGAATGAACCAGAGCGCGATCGCCAGCACGTAGGGGCCCATCAGTGCGGCTCCTTCCGTGGTGTGCGCCAGACGGCGCGCCGAGCTCCACAGACCGACGAAGAGCGAGGCGAAGGCGAGCGCGGCCGGAACACCGTACTCGACCGCCATGCGCATCCAGACGTTGTGCATGCCGGTACGAAGCTCGATGCCCTGCCCGGACGCCTCGAGCGCCACGCTCATCGCGAGGGGAGAGCGCAGCCGGTTCAGGATCGCTTCGATCATGGCGTCACTGCCACAGCCGACCAGCAGCACCTTCGGGTCCGCCAGCAACTGGAAGCCGACCTGCAGGAGCCGGATGCGAACGTCGCCCTCGGCCCGGGCGATGCCGCCGGCGCCACGGGCCGCGAAGACCTCGAACTGGTCGCCGAGGAAGGGCAGCAGCGCTCCCGAGAGCAGCCCCACGCTGAGCACGGTCAGCCCGAAGAGCCCGGCCGCCAGGGGCACCATCACGCCTGCGTGGGCGATCTGCCGGCGGAAGTTCCAGGCGAGCAGGGCCATGAAGACCACGAGCCCGAGGCCCCCACCCCGGGACAGGGTCCCGAGTACGACGGTGGCCATGCCGAGCGCGACCGCCCCGAACTGCAGCATGCCGCTTCCGCCACGCGACAGGCCGTGCGCCGCGACCAGGCCGCCGAAGACGATCACCCACATGGCGAAGACGTTCGAGTTGGGCGTCGGACCGCTGACGCGCCACTGTTCGCCGAACTGACCCACACTGGACCAGCTGAGCTGGTCCAGGTCGCGGCCGAAGTAGTTCGCGATCAGACCGATCGGTTCACCCGTGACCATCTGGGCCAGGCCCAGGCCGACCAGCATCACGGTCAGCAAGGCGAACTGCAGCACCAGCACCCGGGGCTGGATCACCTCTGCCGAGAGCAGCCGGAAGGCCATGTACAGGAAGCCGAGGCGGAACCAGTCGACCGTGCCCATCACGCTCTGCGAGACGTCGTCGCTCAAGCCGAAGGAGACGAGCGCGAGGGCGAGGTTGACGATCACCATCGTGTCGACCCAGTGCCATTGGACGCCGATCGGGCCACGCTTCATCGTGACCCAGGCGAGCAGCAGCAGGGCAAAGGGAAGGATGGCGAAATCCACGGTGTAGACGTGGAAGGGCCCGACCCGGGTGATCAGGGTCAAGGTGTTGCCCAGGAGCACACCGAACAACGCGAGTCGAAGAAGAGCGGTCATCGCGATTCGCGTTCCCCGGGGCGGGTTCCTCTCGGCAGGAGCGCACCTTCGGGCGCGCTGTGCGTGGTGGTCGCAGACGCGCGCGGCAGGGCTCGCCGGATGCGCTCCACCTCAAGCTTCGCTACCCATCGGCCGATAGCAAACCCCTCTGTAGCTACCTTTGACAACACGGCTTCCTGGCCGTCGCGATTTGCGGAGGGCCGGGGTCAGCGGGCCGTGCATCGCTCGCGAGACTCGCGAACCGCTCGGGAGCGAGCCGGGCAGAGGGTCAGACCGTTGCGAGCCACACACAGTCGCATCGAAGGCCGCGGGCGGAACCGGGCCGGCTCCCGGACCCGCCGCCGTGCCCGGGGTGCGTCTTGAAGCAGATCCTGCAGAGCGCGCGCAGCGGCAAGCTCGAGCTGGCGGAGGTTCCGGCTCCGACGCCCCAGTCGGGCCAGGTCTTCGTCCGCAACCACTACTCGGTCGTCTCGCCCGGCACCGAGCGGCTGATGATGGACTTTGCACGGAAGTCGCTGGCGGCGAAGGCCCGGAGCCGGCCCGATCTCGTCAAGCAGGTCGTCCGCAAGCTCCGCCACGACGGCCCGCTCGCGACCTATCGCTCGGTCACGACCCGCCTCGAGGCGCCCCAGCCGCTCGGGTATTCCAGCGCGGGTGTCGTCGAGGAGGTCGGGCCCGGGGTGACTCGTTTCCGGGTCGGGGACCGGGTCGCCTGCGCTGGCGCGGGCTACGCGAATCACGCCGAGTTCGTCGTCGTGCCCGAGAACCTGGTCGTCGTCGTGCCGGACGAGATCGGCCTGGACCAGGCTGCCTTTGCCACGATCGGAGCGATCGCGATGCAGGGGGTCCGCATCGCCAACCCCGAACTCGGCGAGGTGGCCGTGGTGGTGGGCCTCGGCCTGATCGGCCAGCTCTCCGTGCAGCTGCTGGTCGCGAACGGCTGTCGCGTACTCGGCCTCGACCTCGACGCGGGGCGCGTCGAGAAGGCCCGCGCCCTGGGCGCCGAGTGGGCCGCCTCGCCGGATTCGCTTGCCGACGATTGGCGTGAGAGCGCCACCGGCGGACACGGCGCCGATTTCGCGCTCGTCACCGCTGCCTCCAAGAACGCCGGTCCGATCGAGACCGCCGCCGAGCTGTGCCGGGCCAGGGGCCGTGTGGTCGTCGTGGGCATGATGCCGATGGAGCTCGACCGCCGCAGCTTCTACGACAAGGAGCTCGAGCTGCGCATGAGCATGTCGTACGGACCCGGCCGCTACGACCGCCGCTACGAGGAGCTCGGGCTCGACTACCCGCTGCCCTACGTGCGCTGGACCGAGAACCGCAACATGGAGAGCTTCCTGCGCCTCGCCGCGACGGGCCGCATCGATCCCGGCGCCCTCGACCGGGCGGAGCACGGCTTCGAGGACGCGACCGGAGTCTACGAGCGTCTCGCGGAGGGGAGCGTCCGCGAGCCTTGCGTCTTGTTCCGCTACGGCGAGGCCGCCGTTTCCGCCCGCAGCGTCGCACTCCCCAAGCGAGCCGCCGTCAGCGGTCGGATCGGAACGGCGCTGCTGGGTGCCGGTGCCTACGCGAACGGAGTGCTCCTGCCGGCGCTCTCGGGCCTGGCGGATCTGACTTTCACCCACGTCGTCACTGCGAGCGGGGCCTCCGGCCTGCGCGCGGGCGAGAAGCACGGGTTCGCACACTGCGGAACCGATCCCGCGGAGGTCTTCGCTGACCCCGCGACGCAGCTCGTGATCGTCGCCACCCGCCACGACAGCCATGCCCGGCTCGGCGCCGAAGCGCTCCGTGCGGGCAAGGCGGTGTGGCTCGAGAAG
>JAJDAR010000182.1 GCA_029261775.1 Deltaproteobacteria bacterium | reverse complement strand
CAAGCGGCCTGCGATCTCCAGCAGGATCTCCCACAACGGCTTCACCCCCGCCGGCGGCGCGAGGGCGGCGGGCGACCACTTGGCGTGGTTCCGCACCGAGTGGTTGTGGAACACCATGTCGTAGTTGGTCCGCTCGAGCGGGGCCGTGGTCGGCAGGATCACGTCCGCGTGGCGCGTGGTCTCGTTGACGTACAGGTCGACCGAGACCATGAACTCGAGCCCACCGAGGGCGCGTTCGAGACGCTCGGCGTTCGGCGTGGAGCAGACGGGATTGCCGGCGACCGTGAGGAGCGCGCGAACGCGATCCTCGCCGGGAGTGTCCATCTCCTCGGCCATCGCCGACACCGGCAGCTCGCCCCCGAACTCGGGCAGGTCGCGCACCCGGCTGCGCCAGCGCGCGTGGGGGACGTAGCCGCGGCTGCGCGGGGTGGGATCCGCCGGCGCGTGGGCGGTCCAGGGGAACATCACGCCGCCCTCCCGGTCGAGGTTCCCGGTGAGCGTGTTGACCACGTCGACCAGCCAGCTGGCGAGCGCACCGAACTCCTGGGTGCAGGTCCCGATCCGGCCGTAGCAGGCCCCGGCGCCGGCCGCGGCGAAGTCGCGGGTCAGCTGGCGGATCGTGTCGGCCTCGACCCCGATCCTGCCGGCGACGGCCTCGGGTGCGAACTCGGCAGAAAGGTCGCGCACGGCATCCACGCCGGCGACGAAGTCCGCGACACGCCCCAGGTCGACCAGGTCTTCTTCGAACAGGACGTGCACCATGGCGAACAGCAGCAGTGCATCGGTGCCGGGCCGGATCGCCAGGTGCTGGTCCGCTATGGCCGCCGTCTCGCTGCGGCGCGGATCCACCACCACGAGGCGACCGCCGCGTTCGCGCAGCGCGCGCAGGCGCCCACGCATGTCCGGTGCCGTCATGAGGCTGCCGTTCGACGCCAGCGGATTGGCTCCGAGGACGAGCAGGAACTCCGTCCGGTCGAGATCCGGGATCGGAAACGCGTTCATCGAGCCGAACATCAGGCAGGAGGAGACGTGCTTGGGCAGCTGGTCGACGCTCGTGGCCGAGAAGCGCCAGCGGGTTCCGAGCGCCCGCAGCATCGGGCCGACGGCGAGGGTCGAGGCGAAGTCGTGGGCGTTGGGGTTGCCGAGATAGGTGGCGATCGCGTTCGGCCCATGGGCCTCTCGGATCGCGGCGAGCCGCGTCACCACGAGGTCGAGCGCTTCGTCCCAGCCGATCTCGACGAACTCGCCATCGACCTTCTTGACCGGTGTGCGTAGCCGGTCGGGGTCCTCGGACAGCGTCTTCAAGGCGACGGCCTTCGGGCAGACGTAGCCGCGACTCATGGCGTCGTGCTCGTCCCCCCGGATGTCCAGCACGCGATTCGAGGCGCGGTCGACGGTCACGCGGACGCCGCAGTGCGCCTCGCACAGGTTGCAGCTGCGGTGGATCACCTCGGGGTCGCTCACGCTCGTCCTCCAGGGGCCGGGGCCCCGACGAAGGGTAGGCCCGGCCGAGCGCCGAAGCTCGTGTCGTGCCGACCGGCGGCCCGGGGCCGCGCGAGCGCCCAGCGGACGTGCCACACTGGCGCCGTGCTGCGCACGCGTCGGGATCTCGCCGGCCTGATCGGAGGGTGGCTCCTCGCCTCCGTCCTCCTGGTGCACCCTGCTCGGGGCATGGACGACCGGGTGCACGCTGCGCAGAGCGTGGGCGACCGCTTCGACGTCGTGCTCGCCGGAGGCCGCGCGATGGACCCGGAGTCGGGGCTCGATGCGACCCGCTGGATCGGCGTGCGCGATGGGCGCATCGCGGCGGTCTCCGAGACCCCTCTCCAGGGAGTCACCGAAGTCGATGCCCGAGGCCACGTCGTCGCCCCGGGCTTCATCGATCTCCACGTCCATGGACAGGAGCCGCGCAGCTACGACCTGCTCGCGCAGGACGGCGTCACGACCGCCCTCGAGCTCGAGGCTGGCGTCCGCGACCTCGAGGGCTTCCTCGCCCGTCGGCGCGGCCGCGCGCGTGTGCACCACGGTGCGTCGGCCGGCCACATCCCGGCGCGGGCCTTCGTCCTGGACGGGGTCGGCGTCGAGCACTTCCTCACGGCGAGGGTGATGGAGGGAGGGCCTGGCCTCTGGTGGCTGGGTCTGCGGCTGGCTCTCGGCTTCTCTCCCTCGTACGCCGACGCCTCTGCAGACGACGACGAGCAGCGCCGCATCGTCGAGGCGCTGCGCGCGGAGCTCGATGCCGGGGCGATCGGCCTGGGCCTGGGCCTCGCCTACACGCCGGGCGCCGACGACACCGAGATCCGGGCCGTCTTCGCGCTCGCCGCCGCGCGCGGGGTGCCGGCCTTCGTGCATCTGCCGAGCCAGGCCGACCGGTCCGATCTGGCCCCCCTGCAGCGGGTCCTCGCGCTCACGGCCGAGGCCGGGGCGGCCCTCCACGTCGTGCACGTGAACAGCTCCGGGGGTGCGTCGGTCCGCGCCTACCTCGCGGCGATCGAGGCCGCGCGCGCGGCGGGGCACGACGTCACGGTCGAGGCGTACCCGTACACGGCCAGCTCCACCCTGATCGAGTCGGCGATCTTCGCGCCCGGCTGGCGGGCGCGCTCGGGTCGCGACTACGGCGACCTGCAGTGGGCGGCGACTGGAGAGCGGCTGACCGAGCAGAGCTTCCAGCGCTACCGCGAGCAGGGCGGGACGGTGATCCTGCATGGCATGGATCCGGAGGACGTCGCTGCCGCGATCGCGCACCCGCTGGTGATGATCGCGTCGGACGGCATGCCGATGTTCGAAGGCCAGCCGCACCCCCGCGGCGCCGGCGGACGGGCGCGCGTGTTGACGCACTACGTCCGGGAGCGCGGTGACCTCACCTTGATGGACGCCTTGCGGAAGATGACCCTCGCGCCCGCCCGGCGCCTCGAGGGGTTCGTGCCCGCGATGCAGCGCAAGGGGCGGCTGCGGGTCGGTGCCGATGCGGATCTGGTGGTCTTCGATCCCGAGACGGTGCAGGACCGCGCCACCTTCGAGGAGCCGCTGCAGGGCTCGGACGGAATCCCGCACGTGCTGGTCTCGGGCGAGTTCGTGGTGCGCGACGGGGAGCTGGTCGACGCTGCCATGCCCGGGCAGGGTCTGCGGGCGCAGTCGCCATGAAGGCCTGGGTGGTCCGGAAGCAGGGGCCCCCTTGGGAGGTTTTCGAACTCGAGCGCGACCACGCGGCCCCGACGGTCAGCGATCTGGACGGTCTGGCCTGGGATCTCGAGGGTCTGCGTCCGCGCCGCAGCGGCGATCCGCCGGTCGGCGAGCTGGCGATCATCGAGGTGCGAGCGGCCAGTCTCTCCTGGCCGGACGTCACGATGGCCACGGGGGAGTATCCGGTGGCGATCGGCCGCCCCTATGTCTCGGGGCAGGAGGCGGTCGGAACCGTGGTCGAGGCGACGTCGGGCTTCGCCCATCTCCTGGGCAAGCGCGTCATGGGTTTCACGCCGCAGCCCTTCGGCTGCTTCGCCGAGCGGAGCGTGATCGGCGCGTCGACCCTGTACGAGGTGCCGGACGGCTTCAGCGATGAGGAGGCCGCCGCCTTCGTGATCGCCGGCCACACCGCGTATCACGCCGTGCACCGCCGCGGCGGGGTGCGGGCGGGCGAGACGGTGGTGGTGCTGGGGGCTGCGGGCGGCGTCCCGTCGGCGGCGGTCCAGCTCTGCGTAGCTGCGGGCGCACGAACGGTCGCCGTCGTCGGTGGCTCGGAGAAGGCGGCCTTCTGCCGCGAGCTCGGCGCAAGCCTCGTGATCGATCATCGCGCCGAAGGCCTGGTGGCCGGCCTCGAGCGCGAGGTCGGGCGAGGCCAGATCGATTGCATCATCGACTTCGTGCAGGGCGAGCCGGGCCAGAAGGTGCGACCTCTGCTGGCAGTGGAAGGCCGCCACGTGATGGCCGGCCATGCCGGCGGCGTGATTCCCGTCCACCCCTACGAGTTCTACATGCAGAACTGGACCCTGGTTGGCTGCTGCATGGGCTACGGCTACGGGGAACGGGCCCGGGAGCTCGAAGACGAGGCCCACGCCGCACTGCTCGCCCTGGTCGAGGCGGGGCTGTACCGGTCTCTTCCCACGCAGACGGTCGGCTTCGACGAGATTCCGGAGGCGCTGCGCGCACTGGTCGAGCGCCGATCCCTAGGAAGGATCGTCGCGCGCCTCTGAGTTTCGCGCCGCGAGGTCGCTCCGGTCCTGCAGCGCAGTGCGGATCGCCCGGTGCTCTGCTTCGTCGAGGCGCAGACGGGTCAGGAGCAGCAGGCCGCCCAGGTAGCCGGCCGCCGGCACCGCGCCGACCAGGAAGAGCAGGGTGCGCTGGACCGATGCGCTCTGCTCGGCGTTGGCTTCGTAGCCCGCGGCTTCGAGGAAGACGCCGGTGAAGAGGATCGCCACGCCCCAGCCGGCCTTGCGGATGAAGTTCCAGACGGCGGTGTAGGCGCCCTCCTTGCGTTCGCCGGTGCGCAGTTCGTCGTAGTCGACCACGTCCGCCTGGATGGCCGGCGCCACCACGCTCGCGATCCCCGAGCCGATGCCGATCAGCATCACGAGGAAGAAAGCCAGGCCCGTGCTCCCCTCCTGGAGCTGCGTCATCAGTCCGAAGCCCCCGGCCAGCGGCAAGGTCCCGAGCATCCAGAGGCGCCGCTTGCCGATGCGCCGGGCGACGCGGATCCACAGCGGCGTGAACACGAACTGGGGGACGACATAGCTCGCGACGAACAGCTCGAGGAGCTCCGGTGCCTTGACGACGTACTGCATCACGAAGGGTGAGAGCGCCGAGATGCTCGCCGAGCCGAAGGCCTCGGCCGCGTACACCAGGAACAGGAGACGCGCGTGGGGATTGGCGAGCACGTCGGCGAAGGCCCGGCGCGGGCGCACGCCGCCGCGGCCCTGGTGCCCGGCCGGTTCCTTCAGCCGGGACACGGAGAAGCCGACCGATGCGAGCAGCAGCAGCCCGCCCGCGAGGGCGATGCCCCAGCCATCGGTGCGGGGGTCGTCCGCGGTGCGCAGCAGATACACGAAGCCCATCCCGAAGGCGAAGCCGATCGAGCCGATCACGTGGCGCCAGGCGAACAGGCGGGTGCGCTGGTGATAGGCCGGGCTGAGCTCCATGCCGAGGGCGCCGTAGGGAACGATCATGGCGGTGCTCGCGGTCTCGTAGAGCAGCAGTCCCGCCGCCATCCACAGCACGAGGAGGCTTCCCTCGAGCGCGAGGGGCGGGGACCAGATCATCCAGAGAGTCAGCCCGATCGGGATCGTCGAGCCGAGCATCCAGACGCGGCGACGCCCGAATCGCGAGTGCGTCCGGTCCGACCAGTAGCCGGCCATGGGGTCGGTGATCGCGTCCCACAGGCGCGCCAACCCCAGGATCAGGCCCATCGCCGCGGGCGAGATCAGCAGCACGTCGACGCTGAACTTCATCAGATAGATGGAGAGCGGGATCGTCATGGCCATGAACGCGGCCATGGGCAGCCCGTAGGCGACGAGCACGTCGCGCGACAGCGGCAGCGCCTGCTGTTGCTCCCGGGGAGACGGCGGAGGCTCGGACCGGGCCATGACCGCATGGTGGCACGCTCCCCTCCACCCGGCCGCGCCTCCATCCGGGTGTCGAAGCCCGGTCGCAGCACGAGCGTGTGATTGCGCGGCGCGGTCCCAAGCGGGAAGCTCGCGCCGTGCTGTCCCTGGTGCGTTCGATCGCGGCGCCACTGACCCCGCGGCCTCGGGCGGCGGTCGGGGCGCTTGCCGTCCCGCTCGCCTTCGCGGGTCCGGCCGGGCGGGTGCGTTGAGCGTGGAACTCCTCTTCCTTCCGCTCGTTCCGTTCGTGGTCTTCCCGCCGCTCGCCTGGCTGGTGGCGGCGCACCTGGCCTGGAGCGCGCGTCGCAAACCGCGCTTGCGAGGCCGCCGCATGGTGCGCGCCGTCGTTGCGCTATGGCTCCTGTACGGCGTCTACGAGAGCTTGCTTTGGATCTGGACCCGGCAGCAGGCCGCGCCGGTCCGGGTGGATCTGCTCGTGATCGCGCCGCTGCTGGGGCTCGCCACCGTGTCCGTCTGGGCGATGCTCTGGCGGGCGGATGGGAGGTTGCGATGACGAGCGCGGAGCGGGCGGTGCTCTCGGCCCAGGAGGCCTTCTACCGTGCATTCGCGGGTGCGGACGCGGCCGCGCTCGAAGCGCTGCTTGCGCGCGACACGATCGTCTCGACCGCTCATCCCTGGCGGCCGGCGACCCGCGGGCGCGAGGCGGTGCTCGCTGGCTGGTTGGCGATCCTCGAGGCGGGCCCGCCGCCGATCCGCTGCCTGGACCCCAGCGTCACCTTGCTGCCGGGAGGCGCGGCGGCCCTCGTGACCTGCATCGAGGACACCGGCGGCGAGCCCTGCGTGGCCACCAATGCCTTCGTGCTGGAGGAGGGCAGCTGGCGGCTCTGCCACCACCACGGGGCCCCGCTGGCGCCGGTCTTCGGGCCGGGCACGGGCACAGAAGACGGCGGCCCGCTCCACTAGGGCACCAGGCCACCGGGCCGAACTCGGGTGCTGCTGTCAGCGAATCGTGACACGAACGTCGCGGACGCACTACAGTCCCCGGGCCGTGGAAGAGTACCACTTCGATCGCCTGGAAATGAAGTACCTCATCGGGGAGGAGACCGCGGCGCGGGTGCGTGCCGATCTGGCTCTGCTGTGCGATCCGGACGAGCACAACGACCCCCGCGCGGCTTCCGGCCATCCCGGCTACGGCATCACGTCGCTCTACCTCGACACGCCCGATCTGCGCTTCCACCGGGAGAAGGTCCGGGGCCTGCCGCACCGCCAGAAGCTGCGGATCCGCAGCTACGGGTCCGGGTCGGAGGTCTCGTTCGAGGTGAAGCGCAAGGCCGCGGAGTTCGTGCACAAGGACCGCTCGATGCAGTCCCGGAGGAGCGCCGCCCGGCTGCTGGCACACGGGTCCATCGACGGGGAACCCGCGGACCCCGAGCTCAGCGGCTTCCTGCGCATGGCCTGGCAGACCGGCGCCGAGCCGCGGCTGTTGGTTCGCTACGAGCGCGAGGCCTTCCGCTCGACGATCGACGAGTACGCCCGCGTCACCTTCGACCGGAACATCCAGGTGCAGTCGACCGACGCCTTCGATCTCGAGGGCCACCCCGACCACTGGATTCCGTTGCATCGCTACCTGCGCCCCAGTCGGCGCGACGACTACGTGGTCCTCGAGCTGAAATGTCAGCGCAACCAGCCCGGCTGGATGCTCGATCTCGTGCGCCGGCATGGCCTGGTGCGCTGCTCGGTGTCGAAGTACTCGATGGGAATCTACGCCTCGCTGCGAGAGCAGGGCCGCCCGGTGACGGGGAAACGCCTCGGCGCGCTGACCGGGAGAGGAGCGGCCTAGCCTTCGGGATCGGCGGCTCCCGCGCGCGACGTGCGCCTCGGGGAGTCCGTTCCATCCCTTCGTGGAGCGACGCGTCGCTCCGCCGATCGCGCGGGTCGGGGAGAGTTCCTTTCGATGGAGTTGCAGCTGACAGAAGCCCTCGGCAGCTGGGTGGCCGCGGACGCCTGGCGCCCGCCGCTGACCTCGCTCGTGGCGGCCTTCGTGTACGGCCAGGTGCTGGCCTGGACCTACGAGCGCACCCACGCGGGCATGAGCTACTCGCGCTCGTTCAATCATGCCGTCGTGCTGGTCTGCATCGCCGCGACCGCCCTGGTGCTCGCCATGCGCACTTCGCTGCTCGCCGGTCTCGGTCTCTTCGGCATCCTGTCGATGATCCGCTTCCGCACCGATCTGAAGACGCCGCGCGATCTGGTCTTCGTGATGGGGGCGGCTTGTGTCGGGGTCGCTGCGGGCGTCCACTCGCTGACGGTCGCGTTCCTGGCGACTGCGATCTTCTCGAGCGTCGCCCTGTACCTGCAGTTCGGCCGCTTCGGAGCGCGGGCCCAGTTCGACGGCATCCTGCGCTTTCACCTGCGTGCGAAGGGCGAGGGGAGCGTGGCGGCGCAGGGCCTCCTGGAGGAGCGCTGTCGGCGTTTCGCGCTGGTGAGCCTGAAGGATCTCTTCGGGGACGAGGTGGTCGAGCACACCTACCAGGTGGCCTTCTTCCGCAACGACGATCGCCCCGCGCTGGTCAATGCCTTGCGCGATCAGGCCGGAGCCGAGCAGGTCCAGCTGCTCCTCCAGGATGCGGCGGAGGAGTTCTAGTGTCCGAGCCGTTTTCCCGCCTGCGCCGATCGTGGGAGCGCGTCAACGACGCGCTGGGTGTGCGCCCCGTCGCGCTGATGGTGCTGGTCGCGAGCGGGTTCCTGCTGATCCAGCTGACGGGCAGCGCGGCCGGCCAGTTCCGCGTGCGCGCCGTGGGGCACGCGGCCGAGGTCGCTCACGCTGCGCCCCTGCGCACGACCATCGCCGAGGTGGCCGTCGCGGCAGGGGATCGCATCGAGCCCGGTCAGCTCTTGATGCGCCTGTCGCCCGAGCCCGTCGATCGGGAGCGAGCCGAAGTCGAGCGCGGCCTCGAGGTCGTCGCTGCCGAGGCCCGGCTGGCGAGCCTGCAGGTGCAGGTCGATGAGGAGACCTGGCTCGACCCCGAGGTCCGGTCGAGGCGCGGGCGCCCATCGCTCGGGCCGGCGCAGCGCGCGCTCCACGAGGCACGCCGGGCCGCTCTCGAGCAGCGCCGCGACGAGCTCGAGAGCCTGCGCGGGGCCCTCGAGGTGCGGGCCGAGCTGGCGGGGATCGTGCTGCGGGTGGCGCCGAACGGGGCGGGCGTCGACCGCGGCGACGAGCTCGTCAGCATCGTGCCCGCCCGTGCGACCGAGGTCGTGGCGTACATCGCGAGCGACACCGATCCCGAGGCGATCGCGATCGGGGCGCCCGCGTGGCTCGAGGGCGCGGCCTGCAGCGCGCGCGGTCGCGTGCTGCGCTCGGGAGCCCGGGTCGAGGAGGCGCCCGGGCAGCTCCGCGAGCTCTCCGTGCTGCCGGTCTTCGGCGTGCCCGTCTTCCTGACGGTACCCGAGGGCTGCTCGCTCGGCGTCGGTCAGGTCGTGACGGCGCGCTTCGCCCGGCAGGCGGACGCGGGGAGCGGAGCGCGCGAGTGAGGCTGGCGATCGCCGGGATCCTGGCAACCTGTCTCGCGCTCGGGGCGTCCTCCGACCGCGCTCACGGGCAGGTCGAAGAGCGGGGCGGTGCGCGGGCGGGCGAAGAATCGCCCGCGGTTGCGGCTCGCGAGGCGGAGCTCGAGGCGGTCCGGGCTTTGCGGGACGCGGAGGCCCCCTGGATCGACGAGCTCGAGCTTCGCATCCAGCAGGAGGCCGGCCGCGACGGCTACGGTGCGGAGCTGAAGGCACGCGTCCCCCTGCGCCCGCTGGGCGAGTCCACGCTGGAGCGCTCGGTTCGCGATGCGGAAGTGGACGAGGCGCGCGCGCGTCTGGATGCCGCCCTGCAGGGCGAGCAGCTGCAGCTCTGCCGGCAGGGCATCGAGGCGGCGGCGGCCCACGCGCACGGCCGCCTGTCTGCCGAGCATGAAGCGCAGCTCGCCCCGATCCTTGCCTGGAGCCGCCGGGCCGAGCGAGCGGGCGCGGTCACGACCGAGGCCGCGCAGCGGCTCGAGCTGAGATCGCTCTCGCGGTCCCTGCAAGCGACCCGCCTGGCCGTGGTCCCGCCCGGAGCCGACGTCCGCGCGCTGCCGTCCCTTCCGGGCGCTGCCCTGGCCCTGGTGCACGAGCCGGATGCGGTCGCCCGGCTGATCCGCGCGAATGCGCCCGAGGTGCAGGCCGCACTCGGCCGTCAGGGCGTCCAGGCGGCGGAGGCGGAGCTCGCCAGCCGGCAGGACGCTGCTTTCGTCCGCTTCGTCGAGCTCGGAGTGGAGCCGGTCGCGCCTTCGGGAGGGAGCGGAACGGTTCGGGCGCAGGTGGGGGTCCGCGTTCCGCTGGGCGACCGCGAGGCGCAGCGCAGCGCTCGCGCGGCGCGGGCCCAGGCCGCGCGGCTCGACGTGCGGAGGGCCGTCGACGATCGGGTCACGCTGGCCAGGGACCTGCTGGCACAGGTCGACGCCTTGTCGGCGACCGGTCCCCGTTGGCAGGAGCTGCTGGCACTGGCCGAGCGCGCCTCCCGTCACGCATCCCAGCTGGCGGCCGGCCGGATCGGCCCCCCCGACCGCTCCGGGCGCCTGCTCGAGGAGGCGGTGGAGGCGCGCCGCGATGCCGTCGATGAGCGCCTGCGTCTCGGTCTGCTCGCCTGCGACCTGGAGGGTGTCACCGGGGTGGCGCTCGAGGAGTGGCCGCGCCGCCGTTGAGGTCGCACCCGGAGAGGCCGTATGCTCGGGGCTCCGCCACGGGCCGGAGGCCAGCATGTCACAGTCGATCGAGAACGCCGACCAGGGCCTGGACGAGGCCTTCTTCCAGGGAGAGGCGGCCGGGTTTCGCGACCTGTTCCAGGCAGGCAAGCTGAGTGAGAGCTGGCAGCTCGCCGAGGCTTCCGGCCTGACGGACCCCGCCCTCGTCGATCGGCTGGTCGGCCTCGGCATCCGGCCGTCGACCCTCGCGGCGCTCACCCTGGTCCCGCTGATCGAGGTCGCCTGGGCGGACGGACACATGGACGACCGCGAACGCGAGGCGATCCTGTCGGCGGCCGAGGCCACGGGTCTGGATCCCGCCTCGCCGAGTCACCGGCTGCTGAAGATCTGGACCTTCGAACGACCGGCACCTGCCCTGGTCAGCGCCTGGCACGACTTCGTTCGGGAGGTCCTCGGCGAGTTCGATGCCGAGGAGCGCGGTCGCTTCGAGGCCCGGCTGATGGGTCGGGCCCGCGACGTGGCCGAGGCCGCGGGCGGCCTGCTCGGCCTGACATCCAAGGTCTCGCGCAGCGAGAAGGCCGCGATGGAGCGGCTCGGCGGCGCCTTCCGAGACTGAGCCGAGCGCGGCGCCTTCCGGGACTGAGCCGAGCGCGGCGTCGCGAGGTCAGGCCGGTGCCGTGCCGAAGCGCTTGGCCGCGCGCTCCCGCGCGCGGTGTGCCTCGCGCTCGCGATCCCGCGGCGCGGCGCGGGTCACGAGCTGGCCGAGCAGCTCCGAGGCCACGCGCGTGACCTCCTCCACCGCATGATCGAAGGCCGGCTGGTTCGACTGCGACGGCTTGTTGAATCCGCTCAGCTTGCGCACGAACTGCAGCGAGGCCGCGCGGATCTCATCCTCCGTGGCCGGCGGCTCGAAGTTGTACAGGGTCCGGATGTTCCGGCACATGGGGGCCTCCCTTCGAGAGACCCGAAGGCTACCACCAGGTGGGCGGGGCCGGAGGCGGCCCCACGCGCCTAGAGGATCCGGGGCTCCTGGTCCCGCGGCAGCCCGCGAGAGGCGATGCCCTGGAGGAGTCGTGCGGAGTATCCGCCCGACGAGGCCTCGCCGGTGAAGACCCTCGGCACGTGCTTCGAGACGTGGTCGTGGAGCAGGCGCCGCCAGCCCGCCGCCGGCCGCTGTCCGCGCAGGCGGAGCAGGGCGAAGAAGCGACCGTCGTAGAACGTGTCGACGGCCCGTTGCCAGATCTCGAGATGGCGGCGATGGCGTCGCTCGTAGCGCGCGAGAGAGCCCGGGCGCCTGCCCGTGAGCGCGTCCGCCAGGTCGCGCGCACCCTGCAAGGCGAGGTACAGGCCGCTCGAGAAGACCGGATCGACGAAACCGAAGGCGTCGCCGACAAGCGCCCACCCTTCTCCGACGGCCAGATCCGTGATCCGCTGGTAGTTGTCGTAGCGGGCGACCGGGCTCACGCGCGTCGCGGCGGCGCAGAGCTTCGCGAGGACCGGGTCGGCGCGCACGAGGCCCTCGAGTTGGGACTCGGCGGTCGCGCCGAGAGCGCGGGCGACCGTGCGCGGCACGACCACCCCCATCGACACCACGCCCGGTAGCGGGATCCGCCAGCACCATCCCTGCTCGAGCCGATCGGAGTGCACGTGGCCCGCGCGGTCGATCGGGATCCCGGTCCAATGGGCGAACAGCGCGTCGTCGCGGCGCGGACCGCTGCGGCTCGGCAGCTCGAGGTGCCGGGCGAACAGACGGGAGCGGCCGGTAGCATCGACGAGGAAGTCCGGCGCACCGCCGAGGGCCGCCTCGGCTCGAGCTCCACTCTCCGCATCGAGCACGGGCAGGGTCCCTCCCGGTTCGAGGGCGGCACCCGCCCGAACGACCGCGACCCCGGCGCGCTCGGCCCGGGCCAGGAGCGTCGCGTCGAAGTGCGCCCGGGGAACGTTGTAGGCGTACCCGGGAACCCGGGTGCAGGCCTCCGAGAAGTCGATCTCGAGCAGGTCGCCCTCGCGCACCA
>JAJDAR010000181.1 GCA_029261775.1 Deltaproteobacteria bacterium | reverse complement strand
CAGCCTCCGATTCGCCGGAGATCTGCCGTTGATCAGGCTCCTTCGGGGGCGCTTCGGGTACAGGAGAGGGGTCCCAGCAGAGCTCTTCGCCAAGGAGTCCCCACGCCATGACCCATCGCCGCTCCAGGATCCCCCTCGCCGTCGCCCTGGCCCTCGCGTGGAATGCCAGCTCGGCTGGCGCTCGGGACGGCGTCCTGGAGATCAACCAGGTCTGCGCCGAGAGCACCGGCTGCGTGCCGGGAGATGCCCCCGGCTTCCCGGTCACGCTGAGCGCTCCCGGCAGCTACACGCTGACGAGCGTCCTTCAGCTTCCGGACGAGAACACGGTGGGCATCGAGGTCCAGGCCGACTACCTCACGATCGACCTGAACGGGTTCCCGATCCTCGGGACCACGGTGTGCACGACGAGCGGCGGCGCACCGAGCTGCGGGCCCCTCGGGACCGGCGGCGGCATCGTCGACCCCACGCAGTCGCGGGCAGGCGTCGAGGTCCGCAATGGGGTCGTGGCCCGGACCGGCGGGGTGGGCATCCAGCTCGGGCCCCGGTGCTCGATCGAATGGATGCGGGTCATCTCCAACGGCTCGCACGGCGTGCAGTGCGGCGACGACGCCCGCTTTGCGGACAACGTGGCGCACCTGAACGGGGGGACGGGTCTCGACGCGGTCGTCGGCGCGACCTTCGTGCGCAACGTGGCGACCGACAACGCCAGCCAGGGGCTCCATGCCACCCATCGGACCGTGGTCCTCGAGAACGTCGTCGCCCGCAACGAGAACGGCATCCTGGTCGACGACGCCGGGTCGGTGGTCCGCAACGTCGCCTCCGAGAACCGCAACGACGGGATCGAGGGAGACCACGGAGTCTCGGTCATCGGGAACCTCACGATGGACAACAACGGCCACGGCGTGCGCTGCAAGGACGGCTGTCAGATCACACGGAACGTCGCCTACGACAACACCTTCCAGCAGCTCAAGCTCGGCCTCGACTCCATCTACAGCTGGAACGTTCTCGTCGGCGGCACGGGAGATGCCTCGGGCGGCGTGACCGGCACCGGCAACAACTGAGGGAGAAGATCATGCCCAGAAGCTCGAGATTCCGAGGCGGCGTCCTGATCGCCCTGACCCTCACCTTCCCCTCGTCCGTCGCTGCCGGAGACGGTGTCGTCGAGATCAATCAGGTGTGCGCCGTGCAGACGGGCTGCCTCTCCGGGGACGCTGCGGGCTTTCCGGTCACGATCGATCGCCCGGGGAGCTACCGGCTGACCAGCGACCTGCTCGCAGATGCCGCTCCCGTCGAAGTGATCGACATCCAGAGCGACTTCGTCACGCTGGACCTGGGGGGGTTCCAGATCGTCGGCGACAACGTCTGTCTGGGATTTCCGCCCAGTCAAGACCTGCTGTGCACCGGCGCCTCCGTGCATGCCGTCCGCGCGACCACCAGCACGGTCGGGAACGAGGTTCGCAACGGGAGCATCGTTCGCGCTCCCGGATCGGCCGTCCTGCTCGGCGGTGCCTCGATCGTACGGGCGATGCGGATCTCGGAGGCGGCAGGGTTCGCCACCCTGGCGCTCACGGGAAGCCGCTTCCACGACGTCCAGGCCCATCGCAGCACCGGAGGGAACTTCGGGGGGACGCACAGGTGCGAGTCCTGCCTGATCACCGAGGCCACGAGCTTCGAGAGCGGGTCGGATGGGATCGGTGGGTTCCGCATCCTGGTGCTCGACAGCCGTGCCCAGAGCTCGCGCCATGCCGGGATCGACGTGAACCACGCCCTCGTCGCGCGCTCCGTAGCGGCCAACAACGGGTCCGCGGGCGTGAGCGTGTTCCCGGGCATCGCCGAGCGCAGCGTCGGTCTGTCGAACCGGGCGTTCGTTCAGGCCGCCAGCGGCGCAGGCATCCAAGTCATCAATTGGGGCCTCATTCTCGAGTGCACGGCTCGCGCCAACTCCGGCGCGGGATTCCTGGCCGGGGTGAGCAGCGTTTCGGTCGGTTTCAATACCGCGACGTCCAACGGCGGCGGCGGCATCGTCGGCGCGTTCAGGAATCTCGGTGGGAACTGGTTCCCGTAGGCGTCAGGGCTGGGTTCGACCGTCGGTGGGCCCGGGGCACGACATGCCGAGCTCCGGAGCCTCCCCGGTCCCCCGACCGCACTAGAGCATCTTGAATTCGGCGGGCGGGTCCTCGATCACGCCCTCGGCGATCAGCGCCTCGATCTCGGTCTCGGACAGACCGAGCAGCTCGCGTGCGATCTCGCGGGTGTGCTCGCCGAGCATCGGGGCGGGCTCGGTCACGACCTCGGGCAGGTCGCTGCCGAGGAAGGCCGGGCCTTCGAGCATCAGCGACTCGTAGTCGGGCTGGACCACGAGCTTCGGGTAGCCGCGGTGCAGGAGCTGCGGGTCGGACAGGTGATGGCCGGGATGGGCGACGATGCCCGCCGGTACGCCGACCGCCTGGAGCATCTCCATGACGGCGCGCGGATCGTGCTGGCGCGTCCACTCGGCGAGCTCGACGTCGATGTGTTCGCGCTGGGCGATGCGCCCCTCGACGCTGTCCAGGAAGGGATCGGCGGCCCAGGAGGGATCACCGATCACCTTGCGCAGCTGCTGCCACTCCGCGTCGGAGCGGACGTTGATGACGCACCACTCGTCCTCGCCGTCGCAGGGCAGGCAGCTCCACGGAGCGCCGAGGGGGCTCGCATTGCCCACCGGGTGCACGCTGCCCGGCTCGAGGCTCTCCTGGGCGAGCAGGTCGGCCATCAGGCCGATGGGGGTCTCGAACTGGGCGGCGTCGTGGTGGGAGCCGCGACCGCGCGCCTCCCGATGGATCAGGCCGGCCACCGCGGCGAGCGCGCCGAGCCGGCCGACCAGGTGATCGGGATGGACCGCGGTCGAGCCGGCCGGGGTCTCCTCGTCCTCGGGGTAGTTCCAGAGGTGCTGCAGTCCGCTCACCGGATGGGTGTTCGGGCCGTAGCCGATCCAATCCTTCCAGGGCCCGTAGCTGCCCACGCTCTGGCTCGAGAAGCTCACGATCCTGGGGTTGAGCGCGTGCAGGGCTTCGGGCCCTAGACCCAGCCGGTCCATCGTTCCCGCGCCGTTGTTCTCGATGAAGACGTCGGCCTCGCGCACCAGGCGCTGGACCAGCTCCTGGCCCTTCGCGGTCCGTAGATCGACGCCGAAGCTGCGCTTGCTCCGGCTCGACGACAGGAACGAGGGGTTCATGTAGCTGCTCATGATCACGCGGATGAAGTCCGGCGCGTCGCTCGACTCGATCTTGATCACGTCGGCGCCGTTCTCCGCAAAGAGACGCCCCGCCTCGACGCCGACCGCGCCGACGCCGCAGTCGATCACACGCAGGCCGCGAAGCGGCTGGCCATCGGCCGGCGGGGAGGGGTCGCGGGCGAAGAGCGCTGCCAGGCTTGCCCGCTCCTCGGTCTCCGTCCAGCCCGGCTCGCCGAGTTCGCTGAGCTCACCGAGCTCCGGCGGTCCGGTCGTCGGACCCGCGCGCGCGCCGTCGACGGTGAAGAAGCCCGACGCGACCGAAGCCTCGAGGCCCGGCGCCACCGGCAGCGTCCGGAAGGTGCCGCGTCCTCGGGTGTGCTCGTTCTCGAGAACCTCGGCGGGGAGCAGCAGCGGGGTCGCCGGGATGCCGCGCCGCTGCGCCTCGACGGCGACCTCGGTCTTCTTCTTGTCCGCGAAGAAGCCCTCGAGCAGGGGCACGATCTTGTCCATGTCCATCAAGCGGTTGATGAACTGGTCGTACTTCGGGTCGTCCAGCTCCCCCGTGGCACCGACCCATTTCTTGAGGGCGCGCCAGTGCTTCGGGACGAGGATGATCATCCGGATGAAACCGTCGGCGCAGCGGTAGAGCGTGTAGATGCCCGTGCCGGTGCGATGACCGAGATTCGGATTCAGCGAGTAGTTGGGCAGCGACCAGTCGGTGAGCCCCGCCGTCGCATCCATGGCCGAGACGTCGATGTGCTGCCCGCGTCCCGTGTGGAGGCGCTTCCAGAAGGCGACCAGGCTGCCCAGCGCTCCCGCGATTCCGGCCACGTCGTAGGCCAGGCTGCCGGGGATCATCACCGGAGGCTTCTCCGCAATGCCCGCCCGGTGGAGCATGCCGCCGAGGGCCACGCCCACCATGTTCGTGCCCTGGTAGTCGGCGTACGGACCGTCCTGGCCGAAGTCGGTGATCGACGTGACGATCAGGCCCGGGTGCCGGGCGCGCAGCGCCTCGGCGTCGAGCCCGAGCCGGGCGAGCGTGCCGGGCTGGGTGGATTCGATCAGCAGGTCGGCGTCACCCAGCAGCTCGTGGAGACCCTCGCGACCTTCCTCGACCTCGAGGTTCAGGACCGCGCCTCGCTTGCCCGCGTTGCGCACCGCGAAGTAGAGGCTCGCCTCGCCGCCCGGCGTGAAGGGAGGAAGCGTGCGGGAGAGCGCTCCCTCGGGCGGCTCCACGCGGATGACGTCCGCACCGAGATCGGCCAGCAGGCGGCCGCAGAGCTCGCCCTTCTCGTCGGCCAGGTCCACCACGCGAAGCCCGCTGAGCGGCTTCATCGGCAATCCTCCTCGTCCCACCCCAGGAGCGGGGATTCTGCTCGATCCCCGGGCGGGCTGCCATCGGGTCGGCGCCGGTTGGGGCCTCGTGGAACAGGCTCGAGGGCGCTCCGAGCCCTCCTGCGGCGATTCGCCTCGCCTTGGGGCCGATACGTCCTCCAAGCCCGCGCTCATCCTGGCCCCTCGCTTGCACCGTTGCCGCGACGGTGCCATCAGCGCGGAGGGGCCCGTCCATGCTCTCGAAGTCACAGGCTCGCTGGTTCTTCGTCGGCGGGACGGTCTTCTTCTTCTCGATCTTCATCTTCCTGACCGTCGACACGCTGCGGGAGATTCCGGCGCGCCAGAACTCGGAGGCGATGACGGCCTCCGTGGTGCGCGGCAAGCACATCTGGGATCGGCAGAACTGCATGGGCTGCCACACGATCCTGGGGGAGGGCGCCTACTACGCCCCCGAGCTCACGAAGGTCGTCGAACGGCGGGGCGAGCCCTGGCTCACGCTCTTCTTGCAGGACCCGGAGGCGATGTTCCCGGGCCAGCGCCGCATGGTGCAGTACGACTTCGACGAGCAGGAGATCACCGATGTGATCGCCTTCCTGGATTGGATCGGGAAGATCGACACGAACGGCTTTCCGCCGGAGCCCGATCTCGCGCCGGTGGTGCTGAAGACGAGCGCAGTGGCGCAAGCGGCACCGCCCCCGGCCTATTTCGGGACCGTCTGCGTCGCCTGCCACGCGGTCGGCGGGGCGGGAGGTGCGGTGGGGCCCGCGCTCGACGGCGTCGGCAATCGATTGACTGCGGCGGAGCTCGACCTGTGGCTCAAGGATCCCCTCGCCGTCAAGCCGGGGACGGCGATGCCGAACCTCGCCCTTCCCGACGACATCCGGAGCGAGCTCGTCCAGTGGCTCGCTGGCCTGAAGTAGGAGATCCGAGATGACCTTCCGTTCGCAGCGCGTCGCCTACCTGTTCTTTGCGACCTCGATGCTGCTCTTCCTGCTGCAGATCGTCTTCGGCTTCGTCATGGGCTTCGCCCACATGGGCTACGACGTGTTCCACGAGGTCCTGCCCTTCAACGCGGCGCGGGCCTGTCACCTGAACCTGCTGGTCTTCTGGCTGCTTTCGGGATTCATGGGCGCCGCCTACTTCATCATCCCCGAAGAGGCCGAGCGCGAGCTGTACAGCGAGAAGCTCGCGGTGATCCAGTGGGCCGGGCTCGTGATCGTGGGCGTGGCGGCGCTGATCGGCTTCCAGTTCGGCTGGTGGGAGGGGCGCAAGTTCCTGGAGATCCCTCGGCCCCTCGACTACCTGGTGGTGGCGGACATCCTGCTCTTCATCTTCAACGTCGGGATCACGGCGTGGAACGGCAAGCGCTTCACGACGACCAGCATCGTGCTCATGCTCGGCCTGGTCTCGGCCGCCCTGCTCTACCTGCCGGGCATGATCACCTTCGAGAGCCAGGTGATCGACTCCTACTTCCGCTGGTGGGTCGTCCACCTCTGGGTCGAGGGCGTCTGGGAGCTGATCATGGGAGGCATCCTGTCCTTCCTGCTGATCAAGCTCACCGGCGTCGACCGGGAAGTGATCGAGAAGTGGCTCTACATCATCGTCGGTTTCACGTTTCTGTCCGGCATCCTCGGCACGGGCCATCACTACTACTACATCGGCACACCCGACTACTGGCTCTGGATCGGGGGCGTCTTCTCCGCGCTCGAGCCCCTCGCCTTCCTCGGCATGGCTCTCTACGCGGTGACGATGGCTCGGCGCGGTGGCATGAAGCACCCGAACCGCATCGCGCTCTTCTGGACCGTGGGCTGCGGAGTGATGTCCTTCGTCGGTGCGGGCTTCCTGGGCTTCGCCCATACCCTGCCGTCGGTGAATCTCTGGACGCACGGCACGATCATCACGGCGATGCACGGGCACATGGCCTTCTGGGGCGCCTACGCGATGCTGGTGCTGGCGATCATCAGCTACGCCATGCCGCTGATGACCGGTCGCAAGCTTTGGGACGGCTGGATCCCCGAGTCGGCTTTCTGGATCTGCAACGTCGGCATGCTGGGCATGACCGGCGCCTTCGCCGTCGCGGGCATCGCCCAGGTCTACATGGAGCGGAAGGTGGGCATGGACTTCCTGGCCGTGCAGGAGGCCGTCGAGGTCCACTTCGGAGGCGTCGTCCTGGCGGCCTGCCTGCTGACCCTCGGTGTGCTGCTGTTCTGCTGGAACTTCGTCCAGCACGGCCTGCCGAGCGACGAAGCGGTCGTCGGGAGATGAGCCGTGGCCGCCGGTGAGCTGCAGGCGGTCGCCACCGCTCCCTTCTATCGCGAGATCGGGAACGAGTGCTTCCTGTTCGAGAAGGCCTTTCGCGAGCGCGTGCCTCTGCTCCTGAAGGGGCCGACGGGCTGCGGCAAGTCGCGTCTGGTCGAGCACATGGCCGCCCGCCTGGGGAGGCCGCTCGTCACGGTGGCCTGCCACGACGAGACGAGCGCCGTCGACCTGACCGGGCGCTACCTGGTCGAGGGCGGGGATACGACCTGGCAGGATGGCCCTGTAACCCGGGCGGTCCGGGAAGGCGCCATCCTCTATCTCGACGAGTTCGCCGAGGCGCGGAGCGACGTCGTCGTCGTCGTTCATCCCCTCTGCGATCATCGGCGCACGCTGTACGTGGAGAGGCACGACGAGGTGCTCCAGGCGGGGCCCGAGTTCATGCTCGTGGTCAGCTACAACCCCGGCTACCAGCGCGGCATGAAGGAGCTGAAGCCCTCGACCCGGCAGCGCTTCCTGGCACTCGCGATGGGGTATCCCACGCCGGCCGTCGAGGTCGAGGTGCTGCTCGGCGAGACCGACCTCGACGCTGGGACGGCAAGGAAGCTCGTGGCACTCGCTGCCAAGCTGCGGGAGGTGGAGCCCCTCGGTCTGGCCGAGATGCCCTCCACGCGGCTGCTCGTGAATGCCGGCCGGTTGATCCAGGCCGGCGTACCGCCGCGCGCTGCCTGCCACGCCGCGGTGGTCGAAGCGCTGACCGACGACCTGGAGCTGGCGGCGGGCCTGCGCGAGCTGGTCGCCCTCGTCTTCTGATGCCCGCACCGCGCCTCGACCTCGATTGGGAGGAGGGCGTCTTCCGCGGCCTGCTGTCGCTGTGGAGCCGGTTCTCACCCGGCAGCGCTGCGCCCCCGACGGGCTCGCTGCGCCTCGAGGATCATCGGGCGGCACTCCAGCCCCTTGCGCAGCTGGTGGCCGCCGAGCCGGTGCGCGTACTGCCCGCGCGGGGCGTCGGTGGGGTGCGGGGGCGCGATCTGCTGCTGCCCTCGACCTGGTCGCTGGCACCCGACGAGCTGGAGAACCGGCGCCTGCTCGTCCTGCGGACCGTGGTGTCCGCGGCGATGCGCAGGCTCACCCGCGCGGTCGCGGCGCCCATCGCGACGTCTCCGCTCGAGTCGCTCCGGCAGGCGGCACTCGCCGTCGATTGGTTGAAGGAGGGTTTTCCGCGCTTCGGTGTGCTGCACGACGAGGCCGCCCTGCGAGAGCTGGCTTCGCGTCCGCCGCTCGAGCAGTTTCGCGGCCGCGAGCACTCGCTGGAGGCGGCGCGACGAAGCGCGCTGGCCGGCGGATGCCCGTGGGAGGCGCCCGCGCTCGTGCGCGACCTGGCTCGACCCTCCGGTCGTGGGCCGCGAAGCGAAGAGGTCCTGCTCTGGGGGAGTCTCCTGCCTTCGATCGGGGACGCGCCCCCTGTGGAGGATGCGGGGGGCTCCGCGCCCTCGGCGAAGGAGGAGATGAACGAGATCGAGGCTCCGGCCATGGACGAACTGCGCCGCGTCACCCTCGACCCCCGCAAGCAGGAAGACGCCGTCCTGCTCCACACCTTCGAGAAGGCGGAGACGCTGGACTCGTTTCGCGGCGGCGCCCGGGATACCGATGGCGCCGACGATCTCGAAGCCCACGCCGAGGCGCTGCGGGACGTCGATCTCGGCGATCTCCTTCGCAGCCACGACCCCGTGCACGCCGTGATGCGGGCCGACCTGCAGCTCGGCCTCGACGCGCCGGAGGTGCGCGAGGATCCGTCCGCCCCGCGCGGGCTTCCCTACGACGAATGGGACTTCCGACGCCGGGCCTATCGGGCCGGCTGGTGCCGGGTCTTTCCCATGCGAGCGATCCGGCTCGACCCGGGATGGGTGCGGGACGTGCGCATCCGGCGGGCGGGTCTGGTGCGCGCGCTCCAGCGTCGGCTCGAGATCCACCGCGCCGGACGTGGACCGCTCGGCCGCCAGCTCGACGGTGAAGACATCGACCTCGATGCGCTCGTGGCGGTGCGAGCCGCGGTGCGAGCCGGGCGGGACACCGACGGAAGGGTCTACGTCCGCCACCCGAAGCGCCGCCGGGATTTCGTCACCACCGTGCTGCTCGACGTTTCGCTGTCGAGCGATTCCTGGGTCGAGGACCGGCGCGTGCTGGACGTCGCACGGGACGCCGTCTTCGTGCTGGGCGAGGTCGCGGATCGCCTCGGCGATCGCCTGCAGATCCTGGCCTTCTCGTCGGAGACCCGACATCGCTGCCAGGTGCTGGAGGTGAAGGGCTGGCGCGATTCCTGGGCCGAGGCCTGTTCGCGTCTCGGAGGTCTCGAGCCCCGAGGCTACACCCGCATCGGCCCCGCGCTGCGCCACGCCACGGATCGGATCGTGGCCGAGCCCGCGGAGCGGCGTCTGCTGCTGCTCGTGAGCGACGGCAAGCCCACCGACTACGACCGCTACGAGGGTCGCTATGGGATCGCGGACGTGCGCCAGGCACTTCGGGAGGCCGAGCGGCGCGGCGTCCACACCCACGCACTGGCCGTCGATGCCGTGGCCCGGGATCACCTGCCGCCGATGTTCGGTCCGGGTGCGTGGAGCGTGCTTCCCCACCCGGACGAGCTGCCCGCCCTGCTCTCCACGGTGTACGGACGCCTGACGGCGCGGTGAGGAGCGGCTTCAAGAGGGTCTGACGACGATCTTGCCGAAGACCTCGCGGTCCTCCATGCGCCGCTCGGCCTCACGGATCTCGTCGAGGGGCACGACCCGGTCGATGACCGGGACCAGGGCGCCCGAGGCGGCGTGCTCGAGCATGGTCGTGATGTCGCCCCGCCTCCAGCCGTTCGACCCGAGCAGGCTGTGCTCGAAGGTCCAGACGTAGCGGAGGTCCAGCGTCTCCTCGAAGCCGGCCGTGGCACCGCAGGTGACGAGCCGGCCGCCCGCTTTCATGCAGCGCGTCGAGTCGTTCCAGGTGCCGCCCCCCGTCGAGTTGACGACGAGGTCGACCCCGCCGGTCCCGGTGACGCGCGGCTTGCCGACGATCTCCCAGACCGCCTCGCGCAGCTCGGCCCCCGTCGAGTCCAGCGTATGGTCGGCACCCAGTGCCGTCAGTCGTTCGCGCTTCTCGGCGCTGCTCGCGCACGCCAGGACGGTCGCGCCTGCCAGCTTGGCGAGGAGCAGGCAGGCCATGCCCACGCCGCCACTCGCGCCGAGGACGAGCACGGTGTCCCTGGCGTTCACCTTCGCGCGAGTCACCATCATGCGATGGGCGGTCGCATAGGCGAGGGGAATCGCGGCAGCGACCTCGTCCGGGACGCCCGCCGGAATCGGCACGAGCTGCGATGCGTGCGCGACGCAGAGCTCCGCACGCCCTCCATCCCAACGCTCGCCGATCATCCCCAGGGAAGGGAGCAGCGGGTCCACGAGGACCCGATCGCCGAGCGCGATCCCCTCCACTCCCTCGCCGAGGCGAGCCACCTCGCCGGCGATGTCCGAGCCGATCACGAGCGGGAGCGGCAGGCGGATGCCCGGCATGCCGCGGCGGCTGAACAGATCGTGGTAGTTGAGCGAGGTGGCGGTGACCCGGAGCTGGACCCAGCCCGGCTCGGGATCCGGCTCGGGCCAGTCCTCCTCCAGCACGATCCGATCGAGGCCGCCGTGCTCGTGGACGACTGCAGCACGCATCCCGGGAGCCTGCCGCGCCCGACGCCGCGGCGCGAGGGCGGTCCCGGGTTTCACGCCGCATTGGCGAGAGCTGCAAGTGCGGACCGGGGTATGCTGCGACCCGATGAGCGGCTCCCACAAGGAAGGCGACTACTCCGGGCGCGACCGTCCGCTCGAGAGCGAGCGACAGCGGCTCGAGCACATGGCGGCCGCGATGAACCCGGGCACGCAGCGCGTGATCCGGGAGATCGGGCTCCTCCGGGGCGGCCGATGTCTCGAGATCGGAGCCGCCGAAGGCTCGATGGCCCGCTGGCTCGCCGAGCAGGTCGGATCCGAGGGCTTCGTCGTGGCTGCGGATCTCGACACCCGTTTCCTCGCGGAGCTGGCGCTGCCGAACGTCGAGGTGCGCGAGCTGGACGTACGCAACGCCGACCTCGGGAGCTCCTCCTTCGATCTGGCCTACTGCCGTACGCTGCTGATGCACCTGCCCGATCCGAATGCGGCGCTCATCAAGATGCGGGACGCCCTGCGCCCGGGCGGCGCGCTGCTCGCCCAGGAACCCGATACCTGCGTCAATGCGGCCGCCGACCCCGATCATCCCGAGGCCTCGCGCTTCGAGGGGGTGCATCACGCGATGTACGACTGGTTGCGGGAGAGCCGCATCTTCGATCCCTACCTAGGGCGCACCCTCGCGCCGCGTTTCGAGGCGATCGGCCTCGAGCAGGTCGAGACGCGCGCCGAGGCCTCGGTCGAGCAGGGCGGCAGCGCATCTGCTGAAACCCAACGCCGCACCCTCGAGGCACTGACGCCGATGCTCGTGAAGGCGGGCGCGGTGGAGGCCGACGATCTGCAGTGCGTGCAGGAGCTCTTCGCCGACCCCGGCTTCCGCTACCTCTCCGGCCTCCGCGTGATGACGTGGGGTCGCGTTGCGTGAGGGCGGCTGCAGCAGCGGCGCTGCTTGCCGTGTGCAGCACGAGGGTTGCGGCGGGCGGATCGCAAGCCGTTGCGGGCTGCTCTGCGGGCTCGGGCTGCCTCTGCGATCGATCGGCGAAGGCATGATCCTTGCTATCCAAGGGGAGGTCCCCTCGTGCCCCCGGAGAACCGAATGAACCCGATCGATCGCCTTCTGAACCACGCCGCTGGTGCGCGTCTGGCCGTCGAAGGGATGATCGGCATCGGGCGCGAACGTCTCGGGAGCGGCATCGCCTTCAACCCGATGCGCGCCGATCTGCGCGTCGATCCCTATCCGTACTACCGGGAGCTGCGCGAGAAGAGCCCGATCCACCGCGCCCACGCTGCCGACGGCTGGGTGTTGAGCCGCTACGACGACATCCTGGCGGTGCTCTCGGATCGGAGCTTCTCTTCGGATGAGCGGCACATGCGCCGCTTTCCGCGCTTCAAGGCGCGGCGTCTGCGGGCCGGGCTCCCCGATCCCTACGAGACGGGCACGGCGTCGATGCTGCGGGTCGACCCGCCGGATCACACGCGACTGCGCGGGCTGGTGAGTAAAGCCTTCACACCGCGCCAGGTCGAGGCGATGCGGCCCCGCATCTCGGGCTTGATCGATGAGCTGCTCGAGAAGAAGCGGGCCGGGGATCCGCTGCAGCTGGTCCGCGAGTTCGCGGCTCCGCTGCCGGTCATCGTCATCGCGGAGATGCTCGGCGTGCCGGCCTCCGATCGCGAGCGCTTCCACGCCTGGTCCGAGGAGGCGATCCGCACGCTCGGCGGTGGCAAGCTCGAAGACCAGCTGCGTTCCTGGGCCGCGATGGAGGAGATGCGCGACTACTTCGTGGAGAAGATCGAAGAGGTGCGGCGGGCCCCGCGCGGGGATCTGCTCTCCGAGCTGGCTGCCGCCGAAGAGGCCGGC
>JAJDAR010000180.1 GCA_029261775.1 Deltaproteobacteria bacterium | reverse complement strand
CCGGCGGCGGATGGCTCGCCCGCCTCACGCTCGCGCAGCCTCGCGGTGCGTGTCGCCCTTTCGAGGGGCAAAGCGTGGGGCGGTCCTGGCTGCGCTTGATTCCGCCGCCGGCAGCGCCGCGCCGGAGACGCTTCGAGTCGTCTGTGGGCGCGTGAACCTCGGCTTCGGTGGGTGTGACCTACGGGGCAATCACAGGTCCCTTGGCTGGCGCCGGGCAGAGGCTCGGAACGGCAAGGACGATTCGAGGAGATTCCCATGTCGATGAAGAGGACTGCTCTCGCGCTCTCCGCGTTGCTCGCCCTGGGCGGCACGTTGGCCGCTCCCGCTTCGGCGAACAGCCCGATGCGCGGCTATTCGCGCATCGGAGTGGCGCCCGCGACGGTGGCACCGGCCCCGGCTCCCGTCGTTCGGTCGACGGGACGCGATGCGATCTCGCTCGATCGGAATCGGGTCGGGGCGCAGGTCGGGGATTCGCTGCTGCGGTTGGCGCCGACGACGAACAACGGGCGTTTCAGCCAGTTCGAGAACTATCAGGGCTCGATCTCGGCGACGACGACGGTCGACGGTGACAACTACGGGACGATCGTCACGAACCAGAACGGGAACATCCTCGGGCTGATCGGCAACAACGGCGTCGTCGACGCGTCTGCGCTGCAGGGCGTGGACACGACCGGCAAGTAGCGGCGCGACCGCGAAGGAGATGGCGATGAAGAGCTGGAAACACCTCGTGGCGGCCGGGCTGCTCGTCTGTGCGAGCACGGCCTGGGCCGAGCCGTCGGTGCAGACGCCGCCGGCACCGCAGACGCGGGAGCAGGCGTTGGCGCAGAACGTGGCGCGGGCCCGGCAGATGCTCGAGCAGGAGGCGGATGCGGAGGACCTGAGGCTGCGGCAGGCGGGCGGCGCGGGTGCCCTGGCGTCGGGCGGCGTGTTCGCGACCGCGCCGGTGACGGGCGGGCAGGTTCGCCAGCAGCTGGCCACGAACCTGTCGCAGGTCGATTGGGACTTCCGCTGCCACAAGCTCAAGATCAAGGACAACCAGGGAATCGTGAACGTGGCCTGCGGCGAGAACCTGGGCGGCGTCAGCGGCAACCAGGCCAACCAATACGGAACCACCGTCAACACGACGGCTCGCTAGGAGACCCCATGACTCCCCTCAAGAACTCCCTTCGGAACCTGGGCCTCGCGCTGGTCGTCGCTGTCGCGGCGACAGCAGCCGGGGCGCATGACGGTCACCGCGAGAATCGCGGGGACAGCCAACGCGGCCTGCGCGGTGGCATCTGCACGTCGAGCGGTGGCGATCGCTACCGGATCGTCGAGGCGGTCTCGCTGCGGCGGGCGGCTCGTCGGGATCTCGAGCGGTTGCCGCTCCGCCGGGAGCGGCTCGGCTTCATGGACACGATCATCGTGGTCGAGCCCGAAGCCCAGATCGAGGTGATTCCCGAGCTCCGCTGAGCCGAACGGCCCGATCGGGCCGTCGGGCTACTCGAGGCCCAGCTTTCGGAACGCCTCGAGCTCGTCATCGGAGACGCCCAGGGCCTCGCGGCGCCAGGCGTCGAAGGAGCCGTGGGTCTCGTCGATGGCGGCGAAGGCCGCTTCGAGGAAGCGGCGCTCCACGCCGAGGACGGGGCGCAGCGACTCGCCGTCGACGCGGAAGAACGAGAACAGCTCCGCCATCTGCATGGCGCGCTCGATGCGCGCGGCGGTGTAGTGGTTGGTGAGCAGGAAGTCCTCGTAGACGGTCTCGAGGGGGACGCCGAGGCTGCGCAGGATGATCGCCGAGGCGAAGCCGGCGCGGTCCTTGCCCGCGGTGCAGTGCACCAGGGCGGGCAGGTTCGCGGGCTGCATCAGCCGCTCCATCATCGCCGCGTAGCGGTCGGCGAACTTCGTCGCGAACATCTTGTTGCCCTCGACGAGGAAATCCCCGAGATCCATCTCGGCCAGCGCTTCCGGGTCGCTCATCATCTCGCGAAAGCCCTTGGAGGAGAACGAGGGGTCCCAGATCTCGAGGTGCGCGACGGTCGGGGGGTTCGTCTCGGGCAGGCGGTCGGGCTCTTCGCTCCACTCCTCGGGGCCTCGGAAATCGCAGACCAGCTTGATGCCGAGGTCGGACACCTTCTCGAGGTCGGCGTCGGTCAGGCTGTGCAGGTTGTCCGAGCGGTAGAAGGTGGACCACTTCACGGTGCGCCCGTCGGCGGTCGCATAGCCGCCCAGATCCCGGAAGTTCGCGGCGCCGTCCAGCGGGACGTGCCGGCGCTGGACGTGCTCCGGCATTCCCTCGTAGAGGGGCGGGGCATCGCTGCAAGCCAGGGCCAGCAGCAGGAAGGGCAGGGCGGCGAGGGTGGCGCGCGGGGTCATGGAGCCTCCTGGGGGCCGGAAGGGGTACTGCGGGCAGCTCCGCTGCGCCACGGGGGCGGGATTGAACCGCCTGCGGGCGGCCCGTGACCCACGCTTCGAGCCCCGATGATCGGGGCCGGAGGAGCCGCCACCATGATCGTCTACGGAACCCGAGCCACCGTCCGCCCCGGCCAGCCGCTGGCCCAGGCCTGCCCCGCCTGCAGCCGCAGCGAGCT
>JAJDAR010000179.1 GCA_029261775.1 Deltaproteobacteria bacterium | reverse complement strand
CGGTGCCACGAGCAGCACCCGGCCGACCGTCAGCAGGGTCTCGATCGCCTCCCGCTGCCCCGTGCGGAACTTCTCCAAACCGAAGCGCGCGAGCGCGCCATCCAGATCCATGGTGGGCGTATCCTCGGAGGAGACCGGGGTGCGTGAAGCTAGCACTCACCCTGGCTCCCACGAGGCCGGATCGGGTCGGTCCCGCGATCGCCGAGCGAGTCGAACGGAGGTTCAGCGGTGGCGGATCCGGATCTGAAGGACGGTCGTGGTGCCGCTCACCTCGTTGGCGACGACGAGCAGCGGCCGCCAGGTCGGGCTCTGGTGCCAGGGGATGAAGACGAGGCCCTCGGGACCCAGGTCCCCTGCGCCCGGATGGGCCTGACCGGGTCCGGTCTTGCAGTCGCCGGCTTTGTCGCGGCGGAGGCAGACGTCGACCCCGAAGTCGCGCGGGTTCAGGTAGGTCTCGAAGCGGGCACGCGCAGGTTCGGTGACGTCGAAGACCGCGATTCCCCCCACGCGCTCGAGGCCCACGAAGGCATAGGTCCGGCCCCAGACCCGACCGACGACGACGCCCTCGGGCTCGCTGCCCTTGTCGTCGCTGCGCGCGTCGAAGGAGTCGTTGTCGTCGTTCGTGGCGTTGAAGCCCTCCGGCCGTGCCGCTGCGATGGCGCGCGCCAGCTGGCTCCCGCTGTCGAAGATCCGCCGTCCGCGCGAGTTCCAGATCGAGATCGAGCGACTCCCGTAGGAGAAGAGCTGCGAGTGCTCGCCCGCGTCGTTCGACCCGAGCGCCGTGGTGATCTTCAGTCGCCCGAGCTGCTCGTCGTTCTGGATCGAGGGATCCGGAAATGTCACAGGGTCGAGCGCCAGGTCCTTGACCCGCGCTTCCTCGCTGAATCCGTCGTAGTCTCGAGAGTCCCCCTCGTTGGCCGTCACGTAGAAGACGCGGCGACCCGAGCCGAAGGAATCGATGGCGTCCGGCTGGAGCAGACCGTGCACGGGCCAGCGACCGATCGCGATGCCGGCGTCCCGGTTGCTCGGATCGAGCTCGTTGCCCACGGCCTCGTGGTCCTGGGTTCCCAGGGGCAGCAGCCGACGAATCGTCGCCCTTCGGATGTCGACCTCGGCGACAGCGTTGTTCTCCTGCAGAGTCACCCACGCGCTGCGCCCGTCGGGCGCAACTGCGATGTACTCGGGCTCCAGATCCTGTGCGGCATGGGCGCCGGGGCCGAAGATCCGGATGCCGCGCGCGCGGAGCGTGTCCTCGTGGCCGATGAAGCGTGTGAAGTCCGCGGTCCGGACGGAGAAACCGTCTCCCACGTCGATGATCGAGATCGAGCCCTCCGGGTCGACGCTGTAGTCGTCCGAGGGCTCCCCTTCGTTGGCGACGAGCACGGTCGCGCCGTCCGGCGTGAAGATCAACGCGTCGGGCAACGAGCCGACAGTTGCCGTCGCGACGCGCGACAGATCGTCCGCTCGATGAAAGGCCACGACGCCGGGGGCCTGCTTGGAGTCGGCCTCCACCGCGACGGCCACGAGGCCCTGCTCGTTGACCGCCACGCTGTTCACACCAGGGCCGAGATCGCCGAGTGCGATGGCGCCGACCTTTCTCGGGTCGGTCGGGTCGCGGAGGTCGAGGACGTCCACTCTGGCGTCCTTTGCGTTCACGACGAAGACACGCTGCGTGCCGGGGTGGTAGGCGGCGATCTCCGCCCCGCCTTCGTCGAAGATCGTGGAGTGATGCCTCCCAATCACCTCGAGCTCGAGGCTGCGATCGAACCAGGCGTGCGAGGGCGACGCGAGGCCAAGGGCCACAGCCGCCGGAATCATCAACGTGCGAAGCACCGGGATCTCCTGCCTCGGGGTGGAACAGGCCGGCATCCTGGACGCCGTTCGCCACGACCTTGCCACGCCAGGACGCCGCTTGCGCGCCAGCGAGGCGCGGAGGCTCCCGACGCCCGACGCCCGACGCCCGACGGGAAACGGTCTACCATGGTCCGCCCCGGCCGTCTCCTCCAGCCCGAGGCCGCAGAGGAGTCCCGCGATGACCTCCGCCCGACCCTACGCGCTCATCCTGCTCGCAGGCCTGCTCTGCCTTCCGGCGGCCGCGGCCGAACGGCCCTACGCCCAGACCGAGGAGCGCGAGGCGTGCACCAGCTTCGATCCCCTGCGGCGCCCCTTCTTCGGGGACACCCACGTCCACACGGCCTACTCGTTCGATGCCGGCAGCCAGGATACGCGCAACACGCCGCGCGACGCCTACCGCTTTGCGAAGGGCGAGGAGGTCGGCCTGCAGCCCTTCACGCCCGACGGCAAGCCGACCCGAACGGCCAAGCTGTCGCGCCCCCTCGACTTCACCGTGGTCACCGACCACGCCGAGGCCCTGGGCGAGGTTCGCGTGTGCCGCGATCCGAAGGTGCCGGGTCACGACTCGGACTTCTGCTGGACCTACCGGACCTTCGGCCCGCTGGCCATGAACCTGGTCGCGGTGCGCACGATCGTCGGGCGGGAGCGGTTCCAGGTGTGTGGTCAAGGCGATCGTAGCTGCATCGAACAGGCGGCGGTGGTGTGGAAGGACATCCAAGCCGCAGCTGAGGAGGCCTACGACCGAAGCGCGAGCTGCTCCTTCAGCAGCTTCGTGGGCTACGAGTGGACCGGCTCCCTCGCAGGCGGCCAGAACCTCCACCGCAACGTCGTCTTCCGCAACGCGAAGGTGCCCGCCTATGCACCGAGCTGGGTGGACACGCCTAGCGCCTTCGACCATTGGAATCGGCTGGAGAAGGACTGCATCCAGGATCAGCCCGGCTGCGACGTGCTCACCATTCCCCACAACTCGAACCTGAGCGGCAACGGGCTGATGTTCGCGTCGGCCCGCCTGCGCACACCCGAGGATGGCGACATGAAGGTGGACGCCGTCGAGGCGCGGTTGCGTCAGCGCTGGGAGCCGCTGGTCGAGATCATGCAGCACAAGGGTGACTCGGAGTGCCTGCTGGGCGGTGACACGACCGACGAGGCATGTGGCTTCGAGAAGCTGCCGTACAACAGCTTCGCCGGGGTCGGCCGCTTCCGGGAGCTCGGTCTGGCCGGGGCCCTGGCGCCGGACCGGCAGGGGATGGTGCGCGAGGCCCTGAAGAAGGGGCTCGCCCTCGAGGCCTCCCTCGGCGCCAACCCCCTCAAGTACGGAATCATCGCCAGCACCGACACGCACCTCGGAACGCCCGGACTCGTCGACGAGGCGGACTCCATGGGCCACGGTGGCGCAGGGATGCGGGCGGCGGCGGGGCTTCCCGACAATCTCGAGTTCAGTCCAGGCGGACTCGCGGTGCTCTGGGCCGAGGAGAACACACGGGATTCGTTGTTCACGGCCATGCAGCGGCGCGAGGCCTACGGCACCAGCGGCAACCGACCCGTCCTGCGTTTCTTCGGCGGCTGGGGCTACGACGCCGGGCTCTGCGGCGACAGCGAGTTCGCGGCCAAGGGCTACGCGGGTGGCGTGCCGATGGGCTCGGATCTCCCGCGTGCCCAGGGCGCCTCCGCCCCGACCTTCGCCGTCTGGGCCCTGCGCGATCCGGAGGGGGGTCCGCTCCAGCGCGTCCAGATCGTGAAGGGCTGGCTCGACGGTCGCAAGACCCGCGAGCAGGTCTTCGACGTGGCAGGTGGAGAAGGCGCCGCGAGCGTGGACACCGCCACGTGCGAAACGAGCGGCGAGGGCCAGAGCCAGCTCTGCAGTGTCTGGTCCGATCCCGCCTTCGACCCGGCCCAGCGGGCCTTCTACTACGCCCGTGTCCTCGAGAACCCGACCTGTCGCTGGAGCCAGTCGCTGTGCGTGAAGGCCGGCGTGGACTGCAGCAATCTCGGTTCGGTCGAGCCCGGATATCGCGCCTGCTGTGCGGCCGACCACGTCAAGACCGTGCAGGAGCGCGCCTGGAGCTCCCCGATCTGGTACACGCCGCCGAAATGACGGAGCCCTTCGATCCGGACGGCCTGATTGCAGAGGCGCGCCAGCAGACGGGGCTCGTCGATCTCGGGGACGCCTCGTTCCGTGAGCCCCTGATCCGCCTCTGCGCGTCGCTCGCGGGCGAGGCCAACCTGAATGCCGTCGGAGTGGCCACGCAGCGACAGCGCGTGCTCGACATCCTGATCACGAGGCTGCGGGTCGAGGACTGGTTTGCCCGGCACCCGGAGATCGCCGACGAGGTGATCGGCGCGCCCCTCGTGATCTGCGGTCTGCCACGAACCGGCACGACGATGCTGCACCGCGTGATCGCGGAAGATCCGGACTTCGATTCGGCCAAGTGGTACGAGGTCCGCTATCCGGCGCCACTCGACGGCTGGACGCCCGACGGGGTCGACGCGCGGATCGCCGCCGCCGAGGAAGAGGTGCGCATGACCCTCGAGCTCGCGCCCGAGCTCATGGCGATCCATCCCTTCGACGCGACGAGCCCGGACGAGGAGATCATGCTCCTGGAGCAGTCCTTCTTCAGCAGGACGCCGGAGTCGTACTGCCACCTCCCGGAGTTCTCGGCGTGGCTCGAGAGCCAGGACCAGCTACCGGGCTATCGCTACCTGCACCGGCTGCTCCAGTTCCTGCAGTGGCAGCACCGGGCCCAGGGCCGCGCGCGTCCGCGCTGGGTGCTGAAGTCCCCGCACCATCTCGGCTTCCTGCCCGAGCTCTTCCGGCTCTTCCCCGACGCGAGCGTGATCCAGACCCACCGCGACCCGGTGGAGTCGATCCCGTCGATCTGCAGCCTGTGCTTCCACCTGGAGACCATGGGCTGCGACGTGCCCGACCCCAAGGCGACCGGCGCCCACTGGAGCGCAGGCTGGGCGCGCTACCTCGAGCGCGCAATGGCCTACCGCGACGCCGGCCACGACGAGCACTTCCTCGACGTGGGGTACCTCGATTCGGTGCGCGACCCCCTTGCCACCGTCGCACGCATCTACGAGTTCCTGGGTCGCGAGCTGTCGCCCGTGGCCGAGGAGAAGATGCGCCAGTGGACCGAGGACAACGCCCGAGAGAAACGCGCCGCCCACGCCTACAGCCTCGAGCAGTTCGGCCTGACCGAAGCCTCCCTCGCCCGAGACTTCGCCCCCTACCGATCCCGCTACCTCCCCCGTTGACGAAGGGGTCGGGTCTCTCAGTCAACAGTTGACGAAGGGGTCGGGTCTCTCAGTCAACAGTTGACGAGGGAGTCGCATATCCCGAGCAACTCAAGAGAATGGCCCGGCATTGTTCTTAAGTTCCTTTCTTGGGTTCGGGGTCAGGTGAGGATTCCGGCTTCGGCGAGCTGGGCGATCTCGAGGTCGTCGTAGCCGAGCCAGTCCTGGAGCACCTCGAAGGTGTGCTGGCCGATGGTCGGGCCGGCGTGGGTGGGGCGCGCGGGCGTGGCCGAGAAGCGCGTGACGGGCCCGTCGAAGCGGACGCGACCGATGCGAGGGTGGTCGAGCTCGACGAAGAACTCGCGGGCGAGGAGCTGCGGATCCTCGTGCAGGTCGGTCGCGCGCGCCACGACGTAGGCGGGCACGCCGGCACGCCGCAACGACTCGGTCAGCTCCATGGCATCCCGATCCGCACAGGCCTTCGCCATGGCCTGCTCGAGCTCGGGCCGCCGCGCGAGACGTGCCGAGAGCGGACCGAGATCCTCCCCGCCGACCTCGGCCAGCGCAGGCAGCACCGCGCGAAGCCCGGCCCAGTGCTCGGCGCTCTCCACCGAAACCGCGATGTAGCGCTCGATGCCGCGAACCCCGTACACCCCGTTCGGACAGGCCCGCTCCGAGTCGTGGCCCGGACGGTCGGCGATGCGTCCATTGACGGAGCCGTCGAGCAGCGCGGGCTCGAGAAAGTGGATGGCGGCCTCGATCTGCGAGAGATCGATGTACTGGCCCTCGCCGGTCCGCTCGCGGTGATAGAGGGCCGCACCCAATGCCGCCAGCGAGTAGCGGGGCGCGATGAAGTCGGTGTACGCACCCCACGGGCCCGACGGAACCCGATCCGGCCAGCCCGTCACGGACACGAGGCCGGCGAGACCCGCGCCCTGCAGGCCGAAGCCCGTGTAGCCCGCCTCCGGCCCCGTCTGTCCGCGCATGCACGACGAGATCATCACGATCCCGGGCTTGCGCTTGCGCAGGCTCTCGTAGTCGAGGCCGAGCTTGGCCGCGGATCCCGGCGTGAAGGACTCGGTGACGACGTCCGCCCAGTCGACGAGACGAAGTGCGACCTCGATGCCCTGCGGCGTGCCCAGGTCGAGGGCCAACCCGAGCTTGGACTGGTTGAAGTTCGCCATGGCGTAGCCGGTGCTGACGTTGGGCACACCGTCCTTCCAGGGCGGGATCATCCGCAGCGGGTCGACGTGCTTCTCGGACTCGACCCGGAGCACGGTCGCCCCGAGGTTGGCCAGATCCTTCGACACGAGGGGCAACGCCCCGACCCAGGAGAAATCGGCGACCTTGAGCCCCTCGAAGATCTGGTCTCGCGGCGCCGAAACACGCGCCGGGACCCGCGGCGCGCGACGCTCGACCACCAACGCCTGATCGGCACCAAGCGCCGGAGCCGGCCGCCGATAGGCGATCGGCGTCCTCGACAGCTTCGCAAAGGCACCCGGGTGCAGGGTTCCGTCGACGTCCTGCCAGTAGTCGCGCGCCGCCAACTGCGGATCGTCGTGGATCTCGGCCGTGGTGTAGGCCGGACCGATCAACCACTTGCCCGCCGTCGCCTTGGTGTGGATCTCCGCCTTGCTCCGCGTACCGAGGAAGGCGACGAACTGCTCGAAGCCGCGGGCGATGTCGGCCGGGGCGAGCTTGCCCTCGCCCAGCAGCTGAAACATCACGGTCCAGTCGTGACCCGCGAGGTCGTCGTCGAGCGCGCCGCATTCGGCGGCCCAGCGCATCATCGCACCGAAGCTCCGGCCGCCGACCTCGCCGAGGACCAGGGTCATCACCACGAAGCCGTCCTTGCAGGCGGCGCGGTCGGGCACGACCACGCCGGGCAGCAGCTCCTGGGGCTTGGCGCGCTGCTCCCCGCTGCCGGGCTGGTTCTCGCCCATCAGCACCGGGTACCCCTCGGCGAAGAGCAGCGTCCAGACGACGGCGGCCTGGATCGACACATCGAGGTGCTGTCCCCGTCCGTCCTTCTCCCGCGAACAGAGCGCCATGATCGCATCGGCGGCAGCCTGCACGGCCCCGTGGTGGCTCGTCTCGGGTACGCCGATCGGGACGGGCGGGCGATCGCGGTCGCCCTGCAGGTTCACGAGGCCTCCCGAAGCGGCAAGGGTGAGGTCGGTCGCGGGACTGCACGCCTCCGGTCCGGTCTGGCCGAAGGGCGTGACCGAGACGTAGAGGAGCGAGGGGTTGATCGACGAGAGGGTCTCGTGGTCGAGACCGAGGCGCGCCATCTCGCCGGGCGTGAAGCTCTCGATCAAGACGTCCGCACCCCGCACGAGCTCGAGGAAGGCTTCGCGATCCGTCTCGGCCTGGAGATCCAGCACCACGCTGGCCTTGCCGAGCCCGAACGCGCGCCAGAACAGCGAGCCCTGGGGATCCGCCTCGCGGCCGCGCTCGAAGGGCGGCGTCCGGCGGGCCGCGCAGCCGCCCGGGGGCTCGACCTTGATCACCTCCGCGCCGAGGTCGGCAAAGACGCGGCCGGCGGCCTCGGCCAACGGCGTGGCCAGGTCGAGGACCCGGATGCCTTCGAGTGCTGCGGGCGCGGAACCGGCCATGGGAGCCTCCTGTCGGGGGACGCCCGAGTATACGACGGGTGCGCCCGGCTTCGGGTAGTCTGTTCGCCCCTGTAGCGGAGGAAGCATGTCGGAGACCGAAGCGCACCCGGGCAAGGCCGTCCGCGATCCGGAAACCTATCGCGCCAACCTCGACGCATGGATGCAGCGCAGCCACCCAGATAGGGCCAACCTCCGGGTCCACGACGTCGACATGCCGACCGCGACCGGCTTCTCCAACGAGACGGTCTTCTTCTCGGCCACCTGGCGCGAGAGCAGCGGCGAGCGCAGCGCCCGCTTCGTGGCCCGGATCGAGCCCGAGGACGGGGGAATCTTCCCCGTCCAGACGCCTGTCTGCGAGGTCTCGGTCGAGGTGCAGCACCGGTTGATGAGCGCGGTCGCGGCGACCGGAGCCGCGCCGGTCCCGCCCCTGCTCCCCTACGAAGGGGATCGATCGGTGCTCGGTCGGCCCTTCTTCGTGATGGAGTTCGTCTCCGGCGTGATCCCGGCCGACGTCCCGCGCTATTCGCAGGCCGGCTTCCTCGTCGACGAGGCGACCCCGGCCGACCGCGAGGGCCTGGTCCTCGACGGCATCGAGAAGATGGCGGCCCTGCACGGCATCGATTGGCGAGCCGGGCTCGGCTGGCTCGATCCCTCGCCGGACGGGCGCCCCGGCATGGCGCACCAGCTCCAGCTGTATCGCGACTACGTGGAAGGCGAGCTGGCGGGCCGCGAGCACCCGGTGATGATGCGCACCCTCGACTGGTTGGACACGCGCGCACCGAACGCCGAGACCGCCCTCTCCTGGGGCGATGCGCGCCTCGGCAACATGATCTGGCAGGACTACCGCTGCGCCGCCGTCGTCGACTGGGAGGCAGCCGCACTCTGCCCTCCCGAGGCCGACATCGGCTGGTGGGTGATGTTCGACCGCATGTCCTTCGACGACTTCGAGGCACCCCGGCTCGAGGGCTTCCCGACCCGGGAGCAGATGGTGGCGCACTGGGAGTCGTGCACCGGCCGCAAGGTCGGCGCGGACATCGACTACTGGGAGATCTACGCGATCATGCGTTTCTGCGCGATCTTCATCAAGCTCGGCGACCGCATGACCCGCGCGGGCCTGGTGCCGAAGGAAGCCAACATGTCGGTCGACAACATGGTGACCCAGGCCCTGGCCCGTCGACTCGACGCGGCAGGCGCCTGAGCCCTTGGTCGATCTGCCGCCGGGTGTCGTCCGCACTCCCGAGGCGCGCTTCGACGACCTGCCGGGCTTTCCCTTCTCTCCCAGCTACGAGACGGTCGGTGGAAGGGAGGGCCCTGGCCTGCGCATGCACGCCCTCGACGAGGGGCCGCGCGACGGTCCCACCCTGTTGCTGATGCACGGGGAACCCACCTGGTCGTACCTGTACCGGAAGCTGGTCCCGATCCTGGTGGAGGAGGGTTTGCGCGTCGTCGCACCGGACCTGATCGGCTTCGGCCGCTCGGACAAGCCGGTCGAGAAGACCGCCTACAGCTTCGAGCGGCATGTCTCGTGGCTGCACGACTTCGTCCGCGCGCGGGACCTGCGAGACGTGACCCTCGTGACGCAGGACTGGGGCGGGCCGATCGGGATGGCCGTGCTGGCCCGGGACGAGGCGCGCTTCGCCAGGGTGGTGGCAGCGAACACGATGCTCCACACCGCCGAGCCCGCGCTCGCCGGTCGGCTCGCGTGGTCCAACCACGGGGTCGGGCAGCACGATGCCCAGGTGAACGAGGGGCTGCTGCTCTGGATGGCGATGTCGCAACGGATCGAGGAGTTCCACGCCAGCTCTGCCGTGCAGGCTGCCACCCGTACGGTCGTGCCCCAGGCCGTGCTCGACGCATACGACGCGCCCTTCCCCGACGAGCGCTTCAAGGCGGGCATGCGGCAGTTCCCCATCCTCATCCCGGTCACTCGCGGCGATCCCGGCGCTGCGATCAATCGCGCGACCTGGCAACGGCTCGCGAGCTTCGAGCGACCCTTCCTGACGGCGTTCGGGGACTCCGACCCGGGGACGGGCGGGTGGGATGCCATCTTCCGCGAGCGCGTTCCGGGAGCGAAAGGCCAGCCGCACACCCGCCTGCCGGACACCGGCCACTTCTGGCAGGAGGACCGGGGGGAGGAGATGGCCTGGCGGATCGCGGCCTTCGTGCGAGAGAGCTGAGCGGGAACTGCCCGAGAGCGGAGCGGGTTCAGGCCTCGTCCAGCGTGTAGACCCGCGCCGCCGTGTCGTGGAAGAGCTGCTGCTTCTCGCGCTCCGAGAAGTCGGCTGCCACCCGCTTGAATGCGTTCCAGAGCACGCGGTAGGAGCACGAGATCTTGTCCACGGGGAAGTTGCTCTCGAACATGCATCGATCCGGACCGAAGAGCTCGATCGTCTCGAGGGTGTAGGGGCGGATGGCTCGCGCCAGCTCGACCGAGTCCGGCGGCCGCTCCCGCTCGTGCCAACCGAACCCGTTCAGCGGCATCTGGAGTCCGCCGATCTTCACCACGGCGTTCGGGCATGCGGCAAGCTCGGTCATGCCCCGTCGCCAGACGTCGAACACCTCGTCCCGCTTGCCCGCGTAGGGGCCGACGCCCAGCGGGCCGCCGAAGTGATCGAGCACGATCGTGACGTCGGGAAAGGCGTGCGCCAGATCCGCCAGCTCGGGGATCTGGGGGTGGTAGTGCCAGGCGTCGAACGAGAGTCGCAGCTCGGACAGGTGGCGGAAGCCCTCGCGGAAGGTGGGGTCGAGCAGCAGGCCCTGTGGCGGGTGGGTGTGGGAGTTCCCGACCTCGGCGCTCGGGTCGTAGCCGCTGGCGTGCCGGATGCCGCGGAACCGGTTCGGGCTGGCCGCGAGGTGCGCTTCGAGCACCGGACGGGCCCCGTCGCCGAGCGACAGGTCGGCGTGGCTCACGATCGCCGCACAGGCACGGATCGGCCCGTAGCCGCCACTCGCGGTCATCGCGGCCACGCCCTGGGCGAACTCGGTCTCGCCGACGGGTGCCAGCGCCTTCGGTCCCTTCTCGCGGTACATGGCCATGCAGTCGACGAACACGGTCGACTCGACCCGATGGCCACTCTGCACGTCGTCGAGCAGCTCATCGAGCAGGTAGCGCTGCATGCCGGGGCGCGCGTCCCAGAGGTGGTGATGCGCATCGCAGATCGGGCGCTCGGGCGCGAGCACCTCTTCGTCGACCAGGGCCAGCCAATCCGCGTGTTCCATGACTCCTCCTGCCCGGCTCACGGTACCCGAGAGCCGCGGGCCGGTGCCGCTGGAAATGCCCCACCCGTGGCCTAGTGTCCCCCGGAATCGCAAGGAGACCGCCATGATCGAGTGGAGCGAGCAGCACCAGATGATCCGGGACGCCGTTCGCCGCTTCATCGACGCGGAGATCGTCCCCCACCTCGAGGAGCTCGAGCACGGGGACATGCCGCCCTACGGCCCCCTCCGCAAGCTGTTCTCGACCTTCGGCATGGACGAGATGGCGCGCGGTCGCTTCGAGAAGCAGATCGCGAAGGCGAAGCAGGCGGAGGCCGGCGAGGCCACGGCGTCGAAGAAGCGCGAGGGCGACGGCACCGGCGACTCGGCCGCGATGCAGCTGATCCCGATCATCGAGCTGTGCCGCTACTGCCCCGGCATGGTCACGGCGATGGGCGTCTCGGTGGGACTGACCGCGGCCGCCGTCATGTCAAAGGGGACCGTGGAGCAGAAGGAGCGCTGGGGGCTCGACCTCCTCACACTCGACAAGATCGGCGCCTGGGCGATCACCGAACCCGGCTCGGGCTCCGACGCCTTCGGCGGCATGAAGGCCACTGCGCGACGAGACGGCGACGAGTTCGTCCTGAACGGCAGCAAGACCTTCATCACGAACGGGCCCTTCGCCGACACGATCGTCTTCATCTGCAAGCTCGAAGAGGATGGCGTCGACTCCCGCGACCGCCAGATCCTGAACTTCGTGCTCGATCGCGGCATGCCGGGGCTCGAGCAGAGCAAGGCCCTCCGCAAGATGGGCCTCCACTCGTCTCCGACCGGCGAGCTCTTCCTGAACGACGTGCGCTGCGGCATGGATCGTCTGCTCGGCGGTGAAGCCGCCTTGAAGAAGGGGCGCGGCTCGGGCCGCGAGGGCGCGAAGGACACCTTCCAGACCGAGCGCAGCGGCGTGGCCGCGATGGCCCTCGGGATCGTCGAGCGCTGCCTCGAGCTCTCCGTGGGCTACGCCAAGGAGCGCGTGCAGTGGGAGAAGCCGATCGGCGAGTACCAGCTGATCCAGGAAAAGCTCGCGCGCATGGAGGTGGCTCGCATGAACCTCCAGAACCTGGTCTTCCGGACCATCGAGCTCTCCGCGCAGGGTCGCGGGATGGGTCTGGCGGAAGCCTCCGCGATGAAGCTGTACGCCGCGCGCGCCGCCGTCGAGGTCGCGATGGAGGCGGTCCAGGTCTTCGGCGGCAACGGCTACATGGCCGAGTACCACGTGGAGCAGCTCGCCCGCGATGCCAAGGTGCTGCAGATCTACGCCGGCACGGACGAGATCCAGATCCGCGCCATCGCGCGAGACCTGCTCTCGGCCTGACCCGCTCCTTGCCTTGACCTCCCCGCCGGATCCGCGCCGATCCCTGCACCTCCTGGCGGGGCTCATGCTCTACTGGGGCTTCGTCGATTCGATGAACGGCGCCGCGGCCCCGTTCCTCGCGCGCGAGTTCGGGCTCGACGACGTCGGCATCACCCGCACCTTCGGCTGGATGTCGATCGGCGCCGTCGGCACCTACGCCCTGGCGCGTTGGGCCGACCGGACCGGACGACGCAGGGTGCTGCTCTGGACGGTGCTCCTGCTCGGACCCCTCTCGCTGGCGAGCGCCCTGGCCCCGGGCCTCGGCGGCTTCGTCGCGGCCCAGATCGGGCTGTGGGGCCTGAAGGGGCTCCTGGCGGTCCTGCTCCCGGTGATGGTGACCGAGGTGCTGCCGACCGCAGAACGGGCCCGCGGTCAGGGCTGGGTGGGGTTCGCGGGCTCGCTCGGCGCGGGTCTCGCGTTCATCCTGATCGCCTCGCTCGAAGACGTGCCGGGGAGCTGGCGATGGGGATGGGTGGTGGCCTCGCTCGTCGTGCTCGCCGTTCCCTTCCTCCGGCGAGCGGTACGGGAGAGCCATCACTACGAGCGGGTCGCGACGCGCGGCGATACGGCGGAGACGCGGGTCCGCGATCTGCTCGGCCCGGAGTTCCGCACCCGCACCGTCGTCGTCGTCGCCATCGGAACCCTCTTCCCCTTCGTGATCGCCGGCACCCAGTCCTGGTTCATCTACTACCCGGTCGAGCATCTGGGCCTGGCCCCGCTGGTGGCGACCGCCAGCGTGCTGGTCGGCGGAACGATGTCGCTCGGCGGTTTTCCGCTGGGCGGCTTCCTCTCCGAGCGCTTCGGCCGGCGACCGACCTTCGCCGTCGCCGGCCTGCTGTACGCGGTCGCCAACTACGCCTACTACCACGTCGGAACCGACTTCCCGGTCCATCCCGCCCTCGGTCTGATCCTCTCCCTGGCGGTGCTCACCTTGCTGAGTGCGATCGCGGCCGTGCCCTTCCGCGCCACGGCCACCGAGATCTTCCCGACCGCGCTGCGCGCCACCGTGTCGGGAGCGACCGCCATGGGAATGGGTGTCGGCACGGTTGCGGCCTACTTCGCCGCGTCCGGCCTCTCGGCCTGGCTCGGGGGCTTGCCCGCCGCCGCCAGCGCCCTGGGCCTCGGCCTCCCGCTCGCCGCCCTGCTCTTCCTGTTCTTCCTGCCCGAATCCCGGGGTCTCGACCTGGAGCTGCAGGACGATGCGCGTCGAGGCGGACGTCGCTCCGGTTGATCCCCGCACCTCGCGGTGGTTTCGGCCCGGTCGGGGTCGTCTAGACTCCGACGCCTTGAGCAGAGCGGCACGAGCGACGGCGGGACGACGATGGAGCCGGTGACCCAGGGCCTGCTGGGCGCCGCCGTCGGGCAGCTGGCCGCCCCCTCGCTCGGGCGGCGGGCGCTGCTCTGGGGTGCTCTCGTCGGCATGGCGCCTGACCTCGACGTGCTCGTCGCGCCGCTCCACGATGGCTTCGGCGAGCTCGTCTACCATCGCGGCAGCAGCCACGCGCTGTGGTTCGGCTTCGCGGTGGGTCCACCGCTCGGCTGGCTGCTCTGGCGCTGGCGGGATGCAGCGCCCGGCTCTTCGCCCCGGGCCTGGATCCTGCTCTGCGTGGCCGCACTGGTGACGCATCCCCTGCTGGACGTGTTCACGCCCTACGGCACGCAACTCTTCGCCCCTTTCGATCGCACCCGCTTCGCCTTTCACGGCGTCGGCATCGTCGACCCCTTCTACACCGCGTTCCTGGCCTGGGCGGTACTCGGCGCGGCGCGCGCCGTCGCGCTCGGCGATCGCGAGCGGCGCCGGACCGTGCTGGCACTCGCGTTGTCGAGCGCCTACCTCGTGCTCGGTGTCGGGCTCAACGAGTTCGCACGCCGCGACGTCGCGCAGGTCCTCGGGGCCAGCGACGTGCGGGTCTATCCCACGGTGCTCCAGCCCTTCTTGCGCCGCGCGGTGGTACGCGACGGCGGCGAGATCTGGGTGGGCTGGCACAGCACCCTCGCGCCGGGCTGTCCCTTCGGTGAGCGCTTCCCGGCCCCGAAGCCGAGCCCCGAGGCGCGCGACCTCGCCGCCAGCTGGGAGGGCCGCATCATGGCGTGGTTCGCGATGGACGACGTGGTGCTGGTCACGAACCGGCTCGGGGACGGCAGCGCAACCGTCGAGATGGAAGACTTGCGCTACGGGCTGCCGGGGCAACCCCCGGAGCGAAGCATGTGGGGCGTGCGAGCCCGCTACGACCCCAGTGGCGCCCGGGTCGGGCCGGTCGAGCGGTTCCGGCGCAGCGCGGGAGACGCGCGGCTGGCCGGCTTCGGCGACATGGTGCTGGGCCAGTTCACCCTCTCGGGTCTGCGGGGGGCCGTGCCTCGCGGCTGCGCCGGCTCCTCCTGAGTGGCACCATGGGGACATGGCCAGGGAACGACGACGCGACCAGGAGCTTCGAGAGCGCGCCCGGAAGGTGATCCCGGGCGGTATGTACGGACACCAGTCCACCCGCCCCCTGCCCGACGCCTACCCCCAGTTCTTCTCCCGCGGCTCGGGCTGCCGGCTCTGGGACGTCGACGGCAACGAGTACGTGGACCTGATGTGCGCGTACGGTCCGATGCTGCTGGGCTACGGCCACCCCAAGGTCGACGCTGCAGCGGCCGAGCAGATGGCGCGCGGCGACACCCTGACCGGCCCGACCGACCTGATCGTCGAGCTGGCCGAGCGATTCGTCGAGGTCGTGGAGGCGGCCGACTGGGCGCTCTTCTGCAAGAACGGCACGGACGCGACGTCGGCCGCCGTGGCCATCGCGCGCGCCACGACGGGACGCAAGCAGATCCTCGTCGCAAAGGGCTCCTACCACGGCGCGGCACCCTGGTGCACGCCCTTCGACACCGGCATCGTGCCCGAGGCGCGCGCGCACCTGGTGACCTTCGAGTACGGCGATCTCGCAAGCGCTCGCGAAGCCGCATCGCAGGCGGGCGACGACCTGGCCGGCATCCTCGTCTCACCCTTCCGCCACGATGCCTTCCAGGACCAGACCGAGCCGGACGCCGCCTTCGCCCGCGGCCTGCGCGCGATCTGCGACGAGCACGATGCACTGCTGCTGCACGACGAGGTTCGCGCCGGCTTCCGCCTGGCCTTCGGCGGCAGCTGGACCCGGTTCGGGGTCGAGCCCGATCTTGCGGCCTGGGGCAAGTGCCTCGCCAACGGCCACGCGCTCTCGGCGCTGACCGGCAACGACCGGATGCGCGACGCAGCCCGCAAGGTGTACCTGACCGGCTCGTTCTGGTTCCAGGCGGCTCCCATGGCCGCCGCGCTCGCCACCCTTGCCGAGCTCGCGCGACAGCCGATCGTGCCGACCCTCGAGCGGCTCGGCCAAAGACTTCGCCTCGGCTGGCAGGAGCAGGCCGACCGACACAGCGTGCGGATCCGGCAGACCGGGCCGGTCCAGATGCCGCTCCTGCTCTTCGATGACGACCCGAAGCTGGAGAAGGGCAACCGTTGGGCGGCGGAGTCCGTGGATCGCGGGGCCTACGTCCACCCGTGGCACAACATGTTCGTGAGTGCAGCCCACACCGAGGCCGACATCGAGCGCATCCTCGAGGCGACCGATCCGGCCTTCGCGGCCGTCGCCTCGGGCCCCTGATGGACGCCCTGCGCCGACGCCTGCGGGGGCGCAGGGCCGGGCCGCGTGTCGGGCTGTCAGCCCTGCTGGACGGCGCCGTGGCAGGGGCGTGTCGCGTGACGCTGGCCGGGTACGGCGAGCTGCGGCTCGACGATCTGGTCGAGCGGACCGCGCGGATCGCGGAGCGCTTCGACGCGCAGAGCGGAGCGGGCTCGGGCTAGGAGGGACGCGGCTTGCGAAACTCGCCGAAGCCCGAGCTGGCCTGGTAGTCCGGCTTGACCGCCAGGATCGGATCCCGCGAGTCGTCGATGTAGCCGAGCGCGTACGCGCCGCGCGCGTAGCCCATCAAGCGGAGCAGGGGCTCCGGAAGCTCCGCCGCGATCTCGCGGGGCACCGAGAGGTACTGGTTCTCCTCCTGGCGCAGGAAGCCGACGACGTAGGTGATGTTGACGCCGATGCGCACCTGCTCGGTGCGGTTCGGCCCCCCACCGTGGTAGAGCGAGCCCGTGTAGAAG
>JAJDAR010000178.1 GCA_029261775.1 Deltaproteobacteria bacterium | reverse complement strand
CATTTTCAGTGCGGTGCTCTACCAACTGAGCTACCGGGCCACGGGGCGCGGAAAGTAGCCGCGATGGTGCCGGCGGGCCAGCGGGCGGGCCCGGCAGGAGTGGCGTGATTCCGGGCACTTGGCGGGGCCGGCTCAGCCCTCATCCCATTCCTCCCGCGTCGCGGCGGCCGGCGAGGCGTCGGCCGCGGGGGGGCTGGCTGGTGCGGTCTCGGCTTCTGGGAGGGCGCCGCCGGCGGCTCCCTTCTCGATCCGGACGTCCTTCAGGATGACGGGTTCGATGGGGCGGTCCCGGGGGCCGTGGCGGCCGTAGGTGTCGATGGGGACCTGCGTGATCGCGTCGACCACGTCGATGCCCTCGATCACCCGGCCGAAGACGGTGTAGGTGCCGTCGAGGTGGCGGGTGTCCTCGTGGATGAGGAAGAACTGCGAGCCGGCGCTGTTCGGGCGGGCGGTCCGGGCCATGCCGACGATCCCACGCACGAAGGAGACCTGGCTGAACTCGTCGTCGATCGTGTAGCCCGGGCCGCCGCGCCCGTCGTTGTTCGGGTTCTCGTCCTTCGAGTAGGGGTCGCCGCCCTGCACCATGAAGCCCGGGATCACGCGGTGGAAGAGGGTGCCGTCGTAGAAGTCGGTGCTTGCGAGCTTGACGAAGTTCTCGACGTGCTTCGGGGCGAGCTCGGGCAGCAGCTCGAAGCGGATCGTGCCGTGGCCTTCGATCTCGAGGACCGCGACGTCACGGGGGCTCGTCGCGTCGGGGACGGGAACGACCGGCGCGGGGGCGTCCGGCGTCGGCGCCTCGTTCGCGGCCTCGTCGGGTGCGTCCGTCGTTCCATCCCCGGCACCGCAGCCCGCGGTGACGATCAGTGCCAGCAGGAGCGAACCGCAGGTCAGCGTGAACCGCGAACGGCCCCGCGTCGTCTCGCTCCCACCCTCGAACGCCTGTCCTACTCGCCTCATCTTCTCTCCCCTGTTAGCGTCCCGTCATGACCCGTCGATCGCGGGCCGATGCGAGTCTAGGGTGCGGGCGGCGCGCGGACCCGTACCGGCGTCACACCCCGGGCGCCGTCGTGGCGCTGCTGCTCGCGATGCTGCTGCACGCCGGGTCGGCCGCCTGGGCGGCAGCGCCCGCGCCGGCGTCGAGCCGCGGCGGCATGGTCGCGAGCCCCCAGGCCGATGCCACCCGCGCGGGCGTCGCGATGCTCGAGGCGGGGGGAAACGCGATCGATGCGGCGGTGGCGACCGCCTTTGCGCTCAGCGTCACGGATGCCCACCACTCGGGCATCGGTGGCGGGGGCTTCCTGCTGATCCACCTGGAGAACGGCGAGACCGTGGCCCTCGATGCGCGCGAGACGGCGCCTGCCGCCGCGACTCGCGACATGTACGTGGCCCCGGGTGCCCCCGAGCACGCCTCGCGTCTCGGAGGGCTGGCGGTGGCGACGCCCGGCCTGGTGCGGGGCTTGACCGAGGCGCTCGAGCAGTACGGCACGCTGCCGCTGGCGAAGGTGTTGGAGCCTGCGATCCGGCTCGCCGACGAGGGCTTCGCCGTCGGCCCGCGGCATGCGGGCTCGGTCGGGTTCTGGCAGAAGATGGGGTTGGCCGCGCGCTTTCCCGAGACCGCACGGATCCAGCTGCCGCCGGCTGGAGCGCCTATCGAGGCCGGCCACCGGCTCGTTCAGAAGGACAAGGCGGAGACCCTGCGGCGCATCGCCGCCGGAGGAGCGGAGGCCTTCTATACCGGGGAGCTGGCCACGGCCATGGTCGATGCGGCCCGGGCCCACGGAGGCATCCTGACCCTCGAGGATCTCGCGGCCTACGAGACCAGGCGGCGCGAGCCGATCCGCGGCCTCTATCGCGGGCGCGAGGTGGTCTCGTTTCCGCCACCCTCGTCGGGCGGGGTCGCGCTGGTGTCGATCTTGAACATCCTGGCCCCGTACGACCTGGCCGCGAAGGGAGCGGGCTCGTCGGCCAGTCTCCACGTCGCGTCCGAAGCCATGAAGCTTGCGTTCGCCGATCGGAACACGTTCCTGGGCGACAGCGACTTCGTCGACGTGCCCGTCGGCTGGCTGGCCTCGAAGGCGCATGCGGCCGTGCAGCGGGCGCGCATCAATCCGCCCTGGTGGCGACGTGCGCCCTGGACCTGGGGGCGGCGCGAGGTGGCGATCCGGGTCGAGGCGCCGGGTGCCGCGCCCGCCGGCGGTGGGACGACCCATCTCTCAGTGACCGATGCGGCGGGCAACGCCGTGGCCATCACGCAGACCATCAACCTGATCTTCGGCTCGGGCATCACGGTGCCCGGCACCGGCATCGTGCTCAACAACGAGATGGACGACTTCTCGATCGCACCGGGCGTGCCGAACGCGTTCGGATTGATCGACATCCGTGGCGCCAACGCCGTGGCGCCGGGCAAGCGCCCGCTCTCGAGCATGACGCCGACGATCGTGCTCGAGGACGGCCGCGTGCGGATGGTCTCGGGCAGCCCGGGGGGTCCGCGTATCATCACGGTCACGCTCCAGACGCTGCTGAACGTGATCGACTGGGGGATGGACGTGCAGGAGGCCGTGTCGGCGCCGCGCTTCCATCACCAGTGGGTGCCCGACCGCATCCTGGTCGAGGACGCGATTCCCGCGGACGTCGTCGAAGCGTTGCGCCGCAGGGGCCACACCGTCGAGATCTCCGAGCGCGACTGGTCGAGCGCCCAGGCGATCGTGGTCGACGCAGAGACCGGCCTCCACTACGGCGGCAGCGACCCCCGCGGCGACGGCCTCGCCCTCGGCCCGAGGCCCGATCCCGACTGAGCCTCAGCTGGGGAAGAGCCCCCGCCCGGTCCTCGAGGAAGCGCCCCGGCACAACTCAAGAAGATGGCCCGGCCCTTTTCTTGAGTTGTTTCGTGTTACTCGGGGCGGACGCTGGCGATGATGGCGGTGTCGAGCTGGAGGATGCGCTCGGCGACGCGCTGCAGGTCTTGGGTCGTGACGGCGGCGATGCGGGCGGGAACGCCCTGATGGGCATGGGGGCCGAGCCCGTAGCGGGTGTCGAGGGCGATCTGCAGCGCCTGGCTGCTGCTGCGCTGGGAGTCGATCACGTGGTTGCCGATCAGGTAGCGGCGGGCGCGCTCCAGCTCGGCTTCCTCGACGGGCGCCTCCTTGGCGCGGCGCAGCTCCTCGAAGATGCCGGCCTGCGCCTGCTCGAGCTTCTCGGGTGCGGTCGCGATGTAGACCGCGAAGGTGCCCGGGGCGATCCCCTCGACATTCACGGCGGTGACCGAGTACGCGAGGCTCTGACGATCCCGTAGCTCGAGGAAGAGGCGGCCGCCCTGGCCGGCGAGGGTCTGGGCGAGCACCTCGACGGCGAAGCGGTCGTCGTCGAACAGGTCGAGGCCTCGGAAGCCCACGACCAGGTGCGCCTGGGCCCGGTCCTTCAGCTCCTCGACGCGGACCAGCTCACTCGGAGGCGGGTCGACGGGCGGCAGGGCGGCCAGGAGATCCGCACCCTCGGGCAGCTCGCCGAAGCGTCTCGAGATCTCGGCGGCCGCGGCGTCGGGGTCGACGTCCCCGGCGACGGCGACGACCAGGTTCCGGGCCCCGACCAGCTGCTCGTGGTGGCGACGGATGAGCTCCCCGTCGAAGCGAGCGACCGTCTCCGGCGTGCCCGGCAGCGGTAGCCGGTACGGATGCGTCGGGTAGAGGGCCTGCGAGAACAGGTCGAAGGCGCGCGCCGAGAGCCGGTCCTCGCGGCGCGCCAGCGCTGCCAGCGTCTCGCGACGCTCGCGCTCCAGCTCGTCGGGCGCGAAGGAGGGCGCGGTCAGTGCCTCGCAGAACAGGTCGAGCACCGGCAGGAACTTCTCGCGGGTGGCGTCCAGGGTGAGACCGCAGCTGTTGCGGCCCGAGAAGCCGTCGACGTCGCCGGCCAGGTTCTCTACCTCGCGGGCGAAGCCCGCGGCCGAGCGTCCCTGGGTCCCGCGCAGCCACATGCCCGTCAGGAAGGAGGAGAGCCCCGCGGTCTCTTCGCGCTCGACGAGCTGACCGCCGATCAGCGCGGCCCGGACCGCGACCACGGGCACGTCGGGCCGCGGCGCGACGACGACGCGGAGCCCGTTGTCGAGGGTGTAGTCGTGCAGGATCGCGCCCACCCGGGGCGGCGCGGCGTGTGCCGTCGGCTTGGAGGCGGGCGTGCGCGGCGGCGTGGATGCGGCTCGCGCTGCCCGGTCTCGACCGCGGCGCACGGCGGCCCGCACCTGGCCCTCCACGAGGGCGCCGGCGGCTTCTTCGGGAAGGACGCCGGCGACCGACAGCCGCTCGAGCCCGAGGTAGCGCTGGGCGACGCGCTGCAGATCCTCGGCCGTGGCGTGCCGGATCGCGTCACGCAGGCGCTCCTCGACGCGGTGGTCTCCCGCCAGCACGAAGTAGCTGCCGAGCTTGCGGGCCATGCCCGAGACACTCTCCCGCTCCCACTCCTGGCTCGCGAGGAAGTTGCTGCGCGCGCGCTCGAGCTCGGATTCGCTGACCGGCTCGAGCCGCAGGCGCTCGGTCTCCCGCACGATGGCCTCGATCGTCTCCTCGGCGCGTTCGGTCTCCAGATCGACGGTGGCTCCGAACAGACCGGGGTCGAGCGGCGTGTAGCAGGAGGCGTCGATCCGATCGCAGAGCGCCGCCTCCTCCTTGACCCGCTGGACGAGACGCGAGCTCTCCCCGCCGCCGAGGATGAAGGCGAGCAGGTCGAGGTAGGGTGTGTCCTCGTGGGCCAGGTTCGTCGCGGGCCAGGAGAGGTCGAGGCAGGCGCGCTCGAAAGGCCGGGTGAGCAGCGCGACGCGCAGCTCATCCTGCACCGGCTCCGAGGGACGGGTTCGCGGCGGGGCGCCGCCCTCGGTGCGTCCGAAGGCCGCGGCGATGCGCTCGCGCATCCAGGCCGTGTCGAAGTCGCCGGTGGCGATCACCACCAGGTTCGCAGGCGTGTACCAACGGCGGTAGAAGGCGCGCAGCCGCTCGGGGTCGAGGGAGGCGACACTGTCCGGTGTTCCCAGGATCGGGGCTCGATAGGGATGGGACCCGAAGCAGGTCGAGAAGATCAGGTCCGAGAGGACGTGGTGAGGCTCGTCCTCGGAGCGGCGAATCTCCTCCAGCACCACCTCGATCTCGCGGGCGGTCTCCTCGGCGTCGAAGATCGAGTGCTGGGTCGCGTCGGCCAGTACGTCGAGGCCAGCGGCGATGACGTCGCTCGGCAGCGTGGCGTGGTAGCAGGTGGTGTCGAAGGAGGTCCAGGCGTTGATGCGACCGCCCGCGCCCTCGATGGTGCCGGCGATCTCTCCGACGTCGCGGGTCTCGGTGCCCTTGAAGAGCATGTGCTCGTGGAAGTGCGCGAGGCCCGCCTCGCCGGGGCCCTCGTCCGCCGCACCCACGCGTGCCAGCACCTGCAGCTCGGCCACCGGCGCGAGATGCGCTTCCCGCAGCAGCAAGGTGGGGCCGCCCGGCAGGGTCTCGACGTGGACTTCCCCGCTCACGATCGCCGGAGGGTAACCACTTCGAGCCGGAACGCGTCGAAACCACCCCTGGGGACCGGAGAAATCCGCC
>JAJDAR010000177.1 GCA_029261775.1 Deltaproteobacteria bacterium | reverse complement strand
CAGGACGCGGCCGCTCCCCGATGAACTCGCGGAGGATGCTCCACATCCTCGGCCGGATCCTGCTGGTCCTGGCCGGTGCCGAGCTGGTGCCGCTGGTCTTCGCGCTGGCCGACGGGGAAGGCCTGGGAGCGGTGGCCGCATTCGGCGTCGCGGCGGCGGCGACGACGGCGCTCGGGCTCGGGTTCGTGTGGGCGGGCCGTCCGACGGGCGATCTCTATCGACGCGATGGCGTTGCGATCGTGGTCGGGGCCTGGGTGCTGGCCTCGCTGCTGGGTGCGATTCCCTATCTGGTGAGCGGAGCCCTCCCCCACGTCGCCGACGCCCTCTTCGAATCGGTCTCGGGCTTCACGACCACCGGCGCCTCCGTGATGCGCGACCTCGCCAGCGTCGATCGCTCGATCCTCTTCTGGCGCAGCTTCACCCAGTGGCTCGGGGGCATCGGCATCGTCGTGGTGTTCGTGGCGCTGCTCTCGGAGCTCGGACCCGGCGCCCGCTTCCTGTTCAATCTCGAGGTGCCCGGGCCCAAGGCGGAGATCCTGCATCCCACGGTCCACCAGACGGCCTCGGTCCTGGCGCGGATCTACGTCGCCCTGTCGGTGGCCGAGATCGTGGTGCTGCTCGCGCTCGGTCTGGACCTCTTCGACGCCCTGACGCACACCTTCTCGACGGTCTCGACCGGGGGATTCTCTCCTCACGGGGACTCGGTCGCCCACTTCGGCGCCGCCGTGCAGTGGGCCGTCACGCTCTTCATGCTGCTCGCTGGAGTGAACTTCTCCCTCTACTGGGCGTTGGTGCGCCGCCGCGATCCCAGCGCCCTGCGCAACGAGGAGCTCGGGGTGTATCTGCTGCTCACGCTGGGGGTGACGGCGGTCGTCGGCGTCGACGTGGGCCTGCACGAGGGCTCGCCGTTCGAGGCCACGCTCCGGTCGGCGGCCTTCCAGGTCGTCTCGATCGTGACGACGACCGGTTTTGCGACGGCGGACTTCGCCGCCTGGCCGCCGCTCTCGTCCACCCTGCTCGTCGCCCTCATGTTCGTCGGGGGCTGTGCGGGCTCCACGGCCGGCGGCAGCAAGATCGTGCGCATGCTGATCGCCTGGAAGGCGGCGCTCCGCGAGGTCCGCCTCACCTTCGCGCCGAACGCCGTGATCGCCGTCGTCCTCGACGGCAAGGCGGCGCCTGAAGCGTCGGTCCGCGGCGCTGTGAGCCTCCTGCTCCTCTGGTTCGCGACCTGGGGGGTCGGCACGGTGCTGCTGGCGGTCGGCGACCACAGCGTGGTGACGGCGGCGACGGCGTCGATCGCGACCCTCTCGAACATCGGTCCGGGGCTCGAGGCGGTGGGCCCGCTCGGTCACTTCGCGGACTTTGCGGCCTGGCAGAAGCTCCTGATGGTCTTCCTGATGTGGCTCGGGCGCCTCGAGTTCTTCGCCTTGATCGCGCTCCTGCTGCCGAGCTTCTGGCGTCGCTAGCGGGCGCGGTGTCGCGGGCGGTTCCCGTCACCGCAGCGGTTCGCAGGACGCTCCCGTCCAGCGCAGCACGCGGTACTGGAACTCGGGATCGATGCCCCCGAGCTCGACGATCGGCGCGAAGCGCGTCGAGTCGTCGAGCAGGGCGACTCCCTCCGGCCGGCGCTTGCCGTTGTGTCGCGGATGGCCGTAGAAGGCGAAGAGGGGAAGGCCCTCGGCGGCAGCCTGTGTGCAGAACTTTCGCAGGTCCGTGGCGTCCTCCGCGTGCAGGAGCTCGGGGTCGTAGATGTGAGGCATGCCCCCGCCCAGGCCGAAGCCCACGGCCAGGGTCCTCCCTCCGGCCTGACGGCGCTCTTCGGCGAGTCGCTCGGCCACGTCCCGCAGCGGTGCGTAGGGCCGCTCGAGGAGCATGCGTCGCTGCGGGGCGACTGCGACCGCCAGAGCGACGAGCAGCAAGGCCAGGCCGATGCGCCCCGGTGAACGCCAGCTGCCGCGCGAGGTCTCGAACGCGAAGGCGACCAGCAGCGCGACCAGAGGCAGGAGGAAGATCCCGTAGCGCACGAAGAACTGCTGCTCGACGAGCGCATTGACCCCGAAGCTGACCGGCGCCGCGGCCAGCCAGGCCAGAACGACCGGCGCCGCCGCCGCATGCCGCGTGACCCGCCAGGCGCCGAGGGCCACGACCGGAGGCAGCACTGCGACGGCGAGCAGGAAGCGACCCCAGGAGTCCGACAGGCTCGGGAAGCCCAGCTCGGAGCCCAGGTCCGCGAAGGGAAGGCCGAGCGCGAGACCCGCCCACAGCTCGCGGAGTCCGCCCCAGCGGAGAAGCGGCGTCGTGTAGTGCCACTCCCCGATCTGGGTCATGTTCGGCGCGAGCAACTGCAGCAGGAGCATGCCGACCAGCAAGTGGGCGGCGGCGAAGCGCAGGCTCCAGGCCCAGGCCTCGGCGGCGCTGGCCCGCGTCCGGAAGAGCCAGAGGAGGCTGGTCGCCGCGAAGGTCGCCACGAGCAGGATGCTGTACGGGAAGCTCCAGAGCAGCAGGGCGACGCTGGCGGCATAGGCCAGTAGCGAGCGGTTGGAGGGTCGGCGCAGGAACGCCGTCAGCGCCAGGGCGACCAGCGGCATCAGCGCGAGCACGAAGCTGTAGGCGCGACCGTCCACGCCGTAGCGGTGGTGCCAAGGGTGCAGCACGAGCCAAGCGGCGGCACCGAGGCCTGCTGCGGGCGCGCCCCACGCGGCGCCGAGTGCTGCGACGGCCGCGATGCCGACCAGACCGGCGGTGAAGGCGGGCAAGCGGAACACGCGCTCGCTGAACACCCCGGGCTGGGGTTTCGTGACCCGGCGCCAGGTCCGGTCGGCGCCGAACGCCGACACGTTGTACGCGACGTGGTTGGTCGGCTTGCGGTACGACCACAGGGGGTGACGGAGATCCGTCGCCTTGAAGCGGTTCTCCTCGCGAGGCACGCCCTCGCTCATGAAGGAGCCGACCACGATCCGGCGCACCGACCAGCCCTCGTCCCACCACAGGCTGCCCCCCGCCAAGGGCCAGCGGGCGACGCCGGCGAGCGCGACGAGGGCGACGACGCTGATCCACCACCTGGCGCCCGGACGCATGCGCTCGACCCGCGGTCCTTCGGAGACCGGGCGCAGCCACCACGGCACGCTGACCAGCAGGACCGCCGCGAGCACCAGGTTCACCAGGGCCCCCCACCACGCGCCGATCCGGATCGCGTGGCCGAAGGCGCGGCGGCCCTCTGGGGGGAAGAAGGACGGCCCGGTCGGGACCTCCCAGGGATGGGGAAGGGCCCATAGAAGAAGGATCAGCGCGACGACTGTGGCGCCGAGCCCCATCCGCGCGACGCGGCGCTCCCCCTCGAACGACATGGCCACCCCACCGACTGGCCAGACCGTAGCGGGATCGGCACGGCTTCCGCAGAAGCCCAAAAGTGCCACTTCTTCGAAGGGTTGAGAGGCCGCTTGCCGGGCCGCGGGCGTTTGCCTCGGTCCCTGCCGGCTGCTAACTCCACGGCGCTGCTCCGGATGAAAGTCCGATGAACTGGACCGGGGGGGAGCGAGCAGCCATGAGGCCCCTCCCGCGCGCGACGCCGGATCTCGCGTCCGACCTCGCAAAGGGGTGGGCATGAAGAAGGTGATCATCCTGGGCTGCGGCGGCTTCGTCGGCAGCCATCTGACGGATCGCCTGCTGGCCTCCGGCGACGTGCACATCGAGGGCTGGGACGTCTCCTACGACAAGGTCTCCGAGCACCTCGACAACCCGAACTTCAACTTCCACCAGCGCTACGTCGACGCCGACACCACCTTCGACGAGCTCGGGCCGCACATCGCCGATTGCGAGGCGGTGATCTCGCTGGCGGCGGTCTGCACGCCGGCCCAGTACGTCGCGAGCCCGGTGAAGACGATCCGGTCGAACTTCATCGACGCCTACTCGCTGATCGACCTGTGCTCCGAGCACCGCAGCTGGCTGTTCCACACCTCGACCTGCGAGGTCTACGGACGGACGCTCTCCAGCTACGTGCCGACGGACGACTACCAGGACCTCGACCTCTACGAGCAGCGCGAGGACGAGACCCCGCTCATCATGGGCCCGACCCGCAATCATCGCTGGAGCTATGCGACTGCCAAGCAGCTGTTCGAGCGCTACATCTACGCCCACAGCGCCGAGAGCGGGATGCCGTTCACGATCGTCCGGCCCTACAACTGGTTCGGGCCGCGCATGGACTTCATTCCCGGTCGCGACGGCGAGGGCATCCCGCGTGTGCTGGCCTGCTTCATGACCGCCCTCCTCGACGGGCAGCCGCTGCAGCTCGTCGACGGTGGCGGCGCCTATCGCACGATCACGTTCATCGACGACGCCATCGACGCGCTCAGCCTGATGTTGGAGCAGCCCAAGCAGGCGCAGAACCAGGTGTTCAACGTCGGCAACCGGGCCAGCGAGGTGACGATGAAGGACCTCGCCTTCCTGATGCGCGAGCTCGCGGCCGAGATCACCGGGAAGGACGCCTTCCTCGAGCACCCGATCGAGGACATCACGAGCGACAAGTTCTACGGCGAGGGCTACGAGGACTGCGATCGCCGGGTGCCCGACGTCACCAAGGCCGAGTCGCGGCTCGGTTGGAAGGCGAAGACCGATCTGCGCGAGACCCTGCGCATCACGATGACCCACTACTTCGAGCAGTACGGTCGCCCGGCGGGTCTCACTCCGGTTCGCGACGCCTGATCCGAGGCTCCGCCGCGGCCCAAGACGCCAGCCTCAGGCGTAGCGTCCCAACCGGAAGCGCAGCATCACCCGCAGACAGCGGAGCCCGTACCAGATCGGGTTCAGGTGGGACTCTTCGTCGGCATAGCGGGTCGGGATGCCCAGCTCGGCGACCTCGAGCCCGCGGGCGCGTGCGCTGGCGATGACCTCGAGGTCGAAGTCGAAGTAGGTCGACAGCTCGTCGAAGGGGATGGTCTCGGCGGCCCTTCGGCTGTAGAGCATGAAGCCGGAGTGGTAGTCGGTCATCTCGAGACCGAAGGTGCGGTTCTCCAGCCAGGTCAGGATCTTGCCCGCCAGCACCTTGTACGCGGGCATGCCGCCCTGGCTCGCGGTGCCGTCCTTGTGCCGCGAGCCCTGCAGGACGTCGATGCCGTGCTGCGCCATGTAGGGAACGAATTCGGGGAGCTTCTCGGGGGGGTACTGGCCGTCGGCGTGCAGGCAGACGACGTACTCGGCCGGGGTCTCGAGCGCGAGTCGCAGGCCCTTGCGTACGGCGGCTCCGTAGCCGCGGTTCACGGGCTCCTCCACCAGTCGGACCTTGGGGAAGGCCTCGGCGGCGCGGCGTGCCGCGCCACTCGTGTCGTCGCGGCTTCCGTCGTTGATGACGAGCACCTCGCAGATCGCGTCTCGCGCCTCCGCGGGGATCCTCGCGATCACGTCTTCGAGCGTCTTCTCGGCCTGGTAGGCGGGGATGAAGATCGTGAGCGGCTTCATGGACCGCGGAGCATAGCGCCGTCGCTCCACGCCTTCTGCATCGGCGCAGGAGCCGTCGCCTCAGGATGCGAGCTGGGCTCGCGAGCCGCTGCGCCGCGGCCAACCGAAGAGCCGTCGATGCAGCGGGACCGCCCGGGCGAGCGCGTCCCGGAGCCCGGGCAATGCGGCGGAGGCCGCGGAACGGCCCGCTTCGACGAGCTCGGCGGTGCGATGCAGATCGAACATCCCGACGTCGGGAACCGGAATCTGCAGCAGGAAGCCCGGCGGGTCCTCGCGCAAGCGGCTGGTCGCGATGCGGGCGGCCAGGATGTCGGAGGCGCGGGCCACCACGTCGAGCAGGCCCGGCTCCGGCGTCTCCGGGGCGGCTGCCTCGGACGCGTCCGCGTCGGGGTGGGGGGAGCTGGCGGCGACCTCGAACTCGGGCCGAAGACGCAGCGCGTTCATGGCGATCACGAACTCGCAGCCCAGCTCGCGGCAGGCCGAGACGGGGACGGGGTTCACGAGACCCCCGTCGACGAGCAGGCGCCCATCGATCCGCCAGGGACGGAAGATGCCCGGAATCGCGATGCTCGCGCGGACCGCGTCGAAGACGGGGCCCCGGGTCAGCCGTACCTCGTCGCCGCGCTCGAGGTCGGTGGCGATGGCGGCGAAGGGCAGATCGAGCTCTTCGATGCGCTCGCCCAGGTGGGGCGCGAGGTACTCGAGCGCCCTGCGGCCGTGGAGAAAGCCCTCTCGCGGCCAGGCCCAGTCGAACAGGCGGACGACCTGGGAGCGCGACAGCCCGGTCAGGGCCTCGTGGAGCTCCGTCAGGCGCCCGGCGGCGAAGGCGGCGCCGACGACCGAGCCCGCGCTCGTCCCCGCCACCGCGTGAACGGGAAGCCCCGCTTCGCGAAGAACCTGCAGGGCCCCGATTTCGGCCAGCGCCGCGGCGCTGCCTGCACCGAGTGCGATGCCGATGCGTAACGGCCGAACCCCTGCGAGCGCCGACACGGTCACCTCCGCTGCGGGCAGGAGCGCCCGCCATGGGACGAAGGCTCGGAACGCGACCTCCGGTGTCAAGCAGAAGCCCGGCCCGCGTAGGGAACCGGGGCGGGGCACCCGCCGCAGAAACCGGCGCGGGTGGCTCGGGATGCCCCGGGCCTACGCCTCCCGGCTGGGAATGATGCCGAGCCGGCCGCGGTTGCCACCGAACACCAGTCCGGCGAGACCGAGAGTCAGCAGGATCCCGGTGCTGGCCTCGGGAGCCGCGACGAAGGACACGTTGTCGATGAGGAAGAAGTCGTGCTGGCTCGCGTTCACGAGGCGGACGCGGCTGACTGCGGCCGCCGACGAAGCGCCCCAGTAGTCCCGCCGGGCGTCGCCGCTCATTCCGAGGCCGGGCTGGTTCGGGATCAGGAACGAGTCGAGCAGGGTACCGACGCCGTCGTAGAGCTCCATCGTGAGGTCGATGTCGAGAGCGTTGAGGTCGAAGCCGAACGCGCTCACGGCGGTCGCGAAGACGAACTCGAGGTCGTCGTTGCTCCCGCCCAGGCGGGTCTCGACCTGCACGCCGCTGGTTCCGAACTGCACCGAGTACTGATCGTCGAAGCGGAGGGTGTTCGTGTTCGTCCGCACCGTCAGCGAGCCGACCGTCGCGGACAGGAAGTTCTGGCCGTCGGTCTCCCCGTTGAAGTCGATCAACGTCGCGCCCGTAAGGGCGGCGTCCGTGGAGGACGTGATGATCGTGGCGGCCTGGCTGGTGGTGGCCGCGAGCAGCAGGGCGAGGGCGTAGAGGAGGGGTCGCATCGGATCTTCCTTTCCGGTCCGCGATCTCCCGGCCCCCTGTGAGGCGGCTTTCGCCTCGGGTGGGGTCCGTTCGCGCGGTAACTCGAAAGGAGCTGGAGTCCTCACTCTCTTCGGCCAAAAGGTGTCGTGAATTCACCTCATTCGTTCGAGCCCGGGCGGAAAAAGGGGGGCGATCGGCAGCTCGTGCGCAGCCGGCCGGCAGGGTAAGCGCGGCCTCGCGCGGAGCGGCGCCCGGAGCGTCCGGGCGGTGCGCATCGCGGCGCCGGCGTCGCCGACCGACACGGGCAGTCGTTGCCGGTCGCCTGCCGGTCCGGGCCTGCCCGGCTACCAGTCGAGCGTGGTCGGGAGGTGGTCCGCGACGAGCCGTTCGTAGATCGGACGCAGCCGCGGCCAGTCGGGTCGGGACTCGCTCTTGGAGTACAGGTCGTGCGCGTTGAACCGGCGCACCCAGCCCATCCGCTCCCGATCGGCGTCATCCATCAGGTGGTCGTAGGCACCGGCCTGGTGGGCCGCGTAGAAGGAGTGGTAGCGGATGATCGCCAGAGCGGGCGCGGGCAGGTGTTCGCGGAGGACGTGGTAGAGGTACTCGTCGTGGCCCCACGACATGAGCACCTGATCGAGCCCACAGGCTTCCGTGTACATGCCCGTCCGGGTCGCGTACTTCGGGTCCTCGCGGTCAGGGTTGGCGGCGAACAGCTCGGCGTGCACGATGCGGTCGTCGAAGGCGCAGCCTACGGGGAAGGTGTCGCCCACGACCGCCCACTGCGGCTCCCCGAACGTGCAGAGCACCTTGCCCAGATCGTGAACGAAGCCGGTCAGGACCAGCCACGGCTCCGCGCCCGCCAGGCGTAGCGACTCGGCCGTCTGCAGCGCGTGGTCGAGCTGCGAGAGCCCGAGATCCGGATCACTGTCGTCGACGATCTCCTCGAGGGATTCGATGGCTTCCCAGACACTCATGCGTCCGTGACGGAGGGGCAAGAACCGGGCCCGTTTGCGGCGAACCTCGGCCACGGTCTGGAGGGCGTGGTTCTCCCGGTACAGCTCCGCCACCGACGGACGTCGCGTCGCGTCGAAGTTGCGGAAGGCGCCCGGATCATGGCTCACGTCAGGATCATACCCGACCTCGCGAGATCACCCGATCGGGTCATGAAATCTGCCGAGATCGGCGCAGCAACTAACCCATCAGGGTGATTTTCCGTCGGTACGTTCCCGATTCCAGGTGAGAAACCTCCCCTCGAGGTTGATTTCGATCACCAGCTCGTGGGAGAACAACGTTGAACTGCCGGTCGGCTGCGCGTTCCCGACCGAGCCGAGGAGGGGTTCCGATGTCGCTGCGAAGCGTCGTTTCTGCTGCATGGGTCGTCACGCTGTTCCTGGTCTCCGGGTGGTCACCCGCCCAGGCCGCCGTGGTCTGTGTTCCGAGCATCGCCATCGACGGCAGCTGCACGTCCGGCGCAGCCACGATCCAGCTCGGTGTCACGTCCGCCTCGCCCGGCGACACCGTGCTGGTGGGTCCGGGCCTCTACGCGGAAGCGCCCGTCATCTCCCAGAGCTTGACCCTGCAAGCCCTCGCTCCGGCCACCGAGGCCGATGCGGGCAATGCGGGCGTGCAGGCGATCATCGACGGCAGCGGCGCAGAAACGACCCTCACCGTCGCCGACGGCGTCACCGGCGTGACGATCGACGGCTTCGAGATCACCAACCCCACCCACGGAGGCCCTGCCACCACGTCGCCGGCGGGCATCCGGGTGCAATCGGACAGCGCCGTCGGGACGACCGTGACGGTCACCCTCACGAACAACGTGATCCACGAGGTCTCCGATCCGCTTCGCGACGCCGGGGCGGCGTCCTTCGGCGAGGCCGGCATCCTGGCCTTCAACGTCGGCGCGGGCACCACGATCAGCGGGAACACGATCTACGACATCAGCGACTCCACCGCTCCGACGTCGGCTGGGGAATCTCCCGGTTCCGGCCGGGCCCAGGGCATCCTGGTCAAGTCGTCGAACGGCACGGCCAGCGGGGTCACGATCGCCGACAACGTGCTGCACGACATCCAGGACGTGGCGATCCGGGCGAACGGAAACTTCGCGGCGGTGACCATGGACGTCACCGGAAATCGGATCACCACCGTCGGCTCCTTCGGCACCGGCTTCCTGTCCGGCATCGCGATCGACCACATCGCGCTGGGTACGGTCGCAGACAATCGCGTTCGCGGCGTGCTCGGTGGCTTCGGCCTCGGGGTCCAGGTCTCCGGCTCGACCCTGGTGACGCGGAACTCGATCAGCGCCGTGTTCGGAGGCAATGCCTTCGAGCCGAGCATGTTCCCCGGCGCGGCCGTCCTGGTGAACAGCGACGGAGCGTCGATCGACGACAACTTCCTGGCGGGCAACGCCCTCGGCATCGTGGTCGGAACGACGGTCACCGCGCCCGGCGTCAACGCCAACGGCAACTGCATCGAGGGCAACCTGGCGGGTGGCATCGTCAACAGCAGTGACCATCCGCTGGACGCCACCGACAACTGGTGGAACTGCGACACCGGACCCGGCACGGGGACCTGCGACACCTCGGCCGACGTGGCGCTGGGGGTCACCACGACCAGCGGCTTCCGCACCTTCCGCAACTGCGACTTCCTGTGCGCGGACGAGTCCTTCGTGGCGACCACGGGAGCCGATGCCACCAACGACTGCCGCGATGCGGCCGCGCCCTGCGCGAGCGTGCTGCGGGCGACGGAGCTGACCTGCCCCGACGGCATCGCCAACGTGGCCGCGGGGACCTACGCCGAAGGGCCGCAGATCGTGATCCGTGAGAACGTGGACGTGATCGGGGCGGGGCAGGGCACGACGATCCTGAATCCCACGGCCGATACCGCGAGCTCCGGCAACGGCCGCGGCTGGTGGCTGGTGGAGGCGGGCTCGGATCTCGATCTGAGCTCTCTCACCCTCGACGGCACCGGCTTCAAGGTCTGGCAGGCCATCCGCCACCTCGGCTCGGGCACGATCGACGACGTCGAGTTCACCGAGATCAAGTTCGACGAGAGCGGGCCCAGCTACGCGGGCACGGCCGTGGCCGCCTTCGGTGCGACCCCGGTCGACGTGACGAACTCCAGCTTCTCCCAGATCGGCCGCATCGGCGTGCTGTTCTTCGGGTCGGGGGTGAACGGCTCGGCGTTCAGCGGCAACACCTACACCGGCAAGGGCGTGGGCGACTTCCTCGACTACATGGTCGAGCTCGGTGCCGGGGCCAGCGTGTCGGTGATCGCCAACACCGCCACCGGCAATCGGGGCGTGGCGAGCGTCGACGGCTCCACCTCTGCAGGCATCCTGATCACCGACTTCTTCGGTCCGGGGACGGTCGGCACGATCGACGGCAACCTGCTCAGTGACAACACCACGGGCATCGCGGTCGGCTTCGACAACACCGATGCCAGCTCGGTCGGGGCGACCTGCAACCGGATCGAGAGCAACGATCTCGGGGTGAGCATCACCGGGGCCGACGGAACCAACTCGGCCTTCAATACCAACTCCATCGGCGGCAACGTCGACGGGATGAACGCCACGGATGTCGTGGCGGGCCTGGTCGATGCCACCCTCAACTGGTGGGGTGCGATCGATGGGCCCGGCTCGATCTTCTCGGGCGGCGGCGACACGGTGACGGCCAACGTCAGCGCCTTCCCCTTCGAGACGGCGGTCAACGTCTGTGTGGCCGCGTGCATCAGCGGGGGCGCCGCCGACGCGGATGGGGACGGGGTGTGCGACAGCGAGGACAACTGCCCCGCCACGCCCAACGCCAGCCAGCGCGACCTCGATACGGACGGTCTGGGGGATGCCTGCGATCCCGACGATGGCGGGCAGCTGAGCCTGCGCAAGCTCTCGGCCCGGGCCAACCCGAACATCGCCGGGCGGGCCAGCGTCTCGTTCAAGGGCGAGCTCGGAGCCACGCTCCAGCCGGACATCGTGGCCGAGATCGCGGCCAACGGGGTGCGGGTGGTCGCTTCTACGACTCTCGGGCAGCTCGACGAGTTCTCGTTCACGCCGGCCGAGTGCCTGGTGAAGACGGACTCGAAGGGCTTCTCGACGATCCGCTGCCGCAACAGCACCGAGCGGACCATCCTGCGGCTGCGCGAGCGAAAGGACGGACCCCTCTTCTTCGTGGTGCGCGGGGCCGGCCGCAGGCTCGACTTCGCCGCGCCGGCGCTGGCGGATCTGCCCATGACCATCGACGTGCAGACCCTGGGCTTCGACGTGGACTACGTCGATGACATCGACGCCGACTGCCGCGAGAACTCGCGCGGGGTGACCTGCCGGGAGTAGTGCCACGCCCGGCGCTCTCCGCACGGGGGGCGCCGGGCCAGCGTTCTGCCCTAGGGCAGGCGACCGTCCCAGCCCGCCATCCGCAGCCCTTCGGCAAGATGCGGGGTGTTGCGACCGGCGAAGCGCGCGCTGTGGCGCAGGCTCCTGGCCGGCAGGCTTCGGAGGCCCTCGAAGGCCTCCCGGGCCTCCTCGACCCGTCCCAGCAAGGCGAGTGCGGCCGGGATCAGCGGCATGAACGAGAGTGTCCTCCCCGAGCGGCGTTCGCCCAGGGCGGCGCGTCGCGCGTGGTCGAGCGCCTCCTCGAACTCGCCCTTGGCAAAGCTGCAGAGGGAGAGGCCGCCGTGGACGTGGTCCATCGCGGGATCGCGCGGGGAGATTCGGCGCGCCTTGTGGTAGGCGTCGATGGCCTCGTCGATGCGGTCCACGCGGCGCAGCACGCCAGCGACCGCGTTGTACGCCCTCGAGGAGCTCGGGTTGAGCTCGATCGAGCGCTCGAGGTGCGGGAGGGCCTGTTCGGCGTCGTCGGCGAGGCCGAAGGCCCGACCGCAGGCCAGGTGGGCCTCCGCGTCCTCCGGCTCCAGGTCGAGAGCGCGGTGCGCCGCGTCGCGGGCCGGTCCGGCGTACTCCTCCGGCGCGACGAAGCCCAGGTAGTAGCCGTCGTTCCAGGCGTTGGAGATGCCGGTCCATGCACGGCTCGAGCGCGGGTCGACGCGGGCGGCGTCCTCGAGCAGCGCGCGAGCCTGCGCGAAGCCCTCGGCCGACTCGCCGCGCAGCCAGGCGGCGGCCTGCTGGCACTGCTCCCAGACACGGATCTGCTCCGCGCGAACCCGCATGTGGTGGACGCGGTCGATCTCGAGCAGGGCCGGGGCGAGCTCTCCGACGATCCGGCCGACCACCTGCCGATGGGCGTCCACCAGCTCGTCGAGGTCCACCTCGAAGCGATCGGCCCAGACCAGCTCGGCCTCGGCGCCGGCCGTCAGGTGGAGGAGCTTCACGGCCAGGGCCAGCCGGCTCCCCAGGCGCGCCGCACTCCCCTGGATGACGTACCGCACCCCCAGCTCGCGGCCCGCCCGCTGGGCGGGCTCGTTCGAGCCGAAGGTCAGGCTCGAGTCCGGGTCGATGACGGGCAGCCAGCGCGTCGCGCCGAGCTTCCGACACAGATCGGTCGTCAGGCCCTCGGTGAACCAGCTCTCCGGGGCTTTGGCGGCGGCCCCTTCGAAAGGCAGCACCGCGATCGGCGGTCGCGCTCCGAAGCCGGGCACCAGCGACTCGGCCGGGTCGTCGCGCTCGAGGCCGAGCTTGCCCAGCGCCACGGCGGCCTCGGTGCGGCTGCCGGCCCCCAGGGCCTGCATCACGGCCGCGACGTGGGTCTTGACCGTGGTCGTCGCGATCCCGAGCACGCTCCCGATCTCGGGATTGGTGAGGCCCTTGGCCATGAGCTCCAGCACTTCCAGCTGGCGCGGGGTCAGTCGGTCCTCTTGGCGGGCCATGTAGGATGGGTAGCCCTTGGGAGGAAGAAGGGTCTCCCCCGTGGGGATCCTCCTGTCGGCCGATGCCGGCGCGTCTCCCTGGACAGGATCATGAAACCTGGCAGCAGAGCAGAGGCGAGCCGAGGAGGACCCAGCATGGCGTGGAGCAACACCAGGATCGGTGGAGTGTTCGCCGCGGTGCTCATGGCAGCGTTCGTGCTGGCCAGCGCGGCCTCCGGGCAGGCCATCGACACCGATGGCGACGGCTTCCCCGACTACTGCGACAACTGCCGCACGGTTGCCAACCCCTCTCAGCGCAACGCCGGTCCCGCGCTCGACCCCGCGAACGAGCCCTTCGGCAACGCCTGCGACTGCGACTTCGACGACGACGGGTTCTGCTCGATCCAGGACTTCAATCTCTTCCTGCCCGACTTCCAGGCTGGCCAGGACAGCGGTCTCGGCACCGACATGGACGGCGACGGCGGTGTGGGGATCGGCGACTTCAACCGCTTCCTCCCCGGCTTCCAGGCCGGAGCTCCCGGTCCCGGTCCGAGCTCGTCCGATGTGGTCCATCCCCTCCTGCCCTTCGAAGAGGGCGAGTGCTGGGACGATCGCGTCGGGCTGCCCCGACCGATCCGCTCGGCCGGTGGCTCGCCGGACGGCTGCAGCCTGAGCCCGCAGGAGCTCGCCGACGTCGACCTCACCCTCTTCGGGATTCCCCAGTTCCCTCTCGACGGCGACGTCAACAATCCCACCGACCACGTGATCCGCACGGTGAGCGGGGGCCTGCTGGGCTGTCCGAACGCGGCGTTCGGGAGCTTCAAGAAGGCGGGGATCGACAACAGCGACCTGTGTGGCATCGATGTGGCGACCGTGCTCTGCGGCGCCGAGCGCACGGGACTGCCGTGTCTCGGGACCAAGATCGCCGACGAGGCCCCCTCCGTGTGCAGCCCCAGCAAGCGGATGACCTGCGCCTCGAGCGCGGACTGTCCCGCGGGCCTGTCCTGCTTCCAGGGCGATGCGGGCGGCGTCTGCAACCCGGCCACCGCCGTCGCATGCGAGGCCGCTGCGGACTGCGACACGGCGCTGGGCGCCCTGGACGACCCGTCGGACCCGGGCAACGACTGGAAGTGCCACGCCATGAATTGCGGTGACCCGCTGGCCGGGCGGGCCTGCGAGAGCCACGACAGCTGCGGGGCGCTCTGCGGCTACCGCAAGTACCAGTGCGACGACGAGTTCCGCGACCATCTCTTTGCCACCTGCCACGCGCTCGCAGGCCAGGAGCGGAACATCTGCCAGGACCTGTGCTTCGTCTTCGCGGCCGCCTACGCCAACGAGAAGGACCCGCCCCTCCAGGACGACGACGGGACCTGGCGGGCCCTCGACGTCCAGGCGGAGGGTGGGAAGTGCAAGTGCTGCAGCAACCTCGTCGAGGATCTCGAGGCCAACGACACCAAGGACGCGGAGTACGCGAGCACCCTTTGTGGCGACGGCGTCTGCAATGCAGCGACCGAGAGCTGCCTGCTGCGGTCGTGTCCCCAGGACTGCGGCAGCTGCCAGGAGGACGACGTCTGCGTCTCGGACGCCGACTGTCCCGGGCTCTCCTGCTTCCAGGGCCGCTGCGGCAAGCTGCCCGCCCTGGCCGCCTGCGACCAGGACTCCCAGTGCCGGAGCGACAACTGCGGGATCCTCGGCTTCTGCGTGGACGTCTGCGGGGACGGCTTCTGCGACGGCAGCGAGATCTGCAGCGGGAACAACCTTCCGCCCTTCGCGTGCAACCAGGACTGCGGCAGGTGCGGCGCCGGCGACTTCTGCCTGCTCGACAGCGACTGCCAGAGCGACATCTGCATCCTCGCCCGCTGCGTCTCGGCCGGCTCCCTGTCGAACGGCCAGATCTGCACCACCAATGACGCCTGCCAGAGTGGCATCTGCAATGCCGGATTCTGCATCGGCTCCCCCCAGCCGGCCGGCTCGATCTGCACGACGGATGGCGCGTGCATCAGCGACAACTGTGCAGGCGTCTGCATCCAGAGCTGCGGAGACGGCTCCTGCGACGGGACCGAGCGCTGTGGCGCCGCCGACCAGGGTCTGGCCTGCAACACGGACTGCTCGACCTGCAGCAACGGCGAGCTCTGCGCCGTCGATGCCGACTGCACGAGCGGCCTGTGCACCGCCGGCTTCTGTGTCGCCACGGGCCTGCCGGACGGCTCGGTCTGCGTCTCGAACGGGCAGTGCACGAGCAACCTGTGCAACGCCGGGATCTGCCTGCCGCCCGGGAGCGTGCCGAATGGGCTTCCCTGCACGGCCAACCTGGCGTGCAGCAGCGGCATCTGCAACGCCGGCCTCTGCATCGCCGGACCCCTGAATGCGGGCTCGGTATGCACGACGGATCTCGCCTGCTACAGCGGCAACTGCATCGGGGTCTGCGCCCAATCCTGCGGCGACAACCAGTGCGACGGCACGGAGCTCTGCGGAGGCAACAACTCGGGGCTCAAGTGCAACACGGACTGCGGGAAGTGCTCGAACGGCTCGTCGTGCACGAGCGGGAGTGATTGCAACAGCGGCTTCTGCGCCGGCCTGATCTGCGCGAACCCGCCCCCCTTCTGTGGCGACGGCAGCTGCAACGGCACCGAGATCTGCGGCAACTCGAACTCCGGCCTCGAGTGCAACGACGACTGCGGCAAATGTTCGAACGGCTCGTTCTGCACGACCAATGCCGACTGCTCGAGCGGCCGCTGCGAGGCCTTCACCTGCCAGGCGTGCAAGAACAGCGGTCTCTGCGATGAAGACTCGGACTGCTGTGATGGGAGCTGCAACATCACCATCACCGGCCCTCGCTGCTAGGGCAGGCGCCGCGCGAGGCCCGTCCCGACTTCCGGGTCGGAGGACTATCCTTCCAGGCCGGCTGGCTCGTCGCCAGCCGCCCTGGGGAGACGTCCAACTTGCAGGTCCGACCGGTCACGCTCGAGGGTCGGTTCGTGCGGCTCGAGCCGCTCGCGGAGCGCCACGCGTCGTCCCTGGCCTGGGCCGCCAGCCGGGAACTCTTCACCTACCACTTTCCGCCCCGGGAGCTGACCCCGGCCGGGTTCGCGGAGCAGATCCGCGGCTTCGGGATGGCGCCTCTGGTCGCGTTCGCGATCGTCCTGAAGGAGACAGGACGCGCAGTCGGCCAGACGGCCTTCCTCGACCTCCAGCCCGACCATCGCGCCCTGGAGGTGGGGCTCACCTGGATCGGGAAGCGCTGGCAGCAAACCCACGTCAATCCGGAGAGCAAGCTGCTGCTGCTCACCCACGCGTTCGAGGAGCTGGGCTGCCTGCGGGTGCAGCTCAAGACCGACGCGCGGAACCTGCAGAGCCAGCGCGCGATCGAGAAGCTCGGGGCCGTGCAGGAAGGCGTGCTGCGCAAGCACATGCTGCTGCCGGACGGCTTCCAGCGAAGCACCGTCCTCTACTCGATCACGGACGACGAGTGGCCGGCGGTCCGCGCCGGACTTCTCGCGCGGCTTTCGGCCTGAGGCTCCGCCATACTGAGGCCGTCCTCGCCCCCGAACCCGCTGGAGCCCACCGCTGATGTTTCTCGCCCGGATTCTGCCTGCCGCCCTCGTCCTGCTCCTGCTCGGGATCGACGCCCGCGCGACCACCTGGGTCGTGGCTCCGAGCGGAGGCGACTTCAGCACGATCCAGGCCGCGCTCGACGCGGCGGTCGCGGGAGACCGCATCCAGGTGCGGGAGGGTGCGCCCTACTTCGAGAAGGTCAGCTTCCCCCGCAGCGGCGACACCGTCGCCGGGCCGATCGTGCTCGAGGCGTTCCCGGGCGAGGCGCCGATCGTGGATGGCACCGGGGTCGCGGGCTCCGACCTGATCCTGATCGATGGCCGCAGCCACGTGCACGTGGTGGGACTCGAGCTGCGGAACAACCTCGGGGTCGACGACGGGTCGGGGGTCCGTGTCCTCGGGGCGGGGACGGGCGTGGAGATCCGCGACAACCGCATCCACGACGTGCGCGGCAAGAACGCGATGGGGATCACGGTCTACGGCACCGATCCGAGCCCCATCGACCAGCTGGTGATCGACGGCAACGAGATCTTCGACTGCGAACCGCACCCCAGCGAGGCCCTGGTGCTGAACGGAAACGTCACCGGGTTCGTGGTCTCGGACAACTACGTGCACGACGTCAACAACATCGGAATCGATCTGATCGGGGGCGAGACCGACATCCAGCCCGATCCGACCCTGGTGGCCCGCAACGGCGTGGTGCGGGGCAATCGGGTCGAGCGGGCCAACGAGAAGGGGGGTGGCGGCTTCGCGGGGGGCATCTACGTCGATGGCGGTCGGGACCTCCTGATCGAGCGCAACGTCGTCAGCGAGAGCGATCTGGGCATCGAGATCGGCGCCGAGAACGCGGGCACGGACGTTTCGGGGGTGGTCGTGCGCAGCAACGTGCTGCATCACAACGAGCGCGCCGGGCTGGTCTTCGGCGGCTTCCAGGCGAGCGTGGGCCGGGTACGCAGCTCGACCTTCCGCCACAACACGCTCTACGAGAACGACACGGCGGGCGAGGAGTTCGGCGAGCTGTGGATCCAGTACGCCGAGGACAACGTGGTCGAGCACAACGTGCTGGTCAGCACGGGGCAGAACCGTCTCGTCACGTCCTACGCGGGCAGCGTGAACAACGCGCTGGACTTCAACCTGTACTTCGTTCCGGGTGGCGCGGGGCTCGCGGGCTTCGTCTGGAACGGGACCGATCTGCTCGGCCTCGCGGCCTTCCAGGCCGCCACGGGCGGGGACGCAGGCTCGAGCTTCGCCGATCCGCAGCTCGTGGATCCGGGGGCAGGCGACTTCCACCTCGCCCCGACCTCTCCGGCGATCGACGCGGGCGATCCGGGCTTCGCGGCCGACCCGGGGGAGCTCGACCTCGACGGTCAGGCGCGATCGAGCGGCCTGCGCGTCGACCAGGGCGCGGACGAGATCTCCCAGGACTGTGGCGACGGGAACCTCGATCCGGGGGAGGCTTGTGACGACGCCAACACGACCAGTGGCGACGGCTGCGACGCGAACTGCACACCGACGGGCTGTGGCAACGGCGTCGTGACGGCAGGCGAGCTGTGCGACGACGGCAACCTGCTCGGCGGCGACTGCTGCGATGGCGTCTGCGCCTTCGAAGCGGACGGGTCCGGCTGCGACGACGGCGATCTCTGCTCCCAGCCCGACCAATGCCAGGCGGGGGCCTGCGTCGGCAACTCCGGGCCCGCACCCACGTGCCGTGCCCCCATCGACACGGGCCGCTCGCAGCTCCTGATCCGCGACAAGGTCGGTACGAAGCGGGACCGGATCGTGTGGCGCTATCGCAAGGGAGAGTCCACCGCGACCGCCGACCTCGGCGATCCCCTGGCCACCGACGCGGCCGCCCTCTGCGCCTACATGGAAACGGGCGGCGCCACGACGCGCTGGTTCGAGGCGCACGCTCCGGCGGGCCAGCAGTGCGCCGGGCGCGATTGCTGGAAGTCCGTCGGCGCAGGCGGCTACCGCTACAAGGACCGCGTCCGCACCCCCGACGGCATCGACAGCCTGCGCCTGCGCCCGGGGGCGGCCGGCAGCACGACCTTCACCTTCGTCGCCCGCGGCGAGCGCGCCGACCTGCCCAGCCTTCCTGCACCCGCCGATGCCGACATCACGGTCCAGCTGGTCTCGCAGACGGGGGTCTGCTGGGAGACCTTCCATCCGGCGCCGGCCGCCTCGAACGCCTCGGAGCTGTTCAAGGACAAGGACTGACGAGCGTCGTGCGCGGAGGCAGTCGGCACCGGCGACCGGACGAGATGCTGTAGTCTTGCTCCTCGGCCCGGCGCCCGGAGGAAGTCGCGAGCATGAATCTCAACATGAGCGTGGAGGAGCGCGAGGCCTTCCTCCGCGAGGTCCACGTCGGCGTGATCAGCATCGAGGATCCAGGCCGCGGTCCTCTCGCCGCCCCCATCTGGTACGACTACGACCCGTCGGTGGGGGTCTGGGTGCTGACCGAGCCCGGCTCGAAGAAGGGCCGGGCCCTCGACAAGGCGGGTCGCTTCTCGCTCGTCGCCCAGAGTGAGGAGATGCCGTACAAGTACGTGAGCGTCGAAGGGCCGGTCGTCGAGGTGCGGCCCGCCGACCAGGACGCCGACAGCCGCCCGATGGCCCACCGCTACTTCGGCAAGGAGTTCGGCGACGCCTACGTCGAGAGCAGCGGCAACCAGTCGAGTGTCTACGTGATGTCCCCCGAGCGCTGGCTGACCCTCGACTACGCCAAGCTGCGCCGCTGACAGGAGACCCCGATGAGCGATGCCAACCCCTACGCCGACCGGAGTGCGAGCGTGAGCCAGCCGCGTTCCGCCGACGACTACACCGTGGTCCTGGTCGATGATCCGCGTCCGAACGTGCGACGCGTGACGCTCAACCGCCCCGAGAAGCGCAACGCGCTCAACCACGCCCTGCGCGGCCAGGTGATCCACGCGCTGCAGCAGGGCGATGCCGACCCCGATGTGCACGTGATGATCGTGCGCGGGGCCGGGCCGTCGTTCTCGGCGGGCTACGACCTGGGCGGCGGCAACGAGGGTCAGGACTACCCCTTCTTCACGGCCGGCGGCGAGGGCCAGTGGCCGCGCCACGTCACCGAAGGCTGGATGGGCATCTGGGACCTCGCCAAGCCGGTGATCGCCCAGGTGCACGGCTACTGCCTGGCGGGCGGCAGCGAACTCGCGACGGGCTGCGACCTGGTCTACATGGCCGAGGACGCGCAGATGGGATATCCGGCCGTCCGCTTCGGGGTGCCGGACATGCAGTTCCACGCCTGGCTCGTCGGCATGCGGCGCGGCATGGAGATGATGCTGACTGGCGACTCGATCAATGGGATCGAGGCCCAGGAACGCGGCTGGGCCACGCGTGCCTATCCGGCGGAGGAGCTCGAAGAGCGCACCCTCGAGATGGCCGAGCGCATCGCCGCGCTTCCGACCGACATCGTGCAGCTCAACAAGCGCGCCGTGCACCGGCAGATGGACGCGATGGGGATGCGCGCAGGGATCCGCCAGGGAACCGAACTCTGCACGCTCGCGACCCACCAACCGAGCTTCCACGAGTTCATCGGCAAGATCGGGCCGGGCCAGGGCAAGCTCACCGGCGCCCTGCAGGAGCGAGACGAGAAGTTCGGCGACTACCGCACCTCCAAGAAGTAGGTGCCTCGCGGGCGGGCAGGGTGAGCCGCGCGAGATAGACTCCGGGCGTCCCATGCGCATCCTGATCTGCGACGACCACGCGCTCTTCCGCGAAGGCCTTCGGCACGTGCTGGTCGAGCTGGGCGAAGAGCCCGAGATCCTCGAGGCGCCGGACGCCGAGGAGGCGCTGCGCCTGGCCGACGAGCACCCGGATCTGGGGCTCGTGCTGCTCGACCTGCACATGCCGGGGACCGGCGGTCTCGAGACCCTGACCCAGCTGGGCGAGCGGCATCCGACCCTGCCGGTCGTGATGGTCTCGGCCTCCGAGGAGCCGGATGAGATCCGAGCTGCCCTCGACGCCGGCGCCTCGGGCTTCATCCCCAAGTCGTCGAGTGGAGCGGTCCTGCGAAGCGCGGTGCAGCTGGTGCTGAACGGCGGGGTCTATGTTCCGCAGGTCGCGCTGTCTCCGGTATCGCCCGCCCGGTCCCAACGTGCCGCGGGCAAGGGGCTCACCACCCGCTACGGCAAGCTCACACCACGGCAGCTCGAGGTGCTGAAGCTGATGGCCAAGGGCCTGACCAATCGCGACATCTGCGGCGTCCTGGGAATCGCCGAAGGCACGGTGAAGGCGCACATCGCGGCAGTGCTCGAAGCGCTCGACGTGGCCAATCGCACCGAGGCGGTGAACGCCATGCAGGAGCTCGGCATCAGCGCCGACGACTGACGATCCTGGGGCCCAGCCCAGGGCCGGACTTCAAGCGGGACCCGGGCCGAACAGCCGCGCGCCGATCCGCCGGAACCAGGAGTCGCTCTGCGACCGATCCGAGGGGCCCCGCGGGCTCGCGGCTTCGGTCGCAACCTGCGGCCAGGACTCCTGGGCCCGCACCGCGATGTCGGGGAGGGCGGCCTCCAGGTCCTCCCGATGCGCTTCGTCGCAGCCGAGGGTCGCGACCGCGACGAGGTGACCTTGCGCGCGGACCAGCAGCGCGGCGTCGGCCTGCAGCTCCTGGAGCACGGCCCGGCCGAGCGCCGTGTCCGCACCCGGACCGAGGATCGGGCCCGGCAGATCGTGCAGGGTCCGGGCCAGGGCGCTGCTCCCGGCAAGGGGCCGGAGGCGCCGGCGTCCGGGAGGTCCCCAGGGCACCAGGTCTCGCCCCTGACGCACGTAGACGGCCAACAGCGAGCCGAACGGGCTCAGGGACCCGGCGAGGGCGGTCGACCACGGATCCAAGGGGCGCATCAGGGCAGCTTCGCCGGGACGCGGCTCGCCGGGCATTGTCCGACCGGACTAGTCCGTCCCCCGAGGACGCCCGGCCAGGCGAACCAGCGAGGTCCGCAGCCGGGCCGGCGCCACCGGCTTGGTCAGCAGGGGGTGGCCGGCGTCGCGCACGTCCTGGAGGGTCTCCCGGTCGCTCTCGCCGGTGATGACGACACCCGGGATCGGGACATCGAAGTGCCGGCGCAAGGCTTCGAGCGCCTCGAGACCCGTCTCGCCGTGCTCCAGCTGGAGATCGACGAGGGCCAGATCCGGGGCGGTCGCCCCGGCCCAGGCATCGATCTGCTCCATGAGCGCGGCCCGCGAGCCCACACTGAGCGTCTCGCAGCCCCATCCCTCGAGCAGGGCGGCGAGCCCCTCTCGGATCGCCGGATCGTCGTCGACGAGCACGATCCGGAGGCCGGCGAGCCCCTGAGCGCTGGCCGCCATGGCCGCCGCCGAGGCCGACGCCTCGGGTCTCGCGGTCCTCGGAAGGCGCAGCCGGAAGGCGGTCCCCTGGCCCGGCTGGGACTCGAGGGTCAGGTCGTGGCCGAGCACCCGGCTCAGCCCCTCGACGATCGCGAGGCCCAGCCCGAGCCCGCGCTCGCCGCTGGCGGTCACGCCGTCGCGCCCGTCGAGTTGCCGGAACTCCTCGAAGATCGTCCGCTGCTGCTCCAACGGGATGCCCGGCCCGGTGTCGCGCACCTCGATCTCCACCTCCTCGTCGACGGCCCGAGCCGAGACCACCACCTCCCCCTGCGCCGTGTAGCGGATCGCGTTGGCGATCAGGTTCTGCAGGATGCGGGCGAGCCACAGGGGGTCGCTCTGCACTGCGAGCCCGGCGGGCTCGAAGCGAAGGGCCAGCCCCTTGGCCGCTGCCGTCGGGGCGAGGCCGGCGCTCTGCCGCTCGAAGAGTTCGACCAGGTCGACGGCCCGCGGATCCGGATCGACCTGACCGGCCTCGAGCCGGGACAGGTCGAGCAGGGAGTCGAACATCTCCTCGAGCGAGCGGGTCGACGTCTGCAGCCGGCCGACGAGCCGCGTCGTGTCCTCATCGAGCTCCCGGCCCGCGAGCGCCTCGGTCAGCAGGCCCATCGCATGCAGTGGCTGACGCAGATCGTGACTCGCGGTGGCAAGTGCGCGCGAGCGCGCCAGGTTGAGCCGCTGCGCCTCCTCGCGCTCCCTCTCGAGCTCACGCATCTGCTCGCCGCTCTCGCGGATGCGGTCCGCATCCTCGCGCCGCACCGACTCGCTCTCGACCTTGTCCGCCGCGGCGGCGAGCAGGGCCAGGTCGGTTCCCGCGTAGGGCTCGCCCGAGCGCTTGCGCCCGAGCGCCAGCAAGGCGGCCAGCTCGCCGCGGTGCAGGAACGGGACGACGGCCTCGACGCCGAGATCGTCGAGCGCCGCGCGCTCCAGGGGGCGCAGCGAGTCCTGGCCCCGCGCCATCGGCCGGTGACGCGCCTCGATGGCAATCAACGTCGGTCGGGTCGGCGGCTGCGCGGGTGGTGCCTGGCTTCCGCTGACGAGGATCGGCTCGAAGCCCGAGGCGGCCCGGCCGAAGAGCACGCTGCCTTCGGCTCCGACGAGCCGCTCGATCCTCGCAGCAGCCGTCGCGACGGGGGACTCCGCCGGGTCGAGCTCGCTCAGGTCTGCGAGCAGCTGCTGGAAGCCCGCCTCGAGAGCCCGGCGCTCCGGGTAGAGGATCTGGTCGACACGGGGACGCAGGGCTCGGGTCAGCGGCACCAGTCCGATCGACGCGAGCACCGCAAAGGCCAGCTGGCCCGCATTGCGTTCGATGCCGGTCGCTTCGGCCAGCAGCGCAGCCGCGCCCGGCGCGATCGCGAGCAGCCCGGCCAGCAGGATCACGACGGCGACCGTGAACGTCGCCGTCGCGCTGATCAAGCGATCGATGTCGAAGGCGTCGTGGCGCACGATCGAGAAGGTCAAGGAGATCGGGATCGCGACCGCCGTGAGCGCCGTCAGGTCCACGCCGAAATGCACCATCGTGTCGCCGAACAGCGGGGACAGGCCCAGGGCGATCGGCAGCGGGCACATGCCGATGAACACGCCCCACAGCAGGGCCCTCAGCTGACGACGGCCCTTCGGTCGCGCGACGCGGTAGTTCCAGATCACCGCCCCGATCACGACCGCGCCGATCGCGATGTCGCCGGCCAGCGCGAAGGTCGGGATCCAGGGCGTCGGGATCGGACCCCCGAGCAGATAGGCGAAGCGCGGTACGTAGAAGAACAGCGCCGTGAACCACGCGAAGCCGGGCGGGATGGACCGGCTGCGGTCCATGTCGTCGGGGAAGATCAGGAAGAAGCGCGTCAGCAGCATCAACGCGATGCCGCCGCCCAGGTCGAAGACCGACTGGGAGACGAAGGTGCCAAGGTAGTCGAGGGTGAACGGGCTCCAGACGATCGAGAAGCTCGTGAAGCCGGTGAAGAAGGCCCGCGAGCTGCGGCTCTCGGGCGCACGGATCAGCACCAGCGCCGCGAGCCCGACCCCGAGCACCCACAGACCGAAGCGCGCCGCCGGGATCCCCGTGCTCGACAGCGTGAGCAGGACCTCGCGCGGCCGGCCGTCGCGCTCGACCTCGAGCCGCAGCAGGCCGTCAGCGTCCGCCTTCTCCACGGCCCAGGCGTAGAACGAGATGTAGCCGACGCCGCGAAGGTCCTGGTCACCGGCCCGCAGGATCCGGTCGCCCACCTGCAGGTCGATCCCTTCGCTGATCCGCTCGGGGCGGATGCCGCCGACCTCGGGGTAGGCGTCGCCGCCCATCGGCCGTGCGAAGATGGGCGGGAGCGCGGCGCCGTCGTCGAGCACGGAGACCACGTGGAGCCCGAAGAACACGAGCCAGACGGGCAGCAGCAGCATCAGCAGCCAGCGGCTCCGGGTGGGAAGGGTCCCTGCACGCGACGGCCCGGCCGTCGGCGGGGAGCCTCCACGGGCGCGGTCGGCAGGCATGGAGCTCACGGCCGCCAGGGTAGCCCCGCGACGCGCCGACGCGTGGGTTGGCGGTGCGCGGCTCCTGAGCCCTCTATGCTGGGCGGCTGCTCGTGAGGCCGCTCTCCCATGTCCTCGTCACGATCGTCCTCGTTGCCATGACCGCCGAGGCCGCGCCTCCGGTCCGGCACGAGTTCGGTCGGCTGCCCGATGGGCGGCCCGTCGGGGCGACCCGCCTCGAGAACGCGCACGGGATGTCGGTGACGATCCTCGATCGCGGCGGCGTCGTGCAGGCCCTCCACGTGCCGGATGCGGACGGGCGCACCGCGGACGTCGTGCTGGGCTTCGACGATCTCGATGCCTACCGCCGCGCCCATCCCTACGTCGGGGCGACGATCGGGCGCTTCGCCAACCGGATCGCGGGGGCGCGCTTCGTCCTGGAGGGCAGGCCCTGGGTCTTGCCGCCGAACGAAGGGGCACACCAGCTCCACGGCGGGCCCGAGGGCTTCGACCAGCGCGTGTTCGAGGCTGTGCCTTCCTCGGGCGAAGAGGCGCCCTCGGTGGAGCTGCGCCTCACCAGCCCCGATGGAGACCAGGGCTTTCCCGGCGCCCTGGAGCTCCGGGTCACGTTCCGGCTGCTGGCCGACGCGCTGCGGATCGACTACGAGGCGACGAGCGACGCAGCGACTCTCGTGAACCCGACGCACCACGCCTACTTCAACCTCGCGGGGGAGGGCGACGTTCGCGAGCACGAGCTGTGGATCGACGCCGAGGCGTTCACGCCGGTCGATGCCGAGCTGATTCCGACCGGCGAGGTGCGCCCCGTCGAGGGCACGGCCTTCGACTTCCGCCAGCCACGTCGGGTCGGAGACCGGCTCGGCGCACACGAGCTGCGCGCGACCCGGGGCTACGACCACAACTACGTCCTGCGGGGCGAGGGCCTGCGTGCGGTGGCCCGCCTGAGGGATCCGGAGTCGGGCCGACGGCTCGTGGTCGAGACCGATCGCCCAGGTCTTCAGCTCTTCACCGCCAACGGGTTCGACGGGCGGCTCCTGGGAAAGGGGGGGAGAGCCTACGGCCGCCACGCGGGGCTGTGTCTCGAAACCCAGGTCTGGCCGGATGCCCCCAACCAGCCCGGCTTCCCCTCGGCCGTGCTGCGCCCCGGAGAGACCTTCCGCAGCACCACGATCTTCCGGTTCCCCAGCGACTGAGACAAACGGCGAAAGGGCTCGCCAAGGGGGTCGCGATTGGCGGATGCTGGGAATGTCCGGTCGCCGCCCAGCCAATCGTCGTCCGGGAAACCAAGGAGGCACCCATGCTCGTTCCCATCACGGCTCTCTACCTGGCTCTCTTCGCCCTGTTCTCGGCGGGGATCGCCTTTCCCCCGGGCAAGCTCCGGGGCTCGACCGGCATCTCGGTCGGCGACGGCGGCAACCCCGACCTGATTCTCGCGATGCGGCGCCACGCCAACTTCGTCGAGTACGTGCCGATGTTCCTGATCATGTTCGCCGCCCTCGAGCTGAACGGCGCCTCGGCGGCCCTGCTCCACGGCCTCGGCATAGGGATGCTGGTGGTGCGCACCTGTCACGCGGTGGGCCTCCGCAAGGACGAGATCACGGCGCTGCGCGGGATCGGAGCGGGCGGCACCCTGCTGCTGACGCTGATCGCAGCGGGAACCCTGGGCTGGCAGTTCGTGCAGGCCTGATCCGCCCCAGGTTGACGCGGCTCGCCGGCCGTGCAGACTCCCGCCCATGCAGGGCAGTGCGGCGGTGGTCGGCGTGGGCGAGTCGGAGTACTACGTCCGCGGTCGATCCCCCGACAGCGAGTTCCAGCTCGCCTGCACGGCCATCGAGCGGGCCGTCGCCGACGCCGGCCTCCGGACCTCCGACATCGACGGGGTCGTGTCCTACATGGACAGCCGCAACGACCCGATGCGGCTCGCCCGCGCCCTCGGTCTGGGCGACCTGCGGTACACGGCGCAGCCCTTCGGCGGCGGCGGCAACAACGCCGCCGCGGCGATCCAGCTCGCCGACGCGGCCGTCAGTGCGGGCTACGCGAAGCACGTGGTCGTCTTCCGCGCCCTGGCCCAGGGGCAGTTCGGACGCTTCGGGCAGGCCCGGGCCGGAGGCGCCGGCCAGGTGCCGGGGGCCTTCGCGTGGTCGGCCGTCTACGGCCTGCTCTCGCCCGCGCAGGAGTGCGCTCTCCACACGGCGCGCTTCCTCCACGACCACGGCCTCGACCAGGAGGCGCTCTGCGACGTGGCGCTGGCCTGCTACGCGAACGCCCAGCGCAATCCTCGCGCCCTGCGCCACGGTCAGCCCCTGACCCGCGAGACCTATCACGCGTCGCGTTGGATCGTCGAGCCCTTCCACCTGTACGACTGCTGCCCCGAGAACGACGGCGCAGCGGCCGTGGTGATCACGTCTGGCGAGCGGGCACGGGATCTCGCCAGGCGGCCGGTCGGCATCCTGGCCGCGGCCCAGGGCAAGGGGCCGCCCTTCGGCTCGGCCGCCTTCCAGCCCGACAGCTTTCCGGGCGTCTTCTACAAGTCCGTCGCGCGGGACCTGTGGGAGCGGGCGGGGGTCGCGCCGGGCGACGTCGACGTCGCGCAGTTCTACGAGAACTTCACCGGGCCGGTGCTGATGGCGATCGCGGAGCTCGGCTTCTGCGAGCCCGGCGAGCTCGGCGACTTCGTCGCCGACGGGGCGCTCGAGGGGCCGGACGCGCGCTTCCCCTTCAACACAAGCGGCGGCAACCTCGGCGAGGCCTACATCCACGGCTTCGAGCTGATGAACGAAGCCGTCCGCCAGGTCCGCGGCGAGTCGACCTGCCAGGTGGAGGGCGCCGAGCTTTCGCTCGTCGTGGCCGGGCCGGGCTATGCGCCCGGCAGTGCGGTGGTGTTCGCACCGTGATCGGCGCGGCGAAGGGGGTGCACTCGTGAGCCGCGTGCTGGGCGACGACTGGCTGCTGCCCGTGCTCGACGAGGGCAATCGGGAGTTCTTCACCAGCGGGCGGATCGTCCTGCAAGCCTGCGCGTCGTGCGGCGTGGTGGCGCACCCGCCCGACGAGGTGTGCGGCGGTTGCCGGGGTCGCGCTTTCGAGCCACGGGAGAGCGCCGGGCGCGGCAGGGTCGAGAGCGTCGTCGTCGTCCACCATCCGGTACATCCGGCCCTGGCGGGCGCGGTGCCCTACGCGATCGTGCTCGTCTCGCTGGACGACGTGCCGGGCGTCCATCTGGTCGGCAACGTGCGAGGGACGGCGCCCGACGAGGTCGAGATCGGCCAGGCGGTCCGTGCCGTCTTCTCCAAGGCGGCCCTGCCCGACGGCGAGAGGCTGCGGGTCCCGGAGTGGGAGATCGTCGCGGCGGTCTGAGCGCTCTTGAGGCAGCATGCGCAGGTGCCCGAGGAGGTCCGATGAGCGTCGAAGTCAACGGCATCGCCCACATCCAGCTGACCGTGAAGGATCCGGAGCGCTGCCTGCCCTTCTGGGAGGGACTCTGCCACTTCCTCGAGATGAAGACGCTGATCAAGGCCGACGAGATCCTCTACTGCATCGGCAGCCGTACCGGGATCCTGGTGCGCGGCGCACCGCCGGAGAGCCGCGACCGGCCCTTCGACCAATGGCGACCCGGTCTGCACCACTTCTGCTTCCGGGCCAGGCAACGGGAGGACGTGGACGCCATCTTCGCCTACGTCGACGGCGAGCTCGGCGCGAAGATCATCCACGGGCCCGAGGAGGGCGGCTTCGCCCCCGGCTACTACTCGATCCTGTTCGAGGATCCCGACGGCATCCGCGTGGAGGTGAACCACGTGCCCGGACGGGGACATCTCGGCAGCGGGGGACGCCTCGGCCCGGACGGCGCCGGTGCGGCCACTCGCTACGACGAGGAGGGCCTCGGGTGAGCGCCAAGGAGGCTCTCTTCTCCTACCTCGCGCCCATGGAGGAGCGGCCCTACTACTACCAGGTCGCGCCGCCCGAAGGGACGAGCTGGCGCAACACCCATGGCGACCGCCGGAGCATGGCGGTGGAGGATGCCCGCGACTTTCCCGGCGTCAGTCTCTCCGCCGAGGGATTCTGCCTGGTGTCGCACACGACAGCGGTGGCCGATCTGTGGGACGTCGAGGACGTGCGGGCCCGCTACTACCCCGAGATCGAGGGCCTGGTCGCGGATGCGACCGGCGCCCGGCGGGTCCTGGCCTTCGACCACAACGTTCGCAGCGAGGAGCGCGCGACGCGCGGCGAGGTCGGCGTGCAGCCGCCGGTGCGCTTCGTGCACAACGACTACACCGAGCAGTCGGGGCCGCAGCGGGTGCGGGATTTGATGCCGGCCGACGAGGTCGAGGAGCTGCTGGCCGGGCGCTTCGCCGTGGTCAACGTCTGGAAGCCCATCTCCGGCCCGGTGCGCCAGGCGCCGCTCGGCGTGCTCGATGCGCGCAGCATCCAGATGGACGATCTCGTGCCGACGGACCTGCGCTACCGCGACCGGGTCGGCGAGATCTACTCGCTGACCTGGAACCAGGCCCACCGTTGGTTCCACTACTCCGAGATGGAGGCCGAGGAGGCGCTGCTGCTGGCCTGCTACGACTCGGCCGGGGGACGCGCCCGCTTCACCGCCCACTCCGCCTTCGACGACCCCACGAGCCCGGACGACGCGGCCCCTCGGGAGAGCATCGAGGTCCGGACGCTGGCGTTCTTCTGACGGGTCCTGAGCGTTCCTCTGCTGCATCACGCACACGGCCAGCGGGCATGACCGACGCGCCCGTCGTGATCGTCGGCGCCGGCGTTGCGGGGCTCGCCTGCGCGCGCCAGCTGCACCGCGCCGGGCAGTCCGTCCAGGTGCTCGAGGCCTCCGAGCGCCCGGGCGGCGTCGTGTGGACCGAGGAGCGGGACGGCTTCCTGCTCGACAACGGATTCCACGTCGTGCTGACCGGCTTTCCGGAGTCGCGCCGTCAGCTCGACCTCGAGGGTCTGCACCTGCAGCCTTTCCATCCCGGAGCGGTGCTGCGCACGGCGCGGGGCTTTGAGCGGGTGTCGGATCCGCTCCGGGCGCCGCGCGATCTGGTGCGCACGCTGCGCTCCTCGCCGGTCTCCCTCGCGGACGGACTGCCGCTCCTGCGGTTGCTCCTCGACGTGTCCCGCGCCAGTCCGGAGGAGCTTCTCACGCGCCCCGCCACCACGACGGCTGAGCGCCTCGTCGAGCGCGGCTTCGGTCCGCGCCTGATCGAGTCGTTCTTCCGGCCCTTCTTCCGCGGCGTCTTCCTCGAGCGCGAGCTCGCGACGACGAGCCGGCTCTTCGAGTTCATCTTCCGCGCCTTCGCGCGGGCTCCGATCGCACTCCCCGCCGACGGCATGCGCGCCGTTCCCCAGGCGCTGCTCGCCGATCTGCCCCCCGGCACCGTGCGTTTCGGCTCGCCGGTGGTCGCCGTCGACGAAGCGGGCGTGCGGCTCGAGGGGGGCGAGCGACTGCAGGCCGCCGCGGTGGTCGTCGCCACCGACGAGGTCGCGGCCAGTCGTCTGCTTCCCGAGGTGAAGGCCCGGCCCACCAACGCCGTCACCACCTTCTACTACGCGACCGGGCGCTCCCCGGTGGGGGGGCCCTACCTGGTGCTCAACGGAACCGACGAGGGCCCGGTGGACCACCTGTGCGTGCCGAGCGACGTGGCGCCGGGCTATGCGCCGCCCGGGCGCTCCCTCGTTTCGGTCAACCTGGTCGGTCGCCACGAGCCACCCGACGAAGACCTGGAGGCTGCTTGCCGCACGCAGCTGGAGGGCTGGTTCGGGCCGGGCGTCCGGGGCTGGCAGGGTCTGGGCAGCGTCCATCTGCCCGCGGCTTTGCCCTCGCAGCGGCCGGACGAGACCGAGCCGATGACCCGGCCGGTGACGCTCGGGGGTGGCCGCTTCGTCTGCGGCGGGCACCGGGAGTCGGCGACCCTGGGGGGCACCTTGCGGTCGGGGCGTCGCGCGGCCACGGCCGTGCTGCGAGCGCTCTCGTCGCCCTAGAGCGGCATCGGCCGCACCCCGAGACAGCGTTCGATTTCCCTCGCGTTTCCGGCCTCCTGCGAAACGGTTACTCTGCCGCCGCTCTCGAGGTCTCCCGGTTCTGGGGGCCCTTGACCCCCGGAGGATCGATGTCCACGGAGCTGTCCCCCGCGCTTCGCGAGCGGATCGAGAACACGATTCGCGGCCTCACGATCGATGCGGTCCAGAAGGCCGGCATCGGCCACCTCGGCGCGGCGATGGGCCTCGCCCGCCCCGCCTTCCAGCTGTGGGATCGCCACCTGCGCTTCGACCCCGAAGCTCCGGACTGGCCGCTGCGCGATCGCTTCGTGCTGTCCGCTGGCCACGCATCGATGCTGCTCTACTCGCTCGTGCACCTCTACGGCTTCGATCTGCCGCTCTCGGAGATCGAGAACTTCCGCCAGCTCGGCTCGCGCACCCCCGGCCACCCGGAGTTCGGCGAGACCCCCGGCGTCGAGGTGACGACCGGGCCGCTCGGGCAGGGCTTCGGCAACGCCGTCGGCATGGCGCTGGCCGGCCGACTGACCCGCTCGCGCTACGCAGCCGGCGACCAGGGCCCGGGACACCACCTCGTGTATGCCGTTGCCAGCGACGGCGACCTGATGGAAGGCGTCAGCTACGAGTCGGCCTCCTTCGCCGGTCACCTTGGCCTCGGCAACCTGGTCGTGCTCTACGACGACAACCACGTCACGATCGACGGTCCCACGAGCTGGACCTTTGGTGAGGACGTCCGCGGCCGCTTCGAGGCCCAGCGCTGGCACGTGGAGACGATCGACGGCGAGGATCTCGCCGGCCTCGACGCGGCGCTCGAAGCGGCGCGCGCGGAGACCGAGCGACCCTCGCTGATCATCACCCGGACCACGATCGGGCGGGGCAGCCCGAACTGGGCGGGACTGTCCAAGGCCCACGGTGGGCCCTTCAAGGACGACGAGGAGCGGCTCACCAAGGAGAACCTCGGCATCCCGCTCGAGCCCGCGTTCTACGTGGCGCCGGAGGTCCGCGCGTACATGGCCGAGCGCATCCAGGCCAAGCGCGCCGAACGCCGCCAGCTCGACGAAGCCCTGGAGGTCTGGCGCTCGACGCATCCCGACCGGGCGGACGCCTGGGATCGGGCTCGCGGTCGGGTGCTCCCGGCGGACCTGACCGCGCGACTCGCGGAAGGGCTGGAGGACGAATCCGCGGCCACGCGGGTGCACTCGGGCGCCGTGATCCAGCGGCTCCACGAGGCCGCTCCGATCTTCGTCGGCGGCTCGGCGGACCTCGCGGGCTCCAACAACACCACGATCAAGGGCGCGCCTGCGATCGGCCCCGCCGCCGAGGGAGACCGCTTCGCCGGCTCGAACCTGCACTTCGGGGTGCGCGAGCACGCGATGGGCGCGATCACCAACGGCCTGGCGCTGGACGGCACCTTCCTGCCCTTCTGCGGAACCTTCCTGGTCTTCAGCGACTACATGCGACCGTCGTTGCGGCTGGCCGCGCTGATGCAGATCCGCTCGACCTTCGTCTTCACCCACGACTCGATCTTCGTGGGCGAGGACGGCCCGACCCACCAGCCGATCGAGCACGTGGACGCCTTGCGCGCGATCCCCGGGCTGACCGTGTTCCGGCCCGCCGACGCCCTCGAGGTGGCCGCGGCCTGGAGCTGGACCGCAACCCAGGCGCAGGGACCGGTGGCCTTCGCGCTCTCCCGGCAGAAGGTGCCGGCGCTCAAGCGCGAGGCGGGCTTCGTCCTGGAGGACGTCTGGAAGGGCGGCTACGTGGTCCGCGCGGCGGGCGGGGCCGAGGACGTGGTGGTCCTGGCCTCGGGCTCCGAGGTCGGTGTGGCCGTCGAGGCCGCGAGCCTGCTGGCCGCGGAGGGTGTTCGCGCCCGGGTCGTCTCGATCCCCTGTCTGGAGCTGCTCGACGCGCAGCCCGAGAGCGTCGTCGACGAGCTGATCCCGCGCGGCGTGCCGTGTGTGGCGGTCGAGGCCGGGCGAGGCGAGAGCCTGCGACGCCTGGTCGGGCGCGACGGGCTGATCCATGGCATGAAGGGCTTCGGCGAGTCGGCGCCGTACCAGGCGCTCGCCGAGCACTTCGGGTTCACCGGCCCCAAGGTCGCCGACGCGATCCGCCAGCACCTGGCCTGAGCGGCAGGGCTAGCGCCAAGCGTCCCGGTTGCTGCCGCTGGGCTAGCGCCAAGCGTCCCGGTTGCTGCCGCTGCGCTAGCGCCAGGCGTCCCGGTTGCTGCCGCTGCGCTAGCGCCAGGCGTCCCGGTTGCTGCCGCCGAGGGTCCGGTAGTTCTCCTCGACCTGCATGTAGTCGCTGGCCACGCTGCGCCGTGCCACGCCGCTCTCGACGGCGGCCAGGGCCACCGCCCGCGCGACGGCGCGGTGTACGTCGCGACGCAGCGGATTCGGGACGAGCTCATCCTCGGTCGCGTGCTCGGCGATGGCGCTCGCGGCGGCCAGGTACATCTCGTGGGTGATGCGACGGGCGCGGGTATCGAGGGACCCGCGCAGGATCCCGGGGAAGCCGAGCAGGTTGTTCACGGAGCGCCCGTCCGCGGCGAAGGCAGCGCCGGCCGCGAGCGCCTCTTCGGGGTCGATCTCGGGCTTGGGGTTGGTGAGGGCCAGGATGCCCTGACCCGGGCGGATCCAGTCCTTTTCGATCAGGCCGGCCCGACCGCTGACGGCGATCACCAGGTCCACCCGGTCGAAGAGTGCGGGCAGATCGGGGGCCAGCTCACCGCCCATCTCCCGCAGCCGTTGCTGCGCATCGGGAGTCGGGTCGAAGCCGACCACGTCCGGGTCCGTCGCGGCCTGGATCATCCGCGCGATGGCCGTGCCGGCGGCGCCGAGGCCGATCACGCCCACTCGGGATGCCTTCAGGGTGATGCCCGCGCGACGGCTGGCGTTCTGGGCGGCGGCCAGGGCGGCGACGGCGGTGCCGTGCTGGTCGTCGTGGATCACCGGCATCTCGAGCTCGGCGACCAGCCGCTGCTCGACCTCGAAGCACTGGGGCGACTCGATGTCCTCGAGGTGGATCGCGCCGAAGCCGGGCGCCAGCCGCTTCACGGTCTCGACCAGCGCCGTGGGATCCCGCTCGTCCAGCACGATCGGAAAGCCCGACACTCCCGCGAACTGGTGCATCAGCGCGGCCTTGCCCTCCATGACGGGCAGCGACGCGACCGGCCCGACGTTGCCCAGCCCGAGGACGCGCGTGCCGTTGCTGACGACGGCGACGGTCTTCCCGCGGATCGTGTAGGTGTACGATTCGTCCGGGTTCGCCGCGATGGTCTGCACCACTTCGGCCACGCCCGGCGTGTAGACCCGCCGCAGGTCGTGCAGGGTCCGGACCGGATGGGTCGGGCGGACCTCGAGCTTGCCGTCGATGTGCAGCTCGTGGACGTCGTCGATGACGTCGAGCAGCTCCACACCCTCCGTGCGGCGCAGCTCTTCGAGCGTGGCCTCGAGCTCCGCGGCATCCGCGAGCAGCACATCGAGGTCGCGTACGATGTGCTCGACCCCGACCCAGACCGTCCGGATGTCACCCAGGTTGGCACCGCCAGCGCCGATCGCGGTCGCGAGCCGTCCCAGGACCCCGGGCTGGTGGTCGTTGCGCACCCGCAAGGTGCGGAGCAGGCGGTCGGTCATGGCTCTCCTCGGCTGGGACCCGAGGATAACGGTCGCTCGGAGCGTGTCCTGGCACGCGCCGGTCCGGATTGGTACCGATCCGTCAGCGGCAGCGTCGCGCCGGGAGGATCGATGATCGACAGCAACCTGCTCTTCGTGATCGGCTGGGGATCGGTCGCCGTCCTGGTGTCGAGCTGGCTCGTGCTGTCCTTCCTCTCCCCCGGCGGGCTGCGAGCGGGCCTGGCCCGGCTGGCGACCTGCGCCATGTACCTGTCGCTGCTCTGCCTGTTCGTTTCCGGCCTCCAAGGGGCCGAGAGTTGGGTGGGGCGGATCGGGTTCGGCTTCCTCAGCGTGGTCTTCGGCATGGGGCTCGGGGTGAGCCTGTGGAAGCTGTTGCGGCCGCCGACGGGCGGGCAGGAGCTGGCGGCGCACTAGCGGCCGGGCCGGACCCGCGGCCCGCGCAGTTCTGGAGGCCCGGGAGGGACGTGGCTCGCGGGAGGGCGGCCCATCGTTCCTCGGAGGGACCGACGTCGCCGATGCCGGCCGCCCGGCGCTCCTAGTGGTAGTCGTGGGATCCGTAGCCTCCGCGTCCCGGGCGCTTCGGTGCCTTCACCTCGGTCTCGGCCTCGAGCTCCAGCGGGAACACGCGGCCCACCTTCACGTGGATCACGCCGTCCACGTTCTGCACGGTGCCCGCCACCTCGAGGATCGGCGACGCGTGCAGGGGGATGCGCAGGCGCTCGAACTCCTTCGGCGTGAGCACGGCATTCGAAGTACCGGTCTCGTCCTCGAGGGTCAAGAAGCAGAAGCCCTTGGCCGAGCCGGGGCGCTGGCGGACGATCACGTGGCCCGCCGTGCGCACGAAGCGGCCGTTCGGCAGCTCGCGCAGGGCGGCCGCCGGGAGCACGCCCCGCGCGGCGAGCCCGGCGCGAAGGTGCTGCATGACATGGGGGCCGGTGGTGATGCCGGTCGTCCGGTAGTCGGCGAGGGTGGTCTCGAGCGGGGTGAGCTCCGCCAACGGGGAGGGGGCGTCGCTGCCCGGCGGTGGCTTGCCCGCGAACAGCGAGCGCGGATCGCGCTCGAGAGCGGAGACCTGCCAGAGGGCCGAGCGCCGGGTGCGGGCGGCGGGGTCGATGGAGGCGAGGGTGCCGGCCTCGGCGAGGGAGTCGATCTCGTTGCGCCTGGGTGCGATGCGCTGCGCGAAGTCGGCCAGGCTCGCGAAGGGCGCGCGCCGGCGCTCGGCTGCGATCTGCTCGCCGGTCTCCTTGGCGAGCCCCGAGACGAAGCGCAGGCCGATCCGCACGGCGGGGCGGCTGCGCTGGCCGTCCTCTCCCGTCTCCGTGCGCAGCGTGCAGGGCCAGTCGGAGTGAGACACGTCGACGGGCAGGATCTCGACCCCGTGACGCTGGGCGTCCTTCACCAACGTCGCGGGGTTGTAGAAGCCGAGCGGCCAGGCATTCAGCATGCCCGCCAGGAAGGCCGCGGGGTGGTGGGCGCGCAGGTAGGCCGAGGCGTAGGCGATCAGCGCGAAGGAGGCCGAGTGCGACTCGGGGAACCCGTACAGGGCGAAGGAGGTGATGCCGCGGACGATCTGCTCCTGGGCCTCGCCCGTGATGCCGCGCGCGGCCATGCCGCTGCGCAGGCGATCCTCGATCTGGGTCATGCGCTCGACCGAGCGCTTGAAGCCCATCGCGCGGCGCAGCTCCTCGGCCTCGCCCCCGCTGAAGCCCGCGGCCTCCATGGCGAGTCGCAGCAGCTGCTCCTGGAAGATCGGCACACCGAGGGTGCGCTTCAGGATGGGCTCGAGGGAGGGATGCGGATACTCGACGGGCTCGCGACCGGCGCGGCGATTGAGGTACGGGTGCACCATCTGTCCGACGATCGGCCCCGGTCGGATGATCGCGATCTCGACCACCAGGTCGTAGAAGTTGGCCGGCTTCATGCGCGGCAGGGTCGCCATCTGCGCGCGGCTCTCGATCTGGAAGACCCCGACCGTGTCGGCCTTCTGGATCATGGCGTAGGTCGTGGGATCGTCGGCCGGCAGGTGGGCGAGATCGATCTCGACACCCTCGTGCTCGCGGATCAAGGGGATCGTCTTCTCGAGCGCGTCGAGCATGCCGAGACCCAGCAGGTCGATCTTGATGATGCCGAGGTCGGCGCAGTCGTCCTTGTCCCACTGCACCACCCGTCGGCCCGGCATCGCAGCGGGCTCGATGGGCACCACCTCGTCCAGCCGGCCCTGCGCGATGACCAGCCCGCCGGTGTGCTGGCCCAGGTGCCGCGGCAGCCCCTGCATCTGCTCGGCCAGCTCGAGCAGCAGCGCCACGCGTGGTGAGCGCGGATCGACGCCGGCCTCGCGCAGCATGCCGCGGGTGTCGTCGAGGTCCTCGCGAAAGCGGAACTGGCGCAGCTTCTTGGACAGCCGATCGAGGAAGTCGGGCTCCATCCCGAGCACCTTGCCGATCTCGCGGAAGGCCGAGCGGGTGCGGTAGGAGATCACGGTCGCCGTCATGCCGACGCCGTGGGGTCCGTACTTCTCGTAGACGTACTGGATCGTCTCCTCGCGCTGATCGCCCGAGGGCAGGTCGAGGTCGATGTCCGGCCACTCGCCGCGCTCCTCGGAGAGGAAGCGCTCGAAGAGCAGCTCCATGCCGACCGGATCGACGGCGGTGATCGCCAGCGCGTAGCAGACGGCGCTGTTGGCGGCGGAGCCGCGGCCCTGGCAGAGGATGTCGCGCTCGCGGGCGAAGCGCGCGATGTCCCAGACGATCAGGAAGTAGCCGGCGAGCTCGAGCTTGGCGATCACGGCGAGCTCGTGCTCGATCTGGCTGCGCGCGCGAGCCGACAGCGGATGGCCGTAGCGCTCGCGCGCACCTTCGAAGGTGAGCTTGCGCAGCCACGAGTCCTGGCTCTCGCCTGCGGGTACGGGGTAGGTGGGGAAGCGATAGCCGAGATCCTCGAAGGTGAAGGCGCAGCGCTCGGAGATCTCGCGGCCTGCGTGCAGCCAGGCGGGGCGATCGGCGAAGCGTCGCGCCATCTCGTCGGGCGGGCGCAGGGTGCGCTCGCCGTTCGGCAGCAGCAGCCGGCCGGCGCGATCGAGCTGGGTCTTGTGGAAGAGGCAGGTGAAGGCGTCGAGCAGCCGCCGGCCCTCGGGTCGGGCGACCCGCACGTCTCCCCAGGCGACCACGGGCCAGCGCGTGGCCTCGGCCAGGGCCACGGCGAAGCGGTTCTCCCCCTCCATTCCCCGGTCCATGGCGCGGGCGACGCCCAGGGCCGTGTGGCCCGCGCCGTAGATGCCCGCCAGCCGGTCGAGCCGCGCACGGCTGAGGGAGCCCCCGGCCGCGACCAATGCGGTGAGCCCGCCCGCGTGCTCCTCGAGCTCGTCGAAGCCGACGCGCGCTTCGCCCTTGGGCGCGTTGCCCTGGGCCACGGTGAGCAGCCGGGCCAGGTTGCGATAGCCCTTCCGGTTCTCGGCCAGCAGCACGAGCGGGCCGCCGGCGGCCTGGGAGAGCTCGGTGCCGACGATGGCGCGCAGGCCCCGCCGGGCTGCGGCGGCGTGGAAGCGGGGGGCGCCGTAGAGCCCGTCCCGATCGGCGAGGGCGATGACTTCGTGGCCGAGCCGGGCCGCTTCGTCGACGAGGTCCTCGGGATTGGAGGCGCCTTCGAGGAAGGAGAAGGCGCTGCGGCTGCGGAGCTCGACGTAGGGGGTCGTCACGAGACCTCCCAGTTTTCGCTCTTTCTTCGCCTTCGTCAATCCCGGGCTGAGCCATGCTCCAGGGCGTGTCTCGACGCGCCCTGGTCATCGACGACGAGCCCGTGGTCCAGAAGCTCGTCGCCCGGATCCTCGAGAAGGAACGCTGGGACGTCGCGATCGAAGCCGACGGCAAGGCCGGGCTGGAGGCCATCGAGGGCGGCGCCTACCAGGTGGCCTTCGTCGACGCTGGCATCGCGCCCGAGGGCTGTCTCCCGCTGTTGCGCGCCCTGGCCGCCCGCGATCCACGGCCGGCCGTCGTGCTGGTGAGCGGGCGACCCCTCGAAACGGCCCAGAAGGTCCTGCTCGACTCCGTGGGCGGCGTCTACCTGGCGAAGCCCTTCGGGCCGCAGGCGCTGCTCGAGGCCGCGGCGAGCGCCGGAGCCTGCTGATCTCCGACTGCGCGGGCGGCGCGGCTAGCCGTCTGCGGCGGCGCGTTCCTCGGCCAGGGCCGGATCGGCGACACCGAGCTCGTCGGCCAGGGCGCAGGCTTCGTCGACCATCTCGGAGAGCAGGGTCAGGCCGCCCTGCCAGAAGGACGGGTCGCCGATGTCGAGGCCGACACGCTCGAGCAGCTCCGGCGGAGAGGCGGAGCCCCCGGCACGCAGCAGCTCGAGATAGCGCGGAACGAAGGCCTCGCCCTCCTCGTCGTAACGGCGCACCAGAGCGAGCACCAGCAGCTCTCCGAACGCGTAGGCGTAGCAGTAGAAGGGCGAGTGCACGAAGTGGGGGATGTACAGCCACCACCAGGCATAGTCGTCGGTGAGCTGTACCGCATCACCGAGCATCGGGCGGTTGGCATCGAGCCAGAGCTCGTGGATGCGGGGGATCGGCAGCTCGCCCTCTTCGCGGCGCGCCCGGTGGAGCGCCTCCTCGAAGCGGGTCATCACGACCTGCCGGAAGACCGTGGCGAAGGCGTCCTCGAGCTTTCCGCACAGCAGCGCGAGCCGGACCTTGGGGTCGCTCTCCTCCGAGAGCAACCGGCGGAAGACGAGCATCTCGCCGAAGACGCTCGCCGTCTCCGCGGTCGTGAGCGGCGTGCTCTGCTCGAACAGGCCGCGCTCGCGGGCCAGGTACTGATGGACGCCGTGGCCGAGCTCGTGGGCGACGGTCATCACGTCGCGCAGGTTGCCGGTGTAGTTGAGCAGCACGTAGGGATGGGCGGAGGGCACCGTGGAGGCGGAGAAGGCGCCGCCGCGCTTGCCCTCGCGCAGCTCGGCGTCGATCCAGCCCTCGTCGAAGAAGCGCCGCGCGACCTCTGCCATCTCGGGCGAGAAGTCGGCGTAGGCCTCGAGCACGATGCGTCGCGCCTCGTCGAAGCTGCGCTCGCTCCGGACCTCGCCGATCGGCGCGTAGCGGTCGTAGTCGTAGAGTGTGTCGAGGCCGAGCAGCTGACCCTTCAGGCGGTAGTAGCGTTGCACCATCGGGTAGCCCGACTCGCAGGCGTCGAGCAGGGCGCGAACGGCGGGGCCCTCGATCTCGTTCGCGAGATTGCGCGATTGCATCGGGTCCGGATAGCTGCGCAGGCGATCATGGGTCGCCTTGTCCTGCACGAGGGTGTTGAAGATGAAGGCGAGCACGTGAGACTGGCTCTGCAGGCCCTGGGTGAGCCCGCGCGCGGCGGCCTTGCGCTTGTCCCGATCCGGGTCGTAGAGGAGCGACAGCACCTCCTCCTCCGAGAGCTCCTTGGGACCGTTCGGCAGCTGGACCTCGAATCGCGCGGCCGACAGGATCTCGTCGAAGAGCCGCCCCCAGGCGCGATCGCCGGTGTTGGCCGTCTCCTCGAGAATGCGCTCCTCGGGCTCGGAGAGCACGTGGGGCTGATAGCGGCGCATCGAGCGAAGCAGGTGGGCGCGCTTGGCGAGCGCAGGGGCCGCGAGCAGGGCCTTGGCGCTCTTCTCGTCGACGGCCACCCACTCGAGCTCGAAGAAGAGCAGCTGCTGGCGGATCTCGGTGCCCCGCTCCTGGACGTGCTGCAGCAGCGCGCCGTGGGCCGGGGTCGCCGTGTCCGCCGCGAACTGCAGCTGCGCGTACGAAGCGGCGCGGCCGACCGGCTCCTGGAGCTTCTCGTAGGCGTCGATCGCCCGGGCGAGCGCCTTGGCGTCCAGGCCGGCGATCTTGCCCCGGTAGCGCTTGGCGAAGCGCTTGGCGGCCGCCAGGGCCGCGTCGAGGTCCGCTTCGAGCCCCTCGGCGGCGGGCTCGGGGTAGAGGTGTTGGAGGTCCCAGCGGACGCCGGCCGCGGGGCCGGTTCCGGAGGCTTCGGGGGTCTCGGTCGCTTCGCTCATGGCGGCGGAACGTATCCGTTGCGGTCTGGGAGCGCTCCCGGAGGGCCGCGCCCGGGCGTATGCTCGGCGGGTGGACTCCCCCCGCCCCAAGACGGTCCTGCACGCGGACATGGACGCGTTCTACGCGTCCATCGAGCAACGCGACGACCCTTCGCTGCATGGGAAGCCGGTCGTGGTGGGGGGGGCCGGCAATCGTGGCGTGGTCTCCGCGGCGTCCTACGAGGCGCGCAAGTTCGGCATCCACTCGGCCATGCCGAGCGCGCAGGCCCGGCAACTCTGCCCCGACGTGATCTTCCTGCGCGGCCGGATGTCGGTGTACGCGGCGGAGTCGAAGCGGATCTTCGAGATCTTCCGGCGCTTCACACCCGTCGTGGAAGGGCTCTCGCTCGACGAGGCCTTCCTCGACCTGACGGGGACCGAGCGGCTGCTCGGCCCGGCGCGGGGCGTCGCCGAGCGGCTGCGCGCGACGGTGCGGGAGGAGACGGGTCTGGCCATCTCGGTGGGCATCGCGCCGATCAAGATGGTCGCCAAGATCGCGAGCGACTGCGCCAAGCCGGACGGGCTGCTGGAGATCGAGCCCGCGGGGATGCGCGCCTTCCTCGATCCCCTGCCGGTGGGTCGCATCTGGGGCGTCGGCCCGGTCGCCCGCGAGCGGCTCGAGCGCGGCGGGATCCGCACGATCGGTGACCTGGCGGTGGCCGAGGGGAAGCACGTCGAGGGCCTGCTCGGCGACTGGGGTCTGCGGGTCGCCCGCCTGGCGCGCGGCCAGGACGTGCGCGAGGTGGAGGCGTACCGGGACGCGGTGTCGATGAGCGAAGAGAACACCTTCGGGAGCGACGTCTCCGACCTGGGTACGCTGTCGGCCGCCATCCTCACCCACGCCGAGTCGGTCGCCCGGCGTCTGCGGCGGAGCGACGCAAAGGCCCGCACCGTCGTGCTCAAGGTCAAGCTCGCCCGCCGGGTGCAACGCGGTCCGCGCGGCTTTCCCCTGCTCACCCGGCGCGCGACGCTGGCGGATCCCACCGACGACGGTGGCGAGATCGCCGCGGCGGCCCAGGCGCTGCTTGCCCGCTGCGACCTGCAGGAGCCCGTGCGCCTGATCGGCGTCGGGACGACCAACCTGATCTCCCGCCCCGAGCAGCTCTCGCTGTTCCACGCCCAGAGCGGACGGGCGCGGCGCGCCAAGCTCAACCAGGCCCTGGACCGGCTCACCGACAAGTACGGCACCAAGGTCGTCCGCCGCGCCGGCCAGAGCGACGTCGAACGAGCCGCCCCGAGCCTCCAGATCAAACGCGGCGAAGACTAGGCGGCCAGCCGAGCGAAACGAGAGCGTGAGAAGCGGGAACAGAAGCGGGGACGAGAAGCGGGGACGTTCGTTTCATTGTTGCACGGCGAGCCGCCGAATCCGGCGCATCCTGGAGTCGTGCAACAATGAAACGAACGTCCCCTTCCCCTTCCCCTTCCCCTTCCTCGCGCGTTCGTTTCCTGGGGTCAGTCGTAGACGGCGTCGATGGACCAGGCGTTCTTGACGTGGTCGCGGCGTAGGCGGAAGACCCAGCCGTCGCTGGTCTGGACGTCGTAGTGGTCGAAGGCGAAGCGGTCCTCGGACCACCAGCGGCCGGTGGTGCGCCAGGGGCCGGCGCAGTGGAGGACCTCGCCGTTGGCGAGGGCGCTGCGCAAGTGGCGGGGCTGGCCGCTCGGGGCGTGGACCTGGGCGGGCAGGGGAGGGCGCAGGGCGCGCAGGGCGAGATGGGGGAGGGGAGGCGAAGCGGGAGGGGCGTCCGCGGCCGGGGGCGCGCGATCGGGTCGGAACGGGGCGAGCTCGTAGCGGTCGGGCCGATGGTCGTCGGCGACGGCGGGGGCGCCGACGAGATCGGTGCCGCACAGCGCACCGAGCTCGGCCAGGGTGTGGTCGAGCACGGCGGGGCTCGGGCCGGGGGGTCGGAAGAAGTCGAGCTGATCGCCGCGCAGCGGCGCGCCTGCGGTCGCGATGCGCACGTGGGCGGGCGCGTCGCTCGGAGGCTTCGACTCGAAGGAGAGGGCGACCAGGCGCAAGGCGAGGCGCGGATCGAGGGTGGGCGCCGCGACGCCGACCCGGCGCGCGTCGTGCCCGCCGCTCTCGAAGCCGAGCTCGATCTCGAGATCGCCGAGTGCGAGGCCACGACACTGCAGACGTTCGAGCAGGCGCGAGAGCAGGCCGCGCAGTACGAAGAGCAGCGGCTCGAGCTGCCCGACCGGAAACTCGAGATCGGTGGCCTCCTCGAAGTGGCTGGGGATCTCGGCGGACGGCGGGGGCGCGCGATCCGCACCGCGAGCGAGCTCGAGGAAGGGCACGATGCCCGCGCCCAGGCGCTGGACGAGTGCGCGCTCCGGCAGGCGCAGCAGGTCGCCGACACGTTGCAGGCCGAAGCGCGTGAAGGCGCTGGCGAGGTCGTCACTCGGGTCGAGCAGGTCGAGAGAGAGCGGCGCGAGGGCGTTCGCATCCTCGCCGGGCGGCACGACGTGCAGGGTCTCGCCACTCCAGGCCAGCTTGCGGGCGAGGAT
>JAJDAR010000176.1 GCA_029261775.1 Deltaproteobacteria bacterium | reverse complement strand
CGGCGCCCAGCTGCTCGGCCCCGACAAGGGCGGACAGAAGGCGTATCGCCTCCTCAACGAGTCGATGACGATGATGGGACGCGTCGCCATCGGTCGCTGGAACACGCGCGGCAAGCAGCAGCTCGTGCTCCTGCGCCCCGTACAACGCGGCCTGATGCTGCACACCTTGCACTACGCCGACGAGATCCGGGACTTCGACGACATCGAGTTCGGCGACCCGGTCGAGCTGAAGGCCTCCGAGGTCGAGCTCGCGAACCAGTTGATCGAACAGCTGTCCAAGTCCGCGTTCGAGCCCGAGAAGTACGAGGACGGCTATCGCCAGGCGGTGCTCGAAGCGGTGGATCGAAAGGTCGCGGGCGAGGAGGTCGTCGTCGCGAAGCCGGCCGAAACCCAGGAGAAGATCATCGACCTGGTCGCGGCCTTGAAGAAGAGCCTCGCGGAGCGTGACGACGCCGCGCCGGCGAAGCCGGGACCGAAGAAGGTCGCGCGCAAGAAGGCCGAGCCGAAGACCGGCCGCGGGCGCAAGCGCGCCTAGCTCACCCCGCTCCTGCCGAGCGGCGGCTGGACCGGATCCGAGACGTCGCGCGTACAGCGGTCGACGATCGCCTCGATGACCTGCTCGTCGCTCAACGCGACGAGATCGTTGGCCGTCGCCACCGCCAGCAGGACGAGCGACAGGGTGGCGACACCGTGCGCCTCCCAGGGAGAGACGCCGGCGTCCTCCTGGAATCGCTCGGCCAGCATGCGGACGCGGGCCTGCGGTCGGTCGCTCGGCGTGCCGAAGACGACGTCGCGGATCGTGTCGAGGTGGGTGCGGAGGAAGCAGCAGCCCGATCGCAGCACGTGATCGAAGGCGTTGCCGCGCCGAGCCGCGAAGGTCTCGATCTGCAGCGCACGGCCGTCGACGATCCAGGCAATGCCGCTGACGCAGGTCCGCGCCAGGGCCGCGCTGCCGCGGGCCGGCGTGAAGTGGTCCATCAGGGCCACCAGCGCATCGAGCAGCGCCGAGGCCAGCAACCGATCGCGCCGCCCGAGCAGGTGCCCGACGCCGTGATGGGCCTCGGTCGTGAGATGGGCGACCCAGCTCAGCATCTCGTCCGAGGACGACCCGAAGATGTGGGCCGGACCCTGGGCGGGATCGGCGCTCGGCGGGGGGCGGTCCGCGGGCAAGACAGGTCCTCGGCGGTGAGGGTGCGTATCGGGTGATCCGAATCGCCGCTTGAGGTGAAACGCACCCGCTGAGAGCGGACTCGCGGCCGTGCGTTCCGCCGCCGAGTGCCTAGAATGCCGTCGTCCCTCGAACCCCCCGAGCCACCGCGCTTTCGAGGAACCCATGCTCGAGCTCCGAGGCAGGCCCGCGTTGACGCCGGCCCGGGCCACCCAGATCCTGGCCCGATTGCGCGCTCAGGTGCCGACGGCATCCGCCGTCGACGCCGAATACCGGCATTTCGTCGATCTGGCGGCCCCGCTGACCCGAGAGGCGGAGCTGCGCCTCTCCCGGCTGCTCAGCGATGGTCCCACGGGGGAGAGCGGCCCCGACCCGGTCCTGGGCGCGGACGCGGCGTTGCTGGTCGTACCGCGGCTCGGAACCCGCTCGCCCTGGTCCTCCAAGGCCACCGACATCCTGCACATCTGCGGGCTGCGCGAGGTCCGCCGGGTCGAGCGCGGGATCGTCTATCGGCTGTCCGGGGTTCCCCAGGTGGAGGCGGCGGCCGCGGCACCGCTTCTGCACGACCGCATGACCGAGACCGTGCTGCCGGCAGATCGGCCACCGACGGCGCTCTTCCGACAGCTCGCCCCGCGACCCCTGGAGCGGATCGAGGTGCTGGGCCGGGGGCGCGACGCGCTCGAGGAGGCCGACACCGACCTCGGCCTCGCGCTCTCCAAGGACGAGATCGACTACCTCGTCGATGCCTTCCGCGCGCTCGGGCGGGACCCGACCGACGTCGAGCTGATGATGTTCGCGCAGGCCAACTCCGAGCACTGCCGGCACAAGATCTTCAACGCCGAGTGGTTCGTGGACGGAGTTCGCCAGCCGCGATCGCTCTTCGGCATGATCCGCAACACCACGGACCGATCCCCCGATGGGGTCCTCTCCGCCTATCACGACAACGCGGCGGTGATCGCGGGTGCGCGGGCCGAGCGCTTCTTTCCGGATCCCGACACGGGGGTCTACCGCGCGCACACCGAGCCGGTTCCGATCCTCATGAAGGTGGAGACCCACAACCACCCGACGGCGATCTCGCCCTTCCCCGGCGCCGCGACGGGCTCGGGGGGTGAGATCCGCGACGAGGGCGCGACGGGCCGAGGCGGCAAGCCGAAGGCCGGGCTGACCGGCTTCTCGGTCTCGAACCTGCGGATCCCGGGGCTCGAGCAGCCCTGGGAGCAGGACTTCGGGCGGCCGGACCGCATGGCGTCGGCGCTCGAGATCATGCTCGAGGGACCGATCGGGGGCGCCGCGTTCAACAACGAGTTCGGTCGCCCCAACGTGTGCGGCTACTTCCGCACCTTCGAGGAGGAGGTGGTCGGCCCCGCGGGCCGCGAGGTCCGCGGATACCACAAGCCGATCATGATCGCGGGGGGGCTCGGCAACGTTCGGCCCTCGCACGTGGACAAGGAGCCGATTCCCGCCGGCGCTGCCCTCGTGGTCCTGGGCGGACCCGCAATGCTGATCGGTCTCGGCGGCGGCGCCGCCTCGTCGATGGCGAGCGGGGCCAGCGCCGAAGACCTGGACTTCGCCTCGGTGCAGCGTGGCAACCCCGAGATGCAGCGACGCTGCCAGGAGGTGATCGACCGCTGCTGGGCGATGGGCGAGAACAATCCGCTCCTGTCGATCCACGACGTCGGAGCGGGCGGTCTCTCGAATGCCCTGCCCGAGCTGGTGGACCAGTGCGGCCGGGGCGCCGACCTCGAGCTGCGTCGGGTGCCCAGCGACGACACCGGGATGTCGCCTCTCGAGCTCTGGTGCAACGAAGCCCAGGAACGCTACGTGATGGCCGTGGCGCCGGAGGCGCTCGCGAGCTTCGAGGCGCTCTGCGCGCGGGAGCGCTGCCCCGTCGCGGTCGTGGGTCACGCCACGACCGAGGGCCACCTGCGGGTCGGGGACGAGCACTTCGGGGAGGCACCGATCGATCTGCCCCTGTCGGTCGTGCTGGGTGAGGCGCCGCGCATGACCCGGCACGCCGAACGCCTGGCCTTCGAGCCGGAGCC